>CAYSVP010000086.1:0-1568 GCA_964434595.1 uncultured Gammaproteobacteria bacterium | reverse complement strand
GTCGATAAATTTTGAATATATCGACGATAAAACCAGAGAGATAAAATATTAAATTGAAAATTACCAGGAACCACTAGCTCCACCACCACCGGAAGATCCACCTCTAAAACCACCAAAACCGCCACCACCTAGTCCACCTCTAAAACCACCACTAGAGCTCCAAAAACCAGTACTTTTACCAAGTTTTTTTAGTTTTTTATAATTTTTGGAAAGAATAAAATCCAAAAACAAGCCAATAAGTCCAATAATAAAAAATAAAGTAAGAGCAAAAGACAATGAAACAAATAAACCAATTATAAATCCAATCGCAGCACCGCCAATACCGCCAGCATAAAAAGATTTGCTTCGAGCCATGAAGGCAAAAGCATAAGAAATAAAACTTAAAAAAATAAATAAAAAGAAACTAAAATTAGAATTATTTTTGGAGTTATTTTTTTGAGGTGGATCTTCTATAATCTGGCCTGTAAAATATTGATTAATTTTATCAATTCCGTTTAATACTCCTTTCTCATAATTGCCATTTTTAAATTCGGGAGTGATTTGTTTTCTAATTATTTCTCCAGCACGACCATCAGTAATAATCGGTTCAAGACCATAACCAACCTCAATTCGAACTTGTTTTTCTTCGAGAGCAATCAAAACTAAAATACCATTATCTTTCTCTTTCTGACCTATTCCCCAATACTTAAAAAGTTGTTCAGAATAATCTTCGATAGTAATACCCTGAAGATTTTCGACTGTAACTACGGCAATTTGATTGGTAGTATTAGTCTCAATTTGAGTTAATTTTTGTTCAAGATTAAGCTTGAAATCAGAACTAAAGATTTGAGCAAAATCATTAACCCGACTGGAATAATTAGGCAAATTTAAAGCATAGACACTGATAGGTATCAGCAAAAATAAAACTAGGGCAAAAAATACTTTTAAAAATCTCATTGATTAAAATCTACCTGAGGGGCATTTTTGGCATCAACATCGGATTCAAAGAAAGGACGAGATTTGAAGCCAAAGATATTGGCCAAAATATTACCAGGAAATTTAATCACTGAAAGATTGAATGAAGTTACTTCTTCATTAAAACGTTTTCTTTCGACGGCTATACGATTTTCGGTTCCACTCAACTCATCCATTAATTTATTAACTGTTTCATTAGATTTGAGTTGAGGATAGTTTTCAACGATGACTAGGAGTCGACCGAGAGAAGATTCCAATTGACTAGCAGCGGCAGATTTCTCATCGACGGTTTTTGCACCAGAATATTGAGAACGAGCATTGGCTAAATCAGAAAAAACTTGTTTTTCTTGATTCATGACACCTTCAGCAGATTTAACCAAATTAGGAATTAGATCAAAACGTCGTTGATATTGAGTCTCAACTTGAGCCCATTGGCTATCAATTTTTTGATTTAAGGTAACAAATTGATTATAAGAACTGAAAGCCCAAAAGACTAAGGCAACTAAGACAATTATCAAGATTACTTTTAATTTTTTCATATCTATAAATAAATTATAATAGTTTAAAGTCGCCGAGGAAACGTTGACATTCATCTTTAAGAGACTGAATACCAT
>CAYSVP010000085.1:0-1636 GCA_964434595.1 uncultured Gammaproteobacteria bacterium | reverse complement strand
ACCTCCGGATCAATTGACTTTGTCCAAAAAGATAATAAAGGTCAATTTAAAAAATCGGATTTTATTATTACCAATGAAGATACTAATAAATTATCAGAACTAATCTCTCAAACTTTTGCAAAAATCACCGCTCTTGAATTCCCTGTTGGTTGTGACTGCAAAGACACTGACCATTTACATTATTTGTTTGAGAAATATTTTAACCCTCCGATTAAGATAGAAATTTAATTAGTAATCAAATACGGTAAAATAATCTATGACCCTAGTTTATATTCTTCTCATTTTAATTCTCTTTGCCGTTATTTATTTTATTTTTCTTCAAAAAACTACTAAAACATCGGAGGTTGACTTGTCTAAAGCCATTGACACCTTAGTAAAACAATCAAACGACAAACTTAACGATAAAAATATTCAAATTCAAACCGATTTGTCAAACAAAAAAGACGCTATCGAAAAAATGATTAAGCAGGTTCAGGATCAATTAAACTCTGTTGAAAAAGAAAGAGTGGGCTCTTTTAACAGTTTAAAAGAATCAATCGAAAGTAGTCGTCGGATAACTGAACAGTTATCAATATCCACTGAATCACTCAAAAAAACTCTTAGTAATAATCAAATGCGTGGTGCCTTCGGTGAAAAAGTTGCTGAAGATCTTCTAAAACAAATTGGTTTTGTTATTGGCGAGCAATATACCAAACAAGAATCAGAAGGCGCCAGTCGACCAGATTTTACAATTTATCTTCCCGATAAAACAAAAATAAATGTTGATTCCAAGTTTCCCTACAGTAATATCGTCAAAATGAGTGAAACCGAAGACTCTGCCCAAAAAAATCAATATCTAAAATTATTTGAGGCTGATGTTAAGAAAAAAATTAATGAAGTTAATAGTCGTGATTACATCAATCCTGAACAGAATACTGTTGATTTTGTGATTGTCTTTATTCCCAATGAAATGATTTTTTCTTTTATTTATGAAAAATTCCCCCATATTCTTGAAGAAGCATTTAACAAAAAAATAGTTTTTGCCGGACCATTCAGCTTTACTGCTATTCTTCGAATGGTTCGCCAAGCCTATGACAATTTTCATTTCCAAAAAAATGTTCAGGGGATTATTGCTCAGATAAAAATCTTCAACACTGAATTTGAGAAATATAATGAAGAATTCAATAAAATTGGTGACAGAATAGATAGCCTTCATAAACAATATGAGGAAGTCAGTAATACTCGTACTAAAAAACTTCAAAAAGTTATCGATAAAATTGAAATAGAAAATCATGAAGACAAAACTGCTATCGAAAGCTAATTTTTTTTATCTATCCACTTTCATCCTTTGGTTGGTATTTTTTGGTTTTGTTAATTTGATTTCCCCTGGATCAGTATTTAATTATCTTATTTTTTTTATTTTATTATTCACCTGTTTTTTATCATCAACTTTTCTTTTTATTCGTAAAATTAAGTTAAATTTATTGATCTCTTTTTATCTTATTCTGTTCCTTTTACTTTTGTTTTTTCATCTGTTTTCAATTTTAAATATGGTCTTATTATCAGCCATATTTATATTTTTAGGTTTTAGAATATAAAATTTCTTAATTTCCCCTCTTGACGTCACTTAGCAGTCAGCGTATATTACTGCTAATGG
>CAYSVP010000084.1:0-1798 GCA_964434595.1 uncultured Gammaproteobacteria bacterium | reverse complement strand
ATGTGGCAAACAACTGGTACAGAAATGGGAAGTGCAACTATTGGAACAGGATGGATGGTGAGTTTTAATGAGGCTAAAGGCAAAACAGTGGACACAACTTGGGGGGAAACTGACGGGATAATAAATTGGGACGAATTGTCGATGACGCCATGGGCGAGTTTCTCGAAAGTTGAGGAAGAGACACGAACAGTGAGCAAAAAAGTAAAGGGAAAATGGAAAAAAGTTGCCGAAAATTATATGGCGACGAATTATTATCAGGTGTTTTTTGAAAATGAAAGAAGCTTAACGGCGAAATTAAATTTGGCTAAACAAATGCAGGCCGGAGGGGTGGGTTTCTGGGCATTGGGGTACGAGGGAAAAGAATCGGATTTAATGAAAAAGGTAAAAGATATTATGAATAACTAATTATTCTAATTTGGTTTATTGAAAAAACTGTGTGAATGTTAGAATTGTTCTATATGATAGATAATGAGAAAAATTCTGATCAAAAAGTTGAAGTTAGAAGAACAATGTTTTCTAGTCCACTATTTCAAATTTTGAGTAGTGAGCAGCGACAAGAGGCTATAAAATCGGACACATTATTTTCAACCAAAGGAATTAGTGCTTTGATTTACAGTTCAAACTTGTCTTTAAATGATGAACAGCTGAATAGATTAAGTGAGTCTTATGGTAGAAAAATTAATAATCAGTGGTTAATAAAAAAACCAAGAAAAAATACAGACATGATGACTATTCCCAATTCATTTGTTTTAGATACAGATTTTTTAACATCTCATTTACAATGGGTGAGACCATTTACTGTAGTGTCTACAATGATAGAAGATAATAACAACCCTAGTGAAAGAGTACTTTTAATGGAACAGGTGAAGGCATTAAGTTTAGATAATGAATCCGATAGACAATGTTTAGATACTAAGGATTTGGGTCGGGCGATTTACCAAACACTAATGATTGGTCATTCCATGAATGAAAATAATTGTAGGGCAGCTGATTTTGGTAAAGAAATTTATTTTTTAAAAAATGAAAATCCACCAAGGGTTATAGCTTTTGATTTGGCTAGTCCAACAAAATTACCTACCGAAGGAAAAGAAAGAGCCAAAGAAATAATTGAAGATCAAAAATCTTTTTTGGGTAGTCTGAAAACGACTATAAATAAATTAAATCCAGAGGAAAGAGAAAAGATAATGAAAGTATTGATTAAACCGGAAGATTCTTTTAGAAGCTTGATGGAAATAGCAAAAGATCTGAACAAAGAGTTTGGAGGTGAATTTGAACAAGAATATTTACAAATTGTACAACAAACACATTTACAACCAGATACGACCTGGAATCGTTTTACAAAGGAAGATATTCAAATGGCACAAACCGAAATAAGAGATTATAAACAAAAAATTATGGAGGAAATTCAAAAAGATGAAGAAAGAGCTAAACCATATCTTGAAAAGATAGGAATTGATCCTAAAAAAAATGAATTTGATCCCGAGAGTGAATTTGGAAAAGGGATTGTTGAAGCAATTGGAGATCCAAAAAAAGTCTATATGTTTGGAAGGATATTAGCTGGGCAGATTTCTCTCTCTTTAGAATTTAAAATGCTAAATAAGAGTGGTTATTTGAAAGAAAGATTAGAGAATCTCGGTATAATTGCTGAACAATTACACACTCTGGTGCCTGGTGAAAATAAAGAAGTAATACAAATTGTATTAGATAGACTTTTTTCTCAAACTCCTGAAGATATCGGGTGACTTTAATTATTTTTTTTAAGCCATTTTTCTCGTTTAAAGAAAAGAAACCCAAGAAT
>CAYSVP010000083.1:0-1847 GCA_964434595.1 uncultured Gammaproteobacteria bacterium | reverse complement strand
TTGCAGGTTGCGGCGATGAATCCAGAAAGTTCACAAAAATTATTAGAACAGGATTTTATTAAGGATGGTAGCAAAAAAGTGGTTGATTTAGTAACTGCCTTGAGTGCCAAGTTTGGTGAGAATGTTAAGGTCGGCAGGATAGAGAGGTTTGAGATTTAAATCAACTCTTATTTTTTCTTTGAGGAAATATAAACTTTTACGGAAAGGGGTTTGATATAATGACTTATGATAAATTTTGTTGACGTTAACGTCCGAATGGGAAAGATTACTGATTTGTTCGTCAATGATATTGCTTCGTTGCGAACTGGGCGGGCTACTCCTGGGTTGATTGAAAATGTGGCAGTAACAGTTTATGGTAATCAAAAAATGAAATTAATTGAATTGGGATCAATCTCGGTACCCGATGTCCGGAGTTTAATGTTTCAGCCATGGGATCAAGGTTTAACTCGGGAAATTTGTAATGGTATTCAGGCGGCTAATATTGGAATGAATCCAGTAGTTGATGGACAGGTGATTCGAATGGCTTTACCGATGTTAACCCAAGAACAGCGCGAAGATTATATTAAATTGTTGGGAAGAAAATTGGAAGGAGCTAGGGGAATGATTCGTGATGCTAGAGCTGATTTTAGAAAAAAACTGATGGATGCTAAGAACGAGAAGACAGTATCTGAAGATGAATTCAAACGTGATGAAGCTGAATTGCAAAAAGTAACTGATTCATTTATTGGAAAGTTGGAAGAAATTTCTAGGAAAAAAGAGTTGGAGATTAGAGGTTAAAGAAAAAAGAATCTAAAATCTAAAAGATAAAAACATAGGATTGTTTGCTAAAATTTAGGACATATGGATATATTTATTTTTGTTTTAGCACTGTCAATTTTAGTTTTAGTTCATGAATTTGGACATTTTTTTGCTTCAAAAATAGTTGGAGTGAAAGTTGAGGAATTTGGTTTAGGTTTGCCACCAACAATAATCAGTAAAAAATGGAAAGGCACAATATGGAGTTTAAACTGGTTACCGATTGGTGGATTTTGTAAGTTATTAGGGGAAAATCCAGCAGATTCATCAGTTAAAGTTAAGAAAACAAAAGAAGATAAATATTCATTTCAAAATAAAAATCCCTGGCAGAAAGCGTTGGTGGTTTTAGGTGGAGTAATGATGAATTTAGTATTAGCAGTGGTAATATTTTCAGTAGTTTACACTATAATGGGAGTGCCAACTGAGACTGAACAGGTAAAGATTATTGAAGTCGCAAAAAATAGCCCGGCAGAAAAAGCAAATTTGAAAATTGATGATTGGATAAAGAGTGTTAATGGAATCGAAATTAAAACACCTCAAAAACTAACCGAAGAGGTGGAAAAATATAAAGGTCAAGAAATAAAATTAAAAATTCAAACTTCAGACTCTAAAGAAGAGGAAATAACTATAGAGATACGGGAAAAACCACCAGAAGGGGAAGGTAGTATGGGGGTAGCAATTTCAAACACCGAGATGGTAAAAGTGAAGTGGTACGAGTTTTATAAAGGAATTGGAGCTGGTTTTAAAGAAGCCTATTTTTGGGGTAAAGTTATTGGTGGTGGGGTATTTAAAATGATTGGTGGTTTAATGATGGGCCAGATACCCAAAGATGTATCAGGTCCGATTGGAATGTTTGAAGCAACAAGTAGCATTAAACAAAGTCAGGGGATTTTAGCAGTAGTTCATTTTTTTGGAATTGTATCGGTAAATTTGGCGATTGTTAATGTATTACCATTTCCGGCTCTAGACGGTGGAAGGATTATTTTTGTAATTTATGAATTGATTACAAAAAAACGTGCTAATGAAAAATTTGAAATAGTAGTTAATAATGT
>CAYSVP010000082.1:0-1906 GCA_964434595.1 uncultured Gammaproteobacteria bacterium | reverse complement strand
GGTATTGGCGTCGAAGTCATTTCCGGTGTTGGAATTATTGTTGGAGTAGGGGAAGGTAAGGGTTTATCATCAATAGAAAAAATAGATAAATAGTCAATAGATAATGAATTCCATGTGTTTAATCCACCCACAGATGGATTGCCTAAAAATATTGTATCTGGATTACATAATCCATCGTAGGTAACAAAAATTGGTTCAGATCTTTTCTCCTTATCAATAAATACACTGTAAGTACCAGGTGTTTTTTCTATTCTTAAGACATGCCAATTTTCATCTACACCATCAACACCAGTATAAATTCTAGTTGCCTCATCACTTACAGCTGGTTTACAAAAATTGTAATTATACTGATAGTAGTTATTGTAAATCAGATACATATCTGGACTTTGCCAAAAAGAAAAAATATAAAAAGGATAAGCAGTTACACCAGTATATCCAATACTAATTCCATCACCCATGGTTCCATAAGAATTAAATTTAAATTTAACTTCAAAAACCGAATTAATATCATTAGGAAAAACTGGACCAAATTTGCTTGTCACTATCGGAAAACCATTTGAACTATCACTATCTAACACCATAATTCCATCTTGAAAAATAATTTCCCCGTAATTTGAATTATAATTCCAACTAGTATTAATACTGTTAAAATCTTCTTGAAAAAAAACTGTTGCGTTTACGCTATTAACTTTAAATAAAAAAAATATTAAAAATAAGAATGTATAAATTATATGTAATATATCTAACATATAAAAATATAACTTATCTTTAACAAATAAACAATAATGAAAATAGCTATATATCACAATTTAAATTATGGAGGTGCACTATTTCACCTTAAAAAATTTGTTGAAAATTCAAAAGATAAAAATCTTATTGATATTTATTCTTTAAATAGTAAAGTAAAAATTAGTACTAATGGAAAAAATTTTTATTATAAATTAAAAAAGACAAATAATATTTTTGATCATTTAAAACAAATAATTATTGAGTTACCTAAAACTGATAAAAAAATTTCGAAAATAATAAGTAAAAGAAAATATGATTTAATTTTAGTATTTCCTTGTCATTTGGTACAAAGTCCATACATTCTTCGGTATTTAGATACTGCTAAAACTACTGTTTTTTATATGTTTGAAGAATCAAAAAGAGAATTTTACGAAAATACTTCTTTTAATTACAAATCAATAAAATCCATAGTATCAAGATTTATTCGATTGCCAACCAAACTAATAGATAAAATAAATTGCAAAAATGCCAAATATATCATTGTTAATTCTGAATATTCTCGCAATATTCTTTATAAAATATATAAAAAAAGGGGAATAATAAAATATATAGGATTGAAAAAAATAAAACCAAAAAAAATAGTTATTATTAATAATAAAAAAATTTTATCAATAGGAATACTTACAAAACTTAAGGGGTTTGAATTTACTCTTAATCAAATAAAAAATATAGTAAATGAAATCACTATTATTGGTCATGAAACACACGAATCTAAATACATCATTGAACTAAGTAAAAAAATGGGAATAAAAATCAATCTAATAAAAACATATAATGAAAAGAAAAAGAAAAAATTAATTAAAGAACATAGTATTTTTATCGCAAACTATTTTAATGAACCGTTTGGAATCGCGACTTTAGAAGCTGTAAATAATAACAGAATTGTATTAGGTTTGAATGAGGCTGGAACAAAAGAAATTATTGATAATAAGAAAAATGGTTTCTTATACCCAAGAAACTTATCTTTAGCAAGAAAAACCCTAAAAAATATTTTAAAAAGAGATAAAATAAACTTAATACAAACAAAAAAAATCGATTGGAAATATATGTCAAACGAAATTTTTTCTCTTTATCACCAATTAAAAAACACTCCAAATGAATAACAAAATCTCGCTTC
>CAYSVP010000081.1:0-1909 GCA_964434595.1 uncultured Gammaproteobacteria bacterium | reverse complement strand
AATACCCAGTAATTACCCGCCAAAAATTAAATGAATTGGCCCAAGTCCACCATTCGCCTTTGACAAACATTTCTTTTTGAAGATGGAGACTAAAAGCAATGATATCACGGTTACTAATTTGAGTAACCATAAGACAATAGAGTAACAAAGTAATAATTCCACCTACAGTAACGTTTAAAAATAATTTTTTATTCTTAATTGCCAGCCACATGAATAAAGGTGCAAATATCATTCCAGTAGGTTTCAATCCTACACTAACTGCCATTAATATGGGCGATAAAAATGACCATTTATTTTTTACTAACATCCAAAAAGATAGAAGTAAGAAAATTAATCCCAACTGATCATTTTGACCCCAAAGAGCACTTTCATACCAACTAAAAGGAGATAATAAATATACTATTCCTAACCATTTTTTTCGACTCATTTTTGATATGAGATAGGCCAATATGAAATCACTTAAAATAGGAATTATTTTTAAGGAAATTAATTGTCCCCACAAAAATGGTGATTCGGGATATTTAAAACTGCCAAACCAATTAACAAATTGGTAAAACCAAGGCAAGTGTCCAGCACCAAGATGATTCAAAGCAATAAAATTACCAAAATTGACTAAACATAAATTTAGCCAATTATGAATTTGAAAACCAAGTCCATAAACATAACTTATTAAAGGCGGATGATTGGGCCATCCATATATCCAAACTCCATTTTCATAAAATCCGCGAAAACTACCATTTAAAAATATCCATTGACCCCAGCCAGCCTGCATTATTAAATCACCGTGAACAGCCGATTTTGTTAATAATAATCTACCAACAAAAGCGATAATAACAGTAATTATGAAAATTAAATTGAGATGTTTTTTCATTGTTGGTTATCTTTGGACTCGGTAAATAATAACATCAGGCTGATCGTAAATTTTAGTAAGATACATTTTGGCTGGATTAATATTTGTTTTTTGAATTTGTTGTCCGGTTAAGTAAATATAATCAATTTGATTGTTAACCAGAAATCCCCGATCTTGAAATTCGGATTGTTGAAGAAAAAAGTTTGTAGATGCTTGTAGACGAGTTTGATAGTCAAAACCGGAATTTGACAAATTCATATAATCATCAACAAAAGTTTGTTGATATGAAAAAGCGGCAACATAGGATGTAGTTTCATAGGCATAAAGAGGTATTGGTGAGGATAAACTTTTTTTTAGGTATTCATCATAAGGATAAGTTAAAACAGTTCCTGATGGTTGTTGAGATAGAAATTTTAAAGCTAAAATCTCTGACGGGGGTAGGTTTGATGGAGCCGGATTACCAAGATAGTTTTTAATTGTAGGTATTGAGGCGATTAGAAAAGTAAAAATAATTAGTAAATTAAGCCATAGATGATGATGTTTACTAAGATAATAGGCTAATAAAACATTACTTAAAAACAAACCATAGTAAATAAATTGAATAGTATTCCAGGCAGTTCCACTTTGAATAAATATAAGAGGAATAGTTGAGCATATTATTATTGATATTAAATAAGCAAAATGTTTTTTAGAATAATCAAAAAAGCCGATAATACGCCAGGAAAAATTGCCAATAATAAAAATAAATATCGCTAGAAGATGAATAAAAATTAATCTGGGACCTATTCGACCGCTAGCTTCAAGCGCATAACGCATATTAGCCAAGTAAGGAACATAAAAACGATCGGGTGATTCGATCATACTATTGGTAAACCATAAAGGTTTGAAAACTAAAAGATTTCCGGATTGAGAGTTAAATTGAAAAAAAATAAATAATGCCACAATTAACGAAATAATTCCTAACAATAAAGGTTGAAAATTTCTTTTGAGAAATGATTGCCAGACAAAATAAAAAAATATTATATAGGCGGGAATAGCGGCATAGGCTTTGGTAATCGG
>CAYSVP010000080.1:0-1929 GCA_964434595.1 uncultured Gammaproteobacteria bacterium | reverse complement strand
CCAACCTGAAGAACAATGGCTCCGCCGGCAAGTTTGGCTATACGTTCGGCCATTTTTTCTTTATCGTAATCACTGGTTGATTTGCCCATTTGAATACGAAGCTGAGCAACTCGAGCATCAACTTCTTCTTGGCTACCTTGACCACCAAGAATACGACATTTATCTTTGTCGGCAGTAACCGAATCAGCTTTACCGCAGTATTCAGCAGGATCAATGTTGTCAAATTTTGCACCAATATCTTCAGATATTACCTTACCATTGGTTAAAACTGCAATATCTTCCAACATGGCTTTGCGACGATCACCAAAACCGGGAGCTTTGACGGCCAGACAGTTAAAAGTGCCACGAAGTTTGTTCACTACAAGGGTAGCTAAAGCTTCACCATCAATATCTTCAGCAATGATGACAAAATTTTTGGTTAATTTAACAAGTTTTTCCAAAAAAGGCAGAATATCTTGAATAGAGCTAATTTTTTTGTCAGTAATAATAATGTAGGGACGGTCAATAACAGCTTCCAAAGATTCGGTATTGGTCGCAAAGTAAGGAGACAAAAAACCGGAATCAAATTCCATTCCAGAAGTTTCTTTGGTCTCCAAACCAAGACCCTTACCCTCTTCGGCTGTAATTAGACCATCACGACCAACTTTAATGACAGCTTCAGCAATTTTTTTACCGATTTCATTGTTGCCGGCAGAGATAGTGGCAACATGTTCAATACTGGCTTTATCGTCAATTTTTATTTCTTTTTTCATGGAATCAAGCTGATTAATAACAGCATTGAGACCTTTTTCTAAACCGTAACGAACCATCATTGGATTGGCACCAGCAGCGACGTTTTGAAGACCTTTATTGGCGATAGATCGCGCTAAAAGAGTGGCAGTGGTAGTGCCATCACCGGCAATATCATTAGTTTTAGAAGCTGCTTCTTTTAAGAGCTGAGCACCCATATTTTCATAAGGATCCTGAAGGTCGATTTCTTTGGCGACAGTAACTCCATCATGAATAACGGAAGGACCGCCCCATTTTTTATCGATGGCGACATTACGGCCCTTGGGACCGAGAGTGGTAACCACGGCATCAGCCAGAACATTGATACCTTTTAAAAGTGATTGACGGGCATCTTGCCCAAATTTTAGTTGTTTTGCCATAATTGTTTAGATTCTTCTCCCACCTTTGGTGGATTTCTTCTTTTGAAGAAAGAGAGACTCTTTTGAGAATAATTAATTAATAATTAATAATGAAAAAAATTATTTGGTAATGACGGCCATGACGTCTTCAAATTTTAAAATGAGCAATTCAGTATCATTTTCTTTATATTCTTTACCGCCCCATTCACGATAAATAATGACGTCACCAACTTTACAGGGAGCGCTTTTTTTAACACCATAATCGGTGGTAAATTCTTCACCAATACTGAGTACTAAACCTTCTTGAGGTTTATCCTCGTGAGAGTCAGGAAGGACAATTCCCGATGGAGTGGTTTTTTCTTTTTTCTGAGGTTCAACTAATAGATAACCGGGAACGGGATGAATATTTGATTTAGACATAATACAATTAAACTTAAACTAATAATTATCAGTCATGGCAGTAGACTGCTAATATTATATTCAGATAAAAGAAATGGTCAAGGGGGAATTTGAAAATAATAAGTTTTTGAAGGTGGTGAATATTAATAGTGTTGAAGTATAATGTCTCAATATGGCAATAATAAAACTAATCCAAGCGCGAGAAATATTAGCTAGTGGCGGAGCTCCGTCACTCGAAGTAACCATAACTCTGGATACCGGCTCGATTGGCGAAGCTTCGGTCAGTTATGGAGCTTCCGCTGGATCAAAAGAAGCTACAGTATTATTAGATGGTGATAAAACCCGCTATAACGGTAAAGGAATGCTAACAGCTATTGCCAATATTAAGGAAATAATTGCACCG
>CAYSVP010000079.1:0-1937 GCA_964434595.1 uncultured Gammaproteobacteria bacterium | reverse complement strand
TGATATCAAATATTCCAGAAATAAAGGACAATCTACTGTAACGATCATCTCGTGGATTTGTAGTAGTCATTATTGAAGCCAAGTTGTCACCCACCAATAAAGTAATATTTTCTATCTTATCGGATACACCAGCTAGTGTTGTTAACAGTGGTTCAGAAATATTAAAGGGGATATTACCGATTACCTGATGTCTAGCTTCTCGGTCAGTATTTACCCATTTTTGATAGTCAAACTTTAATGCATTTTGGTTAATAATTCTAACGTTGTGGCAGCCGGCTAATATTATTTCCTGAGCTTCAGCAAAACCAGGGAATATTTCCAATGCAGTAACATCACTGGCTCTTGCCGCAAAACCCTTGGTCATATTTCCAGGACCAGCACCAACTTCTACCACCCTAGCTCCCATTATTGTGAGGGAGGTAACAGTTCGAACCATGTCTGGATCTACTAAAAAATTTTGGCCCAACTTCTCGACTGGGTCAAAATCCAATATATCTTTTAGTTCGTTTTCAGAAATAGGACTGAAAACAGTTTCTTTTTTCATCTTCCTATTATATAATAATATAGGCTATTTGTAAACATAAATAATCAAAAAATAGTTTATAATAACGATATGTTGCAGAAACAATTTTTAAATAAGGTAGAAATAATCAGCAAGAAACTTGAGTTACGCCATAGAGTGGTGGTGAAATTCTTAATTTTAATTTCTGAGCCATTAAGATATACCAGCAAGGAATTAATTAGAAAACTGGGATTGCCGCAAACACATTTGTACCGATTAATCCACGAATTTACTGATATTCTTGAAAAGAATTCAAAATATATTTTTGTAAAAAAAAGCATGGTCAATGAGATTCGAGAAATGTCAAATAAAATTAGACTTGATGAAAGGACTTGTGATTTAAAAAGAGTTAGAGAGGTTTTAATAAAATACCAAAAATTTAGACCAAAGCCAAACAGAGATTTAGATCAATTTAACGCCACTATCAAAACGACCATAAAACGAGTGATAAAACTATTAAAAAACGGAGATCTAAATGACAAAAAGGTAGCTTTTTTAGGTGACGATGACTTGGTCTCGGTTGCCGCTGCCCTAACTCATAAATGCAATAAAATAACCGTATTTGAAATAGATAAACGACTAAACGAGTTTATTAACAAAATATCGAAAGAAAATGATCTGGAGATTGAAATAATTGAACAAGATTTATCTCAACCCATCGATAAAAAATGGCTTGATGAATATGATGTAGTTTTTACTGATCCTCCATACACTATTGACGGAATAAATATTTTTCTAAACCAAGCCATCAGGATATTTAAAAAAAATTTTTTAGGGAGAATTTATCTGTGTTATGGAAATAGTGATAGAGCCAGAGAACGCGAGGTTGAGATTCAAAAATTGATATTGGGGCACAATCTACTAATAAAGACTAAATTCCCACAATTTAACAAATATTTCGGGGCAGAAAGTATTGGTTCACAAAGTTCATTGTATGTTTTAGATTGGACACCGAGTACAAAAACTATCGAATTAAATTTAAAAAAAGTATATACAAATGATTAATTTTCCCTTTTTCCAACACTACGCTGTCAAAATAATTTTTACGAAAGAGGTAGAAATAAACGAAAAATTTATTGATCAAATTGCCAATTTATTGATTAACAATCTTAAGTTAAATGTAGTTAAAAAAGAAAAACACCAGTTTCCCAATAATGGTTTAACTAAATTTTGGATATTATCACAGTCACATTTAGTAATTCATACATGGCCCGAAAACAGTGCTATACATATTGATTTGATGACATGTAGTTCTTTAGTACACACAGAAGAAGAAATAAAAAGAAGTTTATCCTTGTTACCAACAAAAGAAATTGTTGCCGTGGATCTTAAATATTAGATACTTCTTTATACTATCTCATTTAGGGACATAAAG
>CAYSVP010000078.1:0-1956 GCA_964434595.1 uncultured Gammaproteobacteria bacterium | reverse complement strand
GGTCGAATAATATTTAGTTTTTCTAAGAAAAGATCCAATAACCACTGGCAAAAAATTGATATAAGCTCAAACCTGGAGGTAATGTATTAATGATAATCTTAGGTATTTCCTGTTTTTATCACGACAGTGCCACAACTATTATTAAAGATGGTCAAATCATTGCCGCCGCCCAAGAAGAGAGATTTACTCGAATAAAACATGACAATAGATTTCCATATAAATCAATTGAATTTTGTCTTAATAAACTACGTATAGCTATTAATGAGGTAGATTATATTGCTTTTTATGAAAAACCAATTCTAAAATTTGATCGAGTTTTATCTCAACATATTTCCCATTTTCCAAAAAGTCTTAAGGTTTTTATGGATACCATCCCTGGTTGGCTTCTAGAAAAGCTTCAAATTAAAGAAATCCTTAAAAGAAAATGTCACTATTATGGAAAAGTCTTTTTTATTCCTCATCATCTTTCCCATGCCGCCGCATCATATCTCACCTCCCCTTTTCTCGAATCTGCCATTCTAACCATCGATGGTGTTGGTGAATGGGCAACTACTACTTACGGTTTCGCTAAAAATAACAACATAAAACTAGAAAAACAAATCAATTTCCCTCACTCACTTGGACTATTTTATAGTGCCCTTACCGCCTATCTTGGTTTTGCTGTTAATAATGATGAATATAAAGTCATGGGTTTGTCGGCTTATGGTAAAAAATCTCATTTTTATAAAAAAATTAAACAACTAATTATATCTAATCCCGATGGTAGTTTTTATTTAGATACAAAATATTTTTCTTTTGAATATAAAGAAAAAATGTACAATCAGAAATTTTGTGATTTACTCGAAGGTCCAGCTAGAAAACCTGATTCTGAAATGACAGAAAGATATCAAAATATTGCCTTTGCTACTCAACAAGTATATGAAGAAGTATTGTTTAATTGTCTAAATAAATTACACAAAAAACATCCTTCAGATAACCTTGTAATGTCAGGTGGTTCTGCTCTGAATTCTCTGGCCAATGGCAAAATACTCAAAAATACTCCTTTTAAAAATCTTTATATCACTCCTGATCCTGGTGATGGTGGAGGTTCACTTGGAGCCGCACTTTACACTTACCATCATTTATTTAAAAACTCATCACATAATTTCCTCTCGTCGGCTTATTTAGGCCCTGATTTTACTTTAGAACAAATTAAAAAAATTATTATCAAATATAAATTACGATCCAAATTAATTAGTGATAATCAAAAATTATCTGACTTAGTGTCTGAATTATTAATCAAACAAAAAGTAATTGGTTGGTTTCAAGGACGGATGGAATGGGGTCCCCGAGCCCTAGGTAACCGAAGCATTTTAGCCGCCGCCACTAGTCGGGAGATGCAAGATATTATCAATGCTAAAGTAAAACATCGGGAAATGTTTCGTCCTTTTGCCCCGGTAATTCTCCGAGAATATACCAAAGACTATTTTTTTACTGACAAAAATATCCCCATTTCTGCGGATTATATGCTACTAGTATACCCTTTTAAAAAGTCAGTTCGATCAAAAGTACCTGCTGTTGTTCATGTGGATGGTACTGGTCGACTCCAAACCATTGATGAACAATCGAATCCTAAATACTACCAATTAATAAAATCTTATTACAACAAAACTGGTATTCCCTTAATTCTCAATACTTCTTTTAATGTCAAAGGAGAACCTATTGTATGTACTCCAGAAGATGCGATAAAATGTTTCTTAAATACCGAGATTGATTATTTGGTTCTTGGTAATTATTTAATTAAAAAATAATATGTGGAAAGAACTTATCCAATATCTTCTTAATAATAAAAAATGGTGGTTAATCCCCCCAGTAATTATTCTTATCATTTTTGGCATTATGATCATCTTTGCTCAGACATCACCAGTTTCTTCATTTGTTTATATGCTCTTCTAAATGTCTAAAGTAATTAAAATT
>CAYSVP010000077.1:0-2030 GCA_964434595.1 uncultured Gammaproteobacteria bacterium | reverse complement strand
ACCCACGATCTTCCGCGTGACAGGCGGATGTGCTAGACCGCTGCACCATGGACCCTAGTAAGCGGCAGTGATAATATAACAAAATTAATCCTAATTCACAATAGAAAAAGTTATTTTTATAATATAATTAATAAATGAAACTAAAAAAAATTACCAACGCCCAGGTTGCCGAATACTTAACCAATATTGCTACAGCTTACGAAATAAAAAATAAAGGTAAATTCAGAATTATTGCCTACGAAAACGCCGCCGACACTATTGCCAGCTATCCGGAAAGTATTTTTGAATTATGGAAAAAAGACCCTCAACTTCTTGATTCGGTTCCCCATATTGGGCCATCAATCCTCAAAAAAATTGATTACCTTTTTCGATTCAATAAACCATATCCTCAGCTAAAAACTACTTTTGAAAATATTCACCCGGCAATTTTTACCCTCACCAAAATCAACGGTATCGGCCCATTAATTGCCTATAAATTAACCAAAAACCTTAAATTTCCCTCGGATCCTCAAAAAGTTCTGGAGCAATTAGTCCAATATTGTCAAAATCGTAAAATTGAAAATATCCCAGCTTTCGGTCAGAAATCACAAGAATTTATTCTTAACAACACTTTGTCATTTATGGACCGCCAACCGAGACTTTTGTTAAGTCAGGCTCTATCCTTATCACAAAAAATTATTAAATATCTTCAAGATAAGTTTCCCAATACCGAGTTTTACCCGCTTGGTAGTCTTCGTCGATTGACTCCCACCGTTGGCGATATTGATATCGCTGCTAAAAGCTCAAAATATTCGGAAATTATTGAATATTTTCTTCAATACCCCGGATCGGTTCAAACGCTAGCCAAAGGTAAAAACAAAGCTTCCTTAAAATTACTCCACGATATCCGAATCGATTTAATGATTAAGCCCGCCATCACCTTCGGTTCACTTCTTCAACATTTTACCGGTTCTCGGCAACACAATATTCTTCTTCGCCAATATGCCCTAAAATTAGGATATTCTTTGTCTGAATATGGAATCCGAGATATAAAAAATGGTCGACTTTATCGTTTTTCCAATGAAAATGATTTTTATAATTTTCTTCACCTTAAATTCATTCCACCTCAAGAAAGAGTTGGTGAAAACGAACTTGTAAAATATCAACAGTGATATACTTATTATAGCTAGTTAATTATTCATCAATACATCTATGTTTATTTTCTTTGCCATCGTCGCTTTAGTCGTTGTTTATATTGTATTTTTCTTCAATGGTCTTCAGACTTTAAAAGTTCAAATCAACGCTTCTATCCAAGAAATTGGTAATCAATTAAAGCGTCAAAGTCAATTAATTCCCAGCTTAGTTGAATCTGTCAAAGGTTATATGACTCACGAAAAAGGAATTTTTGATGAATTGGTTTCAGCCCGTAAACTAATTGATCAAGCCACTACTAGTAATGATGCCAAAACCATTGATAAAGCTCAAACAATTTTAAATAAAGCCATGGAATCTTTGCGGGTTGTAGTTGAATCAAATCCTCAAATCCAAGCTTCCGGTGTAGTAACCAACCTTATGGAAGAACTCCGCGACACTGCTGATAAATTAATGTATGCCCGTCGAACAGTTATCGATCTTTCGGCAGATTTTAATGTTAAGATTTCTACCATCCCTGGTATCTGGATTGCTCCAATAATGGGTTTTAAACCTCAAAAAGGTTTTGGAACCCCAACTTCTGGCGAATTTCTAGAAGTTTCTGAAACTGAAACAAAAACCCCTGAAGTCAAACTAAACTAATTGAAACACAACCTAAAACCGAGAGATTTTATTATGATCAATATTTACAAACAGGTATCCCAAAATAAAAACCGATCAACTATTATTATCGCCCTTTTTGTCGGTTTTATTATTTTTGCAGCTAATATAATCAGTTATTCTTTCGACATTCAGGGTTTAGTACCGGTAGCAATTATTTTTTCTTTGTTTTCAGGTTTTAGTTCTTACTATTGGGGAGATAAAATTGTATTAACTCTTAATCAAGCCCGACTTGCTAG
>CAYSVP010000076.1:0-2102 GCA_964434595.1 uncultured Gammaproteobacteria bacterium | reverse complement strand
CCTTGCGGCATACGCACCTCAAGCGTACGTGTATACCAATTTCACCACGTCGGCAAGTTGTCCAAAGAACTATGTATTATAACAACAGAATACGGTGAAACGTATAAATTATTCAATTTTACGTTTCTAACAACGTTTGCCGATTTATCGACATTACGTTGTGGCCACTGAGGGATTCGAACCCCCGACCCCCCCGATGTAAACGGGATGCTCTACCAACTGAGCCAAGCGGCCTTATCTTCGTATTATAAACCATTCAAAACATGCCAGTGACAAAATTGTGGTTGATTATGTTCAAAATCCCATAAATGGAAAGATCCACCTCGACATTCTTTCCAGAATTGACACTCACTGCATTCTTTTCCTATAGTTCTATCTTTTTTTCTAAATAAATCAAATTTGTTCTGCCAGGTCTGATAAAAATCATCTTTACGAACATTTCCCTGAATCAATTCCGGTCGTCTCGGCACATTTGGACAAACAAAAATATCACCATTATGCAAAATACTTCCTGTTGTGATTCCCGTTGAACAATAAAAAAACCAATCTCTGATTTTTCCTTCATGTTTTGGACCAAGAAATCCCGTACAGCCATAAGTAAAATTAAATGATTCCTTTCTTTTAGTCTCTATAAATTTAATTAATTTTTGTAATTGATCATCGCTAAGAATAATTTCTGGATTTTCTTTGGCCCTTCCAATCGGATCAACATTTATTAATCGCCACGAATTAATACCCAACAATGTAAATTCTTTGGCCATTTTTTCCAAATTACAAAAATTCTTAGGATGAACTGTCGTTGTAATTTGAACATCTTTAAATGCTCCAGAATTCACCAATAATTTTATTGCTTGAATTGCCTTTTTATAAGATTCGGGTGTTTGTCTGAAATCATCATGAACTTTTCCTATACCATCAATAGAAACTACCACAGTAGACATTCCCGATTTTTTCATCTTTTCAACCACTTCAGCTGTTACCAAAGATCCGTTAGTTACCATACCCCAACTAAAACCCAAGCTATGTGCATAACCCATCACTTCAAAAATATCTTTTCTCAATAATGGCTCTCCACCGGTTATTGCCACCATTACTTTTTTAGCATCAGTCTGATTAGAAATACTTTTAAACACTTTTTTAATTTCTTCGGTGGTTAGCTCATTATTAAAATGTTTGTTTCTACCGGCACTTGACCCACAATGAAGACAATCAAAATTGCAATTAAGGGTTGCTTCCCAAAATAAATAAGTTAGTGGATGTTGTTTGCGCAACCTATCGATATTCCATGAGTTTATCCTTAAACTTCCAAGAGTAGTTAACTCATTAAAATCCATAAATATATTTGTACAAAGCCAAAACAAAATACACTAAAGAAATTACTAGAGGAATAGTTAAAAATATTTTTTTGTTTGTCTTTAGATAAAGTAACACTCCGACTACAAAACTAATTATTACAAAGAATGGTGTTAAGAATCCGGATAATAAAATTATTACATTTCCTTTAGGGGAAACTCCATACAATGGTTGAGCAGTTAACTCTAAAGGTGGCGGACCATACAAATTTTGTATCACTAAAAAACTATACACTAACTACAAATATTCTTCAATTAATCACAAAAACTTTTCAATAGCAATTTATATTTGAGCGAGAGACGGGACTCGAACCCGCGACCTTCTCCTTGGCAAGGAGACGCTCCACCAATTGAGCTACTCTCGCAAATTTTTAATTATTAATTATTAATTGTCCTATTGTGCCGAAGGTTGGACTCGAACCAACATCCCAGGTTTTTCAGACCAGTGCCGTGACCATCTTGGCTACTTCGGCCAGAAGTGTTTTTATTATATCAATAAAAACCAAAGGTTAAACTTTTAAGTTTTGTGCCGCTGAGAGGACTTGAACCTCCATGGATTTCTCCATACGCTTCTGAAACGTACGTGTATACCAATTCCACCACAGCGACCTATTATCCACATATTTTACCCTATATCTTCCTTAATCCAATTATTTTGTTAAAATATCTTCATATCGCGGGATTAGTTAATCGGTATAACTTCACTTTTCCAAAGTGAAATGATGGGTCCGACTCCCATATCCCGCTCCA
>CAYSVP010000075.1:0-2167 GCA_964434595.1 uncultured Gammaproteobacteria bacterium | reverse complement strand
GGCACGGTCGGTAATAACGGTAGCGTTGAGAATATGAACAAATTTATTTTCCCCACTAATTTTGACTTTAGTATTGAGACGACGGGCTTGATAATCGGTACAATTACTACAGGAACTAGTTTCACGATAGTTATTTTGTCCCGGGAACCAGGTATTAATATCGTTCATACGTCGATTTGGTTGGGGCAAATCGCCGGTACAGTTTTGCATTACTTGATAATGAAGTCCGAAATCCTGGAGAATTTCTTCTTGGATAGATAACATCTCCTGAGCCGTCGCATCAGAGATTTTAGTGTCGGGTAAGGTAAAAATATTCATTTCTACCTTGTTGAAAAAATGGACGCGAAACATACCTTTGGTATCTTTGCCGTAAGTACCGGCTTCCCGACGAAAACAAGGAGAAAAGTTGACATATTTGATTGGAAATTGTTTTTCACTAAGCACTTCATTGGAATGATAGGGAACAACCGAATGTTCAGAGGAACTAATAAAAATTAGATCGTCTTCTGGAATAGAATAAGCGGCATTAAAAAGATTTTTGTTACTAGTGTAACCACAACCCCATTCAGTATTACCTTTAATCATGACTGGAGGAATCATTCCATGAAAACCTTTTTTGATTAGTTTATTAAAAGCATAAAACATGACCGACATTTCCAAAACAGCACCTTGATTTTTAAAATATCCAAAACGTGAACCGGATAATTCTCCGGCTTTTTTTACATCAAGGATATCCAGTTTTTCCCCTAAGTCTATATGATCGAGTGGAGTAAAATCAAAAATTGGTTTTTGGCCGACGGTTTTTAGAACAATATTGTCTGACTCGTCTTTACCAATGGGAACATCGTCTGCGGGAATATTGGGAATCTCTTCTAAAACTTCATCCCGTTGTTGTTCTAAACTTTTCTGTTTGGTTTCAATCCCCTTTAAAATTTCTTTGATTTTTTTACCTTGTTCGATTTGCTCTGGAGTAGGTTTGCCTTTAATGCTTTTTGAAAGAGTATTCTGCTCACTTCTAATTTTTTCGACTTCTATGAGAGTTTGACGATATTGTTGGTCGAGAGTAATAACTTGATCAAGAATTTGGGTATCTTTTTGACGATTAATGAGAGTTTTTTTGACGACGTCAGGTTGATTTCTAATTAAGTTAATATCCAACATATATTTTAAAAAAGGATTTAGTAGAACAGATAATCCTGATGTTTATGTTGGACTATTGTAGCATAGAAAAGTGGCTTTTTCTCCGCAATTTTATAGTAATTTATATCTATATCATACTATATCATTACATATTTGTTACATATTAATTTTATGGTTAGATATGACTATCTTTACGGTAATTATTGAGTAATAAATTTTTCTAAAAATATATTAAAGTCCGATGTCTGTAGCGATTTTTTGCATAGAGGTTAAACATATGTCAATGAATTTTTCCAAAGGAATATTTAGAGTATGTGGTTCTTGGCATAGTATCACCTCGTCCCGACGGGTGCCGGAGGCGAAGCGAGGTTCTTTTAGAAATCTTTTTAATACAGAAGAAATTTTGACATCAACTAATTTACGAGAAGGATAAACAAAAGCGACGGCTACAATTAATCCAGTTAAGCTATCGGCGCAAAAAATAGACCATTGAGCTTGAGTTTGTGGTTCAATTCCGGAAATTTTAGGTGCATGCGATTTAATAAGAGTATTAACTTCATCAGATATCTCTAAACCAAATGTTGACAATACTTCCCTGGTCTTACAGGGATGAAACTGTTTAAATTCTCCAGAATAATCAATGTCATGGATTAGACCAGCTAAAGACCATTCCTGACGCGACAGTTCATTTATATTAAGTAATTTGTTTTCTTGAAGGTAATCATATATTCCGGTCATACATGCTTCGAGAGCTAAAGAATGTGAAACAATATTTGGTTCGAGTAGTGATTTAATTGCTTCAAGATACTTTTGTCGATCCTGCCTCATTTTTTTGGATTTTTTATTAAGTTTTTAATAACTTTATGCTAATATAGCATAGATTATTTAGTATTTTGTGATGGGAGGTGATTAGTTACTATGGATTATATAAAAGCAGGTAAAATTACACATTATTTCGATAAAATTCAAGTTGCGGTTTTAGAAGTAACCGATGAGCCAATTAGTGTTGGCGACAAGATAAGAATTG
>CAYSVP010000074.1:0-2168 GCA_964434595.1 uncultured Gammaproteobacteria bacterium | reverse complement strand
CAATTCTTATCTTGTCGCCAACACTAATTGGCTCATCGGTTACTTCTAAAACCGCGACTTGAATTTTATCAAAATAATGTGTAATTTTACCTGCTTTTATATAATCCATATTAGTCAATCACCTCCCATCAAAAAATACTAAATAATCTATGCTATATTAGCATAAAGTTATCAAAAACTTAATAAAAAATCCAAAAAAATGAAGCAGGATAGACAAAAATATCTTCAAGCAATTAAATCATTACTCGAGCCGAATATTGTTTCGCATTCTTTAGCTCTCGAAGCATGTATGACTGGAATTTATGATTACCTTCAAGAAAACAAATTACTTAATATAAATGAACTATCGCGTCAGGAATGGTCTTTAGCTGGTCTAATCCATGACATTGATTATTCCGGAGAATTCAAACAATTTCATCCCCGTAAGACCAGGGAGGTATTATCAACATTTGGTTTAGAGATATCTGATGAAGTTGATACCCTTATCAAATCGCATGCACCAAAAATTTCCGGAGTAGAACCGCAAACTCAAGCTCAATGGTCTATTTTTTGTGCTGATAGCTTAACTGGATTAATTGTAGCCGTCGCTTTTGTTTATCCTTCTCGCAAATTAGCTGATGTCAAAGTTTCTTCTGTACTAAAAAGATTTCTAAAAGAACCTCGTTTTGCTTCCGGTACTCGTCGGGACGAGGTGATACTATGTCAAGAACCACATACTCTAAATATTCCTTTGGAAAAATTCATTGAAATATGTTTAACCTCTATGCAAAAAATCGCTACAGAAATCGGACTTTAATATATTTTTTTAAAAAATTTATTACTCAATAATTACCGTAAAGATAGTCATATCTAACCATAAAATTAATATGTAACAAATATGTAATGATATAGTATGATATAGATATAAATTACTATAAAATTGCGGAGAAAAAGCCACTTTTCTATGCTACAATAGTCCAACATAAACATCAGGATTATCTGTTCTACTAAATCCTTTTTTAAAATATATGTTGGATATTAACTTAATTAGAAATCAACCTGACGTCGTCAAAAAAACTCTCATTAATCGTCAAAAAGATACCCAAATTCTTGATCAAGTTATTACTCTCGACCAACAATATCGTCAAACTCTCATAGAAGTCGAAAAAATTAGAAGTGAGCAGAATACTCTTTCAAAAAGCATTAAAGGCAAACCTACTCCAGAGCAAATCGAACAAGGTAAAAAAATCAAAGAAATTTTAAAGGGGATTGAAACCAAACAGAAAAGTTTAGAACAACAACGGGATGAAGTTTTAGAAGAGATTCCCAATATTCCCGCAGACGATGTTCCCATTGGTAAAGACGAGTCAGACAATATTGTTCTAAAAACCGTCGGCCAAAAACCAATTTTTGATTTTACTCCACTCGATCATATAGACTTAGGGGAAAAACTGGATATCCTTGATGTAAAAAAAGCCGGAGAATTATCCGGTTCACGTTTTGGATATTTTAAAAATCAAGGTGCTGTTTTGGAAATGTCGGTCATGTTTTATGCTTTTAATAAACTAATCAAAAAAGGTTTTCATGGAATGATTCCTCCAGTCATGATTAAAGGTAATACTGAATGGGGTTGTGGTTACACTAGTAACAAAAATCTTTTTAATGCCGCTTATTCAGTTCCTGAAGATGATTTAATTTTTATTAGCTCCTCCGAACATTCAGTTGTTCCCTATCATTCCAATGAGGTACTTAGTGAAAAACAATTTCCTATTAAATATGTCAATTTTTCTCCTTGTTTTCGTCGTGAAGCCGGTACTTACGGCAAAGATACCAAAGGTATGTTTCGGGTCCATTTTTTCAACAAGGTAGAAATGAATATTTTTACCTTACCCGACACCAAAATCTCTGATGCGATGGCTCAGGAGATGTTATCTATCCAAGAAGAAATCCTTGAGGATTTTGGTCTTCATTATCAAGTAATGCAAAACTGTACCGGTGATTTGCCTCAACCAAATCGACGTATGAACGATATTAATACTTGGTTCCCGGGACAAAATAATTATCGTGAAACTAGCTCTTGCAGCAATTGTACCGATTATCAAGCCCGTCGTCTCAACACTAAAGTCAAAATTAATGGGGAAAATAAATTTGTTCATATTCTCAACGCTACCGTTATTACCGACCGTGCC
>CAYSVP010000073.1:0-2226 GCA_964434595.1 uncultured Gammaproteobacteria bacterium | reverse complement strand
AGAACCCTATTTAACATTAAAAGAAATTAAAGATAAAGGTGATAAATCCCAATTTGTTTTAGTGTCATTATCGGCATTAACTCCGATATTTGTATATTTAATAGCCAGAATTACTTACGATTTAGTTAAATACCAAAGAATTGTCTGGTTAACCGGCAGAGTTTTTGATGCAATGATTTTTTTTCAAACCGCGATTTTGGTTTATTTATGTTACTGGACAATACAAGTTTTAAGAAAGGACAAATAAAATGGAAGTACCCCGACATTGGAGATTAAAAAAACAAAGATATCAGTTAATTGGAGAAAATTGTCCCCATTGCGGGGAAAAGATTTTTCCGCCAAGGGATATTTGCCCGAATTCTTCGTGTGGAAAAAATACTTTTACCCTACCTTTGATCAGTAAAGTTGAAAAAAAATACTATAATGAGAAAGGGGTAATTATTGAAGAAAAGATAAAAAGTACTAGATTAAATTTGGAAGAGTTATTTTATAAGTAAATCAAAAGAGATTTAATGAATTACAGATTCGTGTGTTTTATGGTGTATTTCCGTGGATTTTTTGGAGTCGCGGGCGGGGGTTGAACCCGCCTGAACGGTTTTGCAGACCGCTGTCTAACCGCTTGACTACCGCGACGATTGCTATATTTTAACAGAAAAGGGTGGTGTTTTAGATTAGAGAAAATAATATATCCTATATTGACATTTTATATATATTATGGGATAATATGATTATTATAATTTATAATATAAAATATGGAAAGAAAAACAGGTATTCGTTTGTTTTTGGCTACTACAATTGGAGTCGGAGTTATGGGTGGATGTAGTGGATGCAATGGTCGTACTTCTGGATTAACGGGTGGAGAAATTGGTGAGGCTCAAAAAAAAATTAGTATTGTAGAAGACTGGAATGCACCACAAGAACCTAAACCTAGATGTAGTATATATGAAGGAGAAACAGTAAAAGTCATTGGTACATCCAATCTTTATGATGGAACACCTTTATTACATATAAAATCTAAAAACTGTAGTGGATTTCCTGTCGATGATCTTCAAATTAGAAATGATTTAGGATTATAACTGAAAAATAACAATAAAAATCCCCCTTTGTAAAACTCAGGGGGATTTTTTGATGACAAATTTAGTTATCCTCTTCGACAGCAGCCTGAGCGGCGGCAACAATTGCGATAGGAACACGATACGGCGAACAAGAAACATAGTTCAGTCCGATTTTGTGGCAGAATTTAACAGTGGTTGGATCCCCTCCCTGTTCACCGCAAATACCAATATTAAGACTGGGGCGAACGGAACGACCGAGTTCAACCGACATTTTCATTAATTTACCAACGCCAACCTGATCGACACTTCGGAAAGGATCTTCAGCTAAGATTTTTTTGTCGACATAATCTTTAAGGAATTTGCCGGCATCATCACGAGAGAAACCATAAGTCATTTGAGTTAAATCGTTAGTGCCAAAGGAAAAGAATTCGGCCTCGGTAGCAATTTCGTCAGCAGTTAATGCAGCCCGAGGAATTTCGATCATAGTGCCTAATTCGTAGGTCATCTTGATACCAAATTCTTTGATTACACCTTCGATTATAGGTACTAAGCGGTCTTTGAGCCACTTAAATTCGTTGGCTTCGCCTACTAAGGGAATCATAATCTCGGGAACGATATTTTGACCGGTTTTAATTAATTCGGCAGCAGCTTCAGCAATAGCTTTAACCTGCATCTCAAAAATCTCAGGAAAAACTATTCCCAAACGACAGCCACGATGACCCATCATGGGATTAAACTCATGGAGAAATTCGATTTTCTCCTGAAGTTTTTCAACCGAAATATCCATCTCTTTTGATAATTTCTCAATATCGGTTTTTTCTTTTGGTAGAAATTCATGAAGAGGTGGATCAAGTAAACGAATTTTTACCGGTAAACCTTTCATAATCTCAAATAACTCTTTGAAATCATTTTTTTGCATGGGGAAAATCTTGTTGAGAGCAGTGCGACGCTGTTCTTCAGTGTCGGCTACAATCATTTGACGAACCGCAAAAATACGATCGGTTTCAAAAAACATATGTTCGGTACGACAAAGACCTATACCCTGAGCACCAAAATCTCGGGCAATTTGAGCATCTTTGGGAGTGTCGGCATTAGTACGGACACCCATTCTTTTATATTTATTGGCCCATTTCATGATGGTACCAAAATCGCCACTAAGACTTGGAATTAC
>CAYSVP010000072.1:0-2351 GCA_964434595.1 uncultured Gammaproteobacteria bacterium | reverse complement strand
TTATCAATTACTAAGGCAATATCCAAGCCACAGGCTTGAGAAAGAGTTGGATTGGTAGTTGTGGCAATTGGTTCTGTTGAATATATTTTAACCTCAATGTGATCGAGATAAGCAGTACCATTATCTTTATTAACATCAACTTTTATTTTAAAATTGGTATCAGAAAAATCATCTACAGTCCAGGATTTTCCCCACAATTCGGTGGACCCACCAAGTGTTTGAGTGGAATCAGATGTAGACATATTAGCTTTTTTAAGAGGTGAAGTATAACTACTACTAGATGCATTCCAAATTGATATTTCAAAATCTCTTGAATTATCTGTTTTTCCTTCCACCAAAACTTCTATCCCATTAATTTCGGAACCTGGAGCCAGAATACTTGGGTTACTGATAACAGGAAATCCATATTCTACACTGTCATCTTTATTATCAAAAGTGGCATACTGATTATCTAAAACCCAACCTTTGTCTGGAGTACCCACATTACTATCACTGATAGTGGCATTAGCTGTTACCAAAAAAATAGTAAAATGGTCAACGTCGGTGGCCTTGACGGTTTCGGATTGTTGCTCAGTTTTGTTGTCTTCAATTGGTTTTATTTCTTCAGGGGCAATATTTGCTTTAGCATCATCAAGAGATTTTTCAATATAAGATATTTTAGCCGATTTATCGGCAGGTTTAGGTAGAGTAACATCATATTCAAAAGCACCATCGGTCATGCCGGTGGTGATATCGTAGGCATATTCGCCAACATTAGAATCGTTGGGGAGATTTAAATCACTGGTTTTAATTTGCTGAATTTTTAGAGTGGTGCGAAGATTTTCATCTTTGGGCAAACATTTGAAAGTGACCGAAACTTTTTCTTCTTGGGGAAAATTATATTTAACACCTAATTGAACTTTTTCTTTGGTTTCAGAAAAATTGGTAGTATCGTCGCGATTCCAATCAGTGCTTACACTATTATTAATAGCTTGATTATCGTCTAAACATACTTGTTCTATTTTGGGTGTAGCGGTAGGTGTGGGAACAACAGTCGGAGTATTTTCTGGAGTGGGGGTGGGTTCGACTGTTGGTTCGGGAATTGGAGTGCTCTCCGGCGATGGAGTGGAAATTATTTCAGGAGTGACTTCAGGTGTTGGTGTTTTGGTAGGAGTTATTGTAATTTCTGGAGTTGGTTCGACTGTTGGTTCGGGAATTGGAGTGCTCTCCGGCGATGGAGTGGAAATTATTTCAGGAGTGACTTCAGGTGTTGGTGTTTTGGTAGGTTCAGCATTAATAACTTCGACAATTGGCACATCTTCTTCCGAACTTTGGGCTCTGACCGGCTGAGCGGCGAGGATAAAAGGCAAAAAGTTGTTTAGTAACAAGGACGCATTAGCAAGAATTGAGGCAGTTTTTCTTGCAATACCGATGTATTTCATAGGTCGATATTGTAAAGACAATGAATAAGCAGATCTAGTGTGTATTATATTACTCTTCTGTTGTATTACAAGTCACAGGTTAAGGCTATAAAAAGTTATAAATGAAAGAACTTTATAGATAGGTTAATCCTGTATGTATTTTTTGAACTTATCAGATATGTATGTTTCGATATTTTTTGTTATATATAGGTCAGTTTTTTGATAAAACACTTTTTATTTATTTATAAGATAGTTGATAAAATTAGTAGTATATAAACAGATTTTAGTTAAAAAAAGGCGATTAATTTTATACCAATCCTTTCAGTAATAAATTACTATTTTGAATTTGAGAAATTTTTTGATTAAAGTAACAATTGTATAGATAATGCCAAACAATCCGACTAATAGTAACCCGAAAAAGAAAAATACAAGACAACCCATAATTAAGTCTTCATAGACTCTTAAAAATGTTCCCGAAGCAAAGAACAAAAAGAATAAAAAGGCAATAAAAATTAGCCATTTTTTAAACCAAAAACTCATCTATTTTTATTAAAAAGTATAAATTATTTTTTCAAAATCGATTATTCGATTATTTTTATCTAGTTTTATTCCTTCGGCTTTATAAAGTTTTTTTCTGATTTTATCTACCTTCGGGTCGGTCCAAATTTTGCCATTACTGTAGACAATTCTGTGCCAGGGAATTTTTTCCCTCTCGATACTTCTCCCTAAAATACTGGTTACCATTTGTGCCAATATTGGGTGTCCACCAGCCGCGACAGCTAATAGACCATAGGTAGTTACTCTTCCCGGGGGAATTGTTAATGCTAGTTTTACAACTTTTCGACTAAATTCCCCTGGCGCTTGTTTCATTTATTTAAGAAATTTATTTAATTATAAAATTTATCTTTTTGCCAATTTTTAGGATTATTAATTATATAACTTTTTATTTTT
>CAYSVP010000071.1:0-2382 GCA_964434595.1 uncultured Gammaproteobacteria bacterium | reverse complement strand
AAAGGTGCCGCTGAGAGGACTTGAACCTCCACGGATTGCTCCATACGCTCCTAAAGCGTACGTGTATGCCAATTTCACCACAGCGGCTAGAAATTAAGCTATTTTAACAATTATTTTGGTAAAATATCATGTCTTGTCCTCGTAGCTCAGTTGGATAGAGCGTCTCCCTTCTAAGGAGAAGGCCACAGGTCCGATCCCTGTCGAGGATACAATTTGCGCCTATAGCTCAATGGATAGAGTACCAGTCTTCGGAACTGGTGATGAGGGTTCGATTCCCCCTGGGCGTACACTTGGGTCGCTAGCTCAGCGGTAGAGCAGTCGCCTCTTAAGCGATTGGTCGCGAGTCCGAATCTCGCGCGACCCACATAAATCATGCAATTTACATAATTCAAAATTTTTTAAATCAAAATTGTTTACGAGTCAAACGAATATTATCTAAAAAAAAAGACTAGAAACTTAGTAGAAAACTACCAAGTAAAAAACTAATTACATTTTCTTAAAAAATAATTCTATTTTAAAACATTATTTCCTTAAAGAATGATAAAATTAAATATTTATAAATCTAATTTTAAAAATATCATTTAAAACTTATTATTTCATTAAATTTTAAATATGAAAAAGTATTTTAGTTTAGTTCTCATGATAGTATTTCTAGTTTTTGCAGTTAAAACAGTAAACGCAGATGATGGTGGTCCAAACAGTGATTTTTGGATAATAGATCGTAAAATAAATTGTTTAAGCATAATAAATCCTGATGCAATGGGCGACAATACTTTTCTTGTTTTTGATTATTCAGCTAAAGTTGGCCAAACTCGCGGCAAACCTTGGACTATTGTTGAAAAAGGGAAATGTTACGAAATTGATGATGGGAGCGAAGGATTATATTTAATTAAAATTATAAAAGGTAACGAGCGAGAAGTTTTTTCAAATTACAGTTCGTATTCACCAACAGATAGCCTTCCACAAATATTTTGTAAAAATACTCACGAATACACTAATAATCAATATCGTGATTTTGATTGTAACACTACAAAATTTGAATATTCAATAACACCAGAATATGTCAATTTCTTTGGAGAAAAATCGGTAACTACTAGTTCTTCAGAATCAATACATTTTACGGGTATTACCGCGAATGCTCTTTTTCCAACAAAATATGATTTTGGATATCCTGTAACAAGTTACAGCGCACATATCGAAGACGAGTTAAAACCAATAATAAATTATTCATCTTTTATTTCAGCTAGTAATTTATACTCTTCTCTTGCCAAACAATTAGTTAGTACTCTTCAATCATGTGATAACCGCCTTAGAGTCGAACACCAATATAAATACGATACTACTCCATATGGAAAATCTTTGTCCTTACATGTCGAAAATGTTGTCTGGAGACTTTCAAACAATAAAGATGTAGTTGTTCAAACATTTGATTCAAATACAAGGGAAAATGGTTTACCAAAAGGGCTTACAACACTAGATATTCTTAATGGAATAAAACTTATGGGTTGTACAGATAATTTTAGTTCTTTTCTTCAAGAACATCAAAAGGACTTTAATACTATTGATCTTTTAGCACAAGAAGTTATTACAAAATATCCTAGTGCTTTAAAGAAAAATAGTGATGATTATCTTTCTCCAATTAATCAAAGAAATAGTACAGAAATTTCAAAAATTCTTGAATTCTCAAAAATAATTACTTCCACATCAAACATAACTTTAGTACCTTCAATACAAAAAACTATTGTATCAACAACTTTAGATGAACCAACATTAGAGAAAAAAAATGATATGATTCTTAATTCACCAAATCCATTTATGCGAATTTATGTCTGGCTTCCACTTGTAGCTTTATTAGGAATTATAGGATTCTTAATATTCAAAAAAAATAAGTGTATACCGAAAAAGTAATACTACTCTCATTTGCGATCACTATAATTTCTGAGATTACAATTATTATCGTTATACAGAGACCAAAGAAATTTTGGCAGTGGATATTTGGAATTATACTTATTAACTCTTTTACTCATCCTTTAGTTATATATTTATTACACATACAAAATGTATCGTATATTTCAGTAGAACTTGGAGTATTCATATTTGAAGCAATTTGGTATAACCTAGCGTTTCAACTTGGATGGGAAAAAACCATTATCATCTCAGCAACAGCAAATATATTTTCAATTTTCATCGGAGTCGGAGCAAGATTTTTATTTAGTTTTATTTCTTAGTTTTACTGAAATTTTAAAGCTGTTCTTTTTCTTAATACCCGACCACCTTTTATTTGTTACAATATTTTTATGTTATTTTTGCTAATTTTATTAATTCCCTTTTTTAGCTTTCCCGTTTTTGCTCAAGAAGCTTCAACATCCGCCTCTAATATTA
>CAYSVP010000070.1:0-2397 GCA_964434595.1 uncultured Gammaproteobacteria bacterium | reverse complement strand
GGTGGAATTCTACTTTCAACTGTACCCTCAGTCGCTCTAATCAAAGTTTTACTACCCTTATGAAAATCATATTTTTCCAAATCCAAAGCTACTATCAAACCTTTTCTGGTTTTAGATTTATCAAAAGAGCGATCAATCAGCACCCAACCATTAAAAGATTCCTGAAGAATTCCTTGAGTCAAATAATTTTCCATTTCCTTATTAATCTTCTCTATTCTTTCGGATTTATTATCACTTTCCAAATATACTTCAGGTAATGTTATTTTCAAGGTTGATGGTAATTCACCGACATAATCCTCTACTTTTTGCCAATATTCGGGCTCCGAAGTAAACTGGTCACAAGCAACTACCGACCATTTTTCCATATCAACCTTATCGTTCGGCAATAAAATTGTTGGTACTCTAATACCTAATTTGTCTAGTTTTTGATTCAGTTGATCTGTCATTATTCTTTTAAACTATTAACTCTCAACTATCTAACAGATGAAATTATTTGTAAATAACCCCTTCTTTACCAGTATTTACTAGACCAAGAGATATTTTTCTCTTGGCAACATCAATAGATTCAATGTACACTTGAACTTTTTCTCCATCTTTCACTCCGGCTCCTCCGGCTAGTTTAGAAATATGGATCAAGCCTTCCACACCGCTCTCTAATCGAACTAATGCTCCAAAGGTAGCTACTTTAACCACCACTCCTTCAAGTTCTTTGTCTTTTGGATATTTAGATTCAATTTCCGACCACGGATCACCGCTCATTCTCTTGATTGAAAATTGCAAACGACCATCAGTTTTATTGATTAATTTCACCTTAATTCTATCTTTAGACCGATACATTTTAGTCACATCTTCTACTTTTTCCCATGATATTTCGGAAATATGAACTAATCCTTCCAAATTCAAATGTACTTCATTTTTATCTAAAATAATTCGGACAAATACACCAAAAGGTTCAACTCTCACTATTTCAGCATCAAAAACATCATCAATTTTTAATCCTTCCATAGCATTAGCCTCTTCACCAACTTTAGTTGGTTCAGATACCAATCTCTCGGAAAAAACCAATCTGTTTTTAGCTTGATCAACTTCCAAAACTTTAGCTTTAATTTTTTTAGCTAACATTTTGTCTGGGTCTGAATCATACTTACTACCTATTTGACTTCCCGGTATAAATCCGAAAAATCCAAATGGCGCCACTACTACAATTCCACCACGATTCAATTCTTTTCCAAAAACAGTAACCTCTCCACCACTCTTTTCTTTCTCTTTAAAGTAATTCCAGCCATAGCCAGAAGCCGCCCCACGGATAGAAACTAAAATTTGTCCTTTATCATTTTCTGGTGATTTAATTTGAACTTCAATTTCATCACCAACTTTTAAATCTGATACATAATCCTTAACAAACTCGAATTCTTTTCCCGCAACCATTGCATCGGTCTTAGCTCCAATATCAATAAAAATAGCTTTATTTTTAATTGAGGTAATTTTTCCCTTAACTTCCTGACCTTTTTTAAGTCCACTAACTAGAATCCCTTCAATTTTTAATAAATCTTCCATTGTTAAAATCTCAGATTTCTTGCTGGTTTTTTTTACTTTTTTTGCCATATTTTTAAAACTTGTTCGTAGCGAACAAAAAAAATCCCGCTTCATCCATCAACATATTACAAAGACGGATTATTTGGGATTATTCCGGGATTGGTTACCCTAAATAAACAAATAATAAAGCTTGGCTATTATAACACAAAAAAATCCCGCAAACGCGGGATTAGTTTTTAATCTATAAAATAATAATTGCCTTCTCTAATTTGATTTTAATCAATATCAGAAAGGTAAATTTAGTTCCTCAATTCCGGCCGCGACCTATTTTCAATACCAATTGCTCGGTAACTATTGTCGGCGCTGAAACGTTTTACTTCTCTGTTCGGAATGGGAAAAGGTAGTTCCATCTCGCTCAAACGACCGGAATTCAAAAACTAAATTTATAAAAGTAATATAACAACAATATCTCTGTTTTATCTCCCTTGTCAAAGGGAGGTCTCGCGAAGCGAGGGAGGGATTTGTCTTATCTTGGCCTCTAAATTGAGTTGCCGGACGGCTCCTAACTCCGAATTTGATCGGAACTAAGAGCCGAATCTATTTAAAAATTTTTTTGATCATCTCATCACTTAGCTTAAACCCTTACGGGCCTTCCACCTGTGACGTATTAACCGGTAGTCTCCCGGCGATCTTCCTTCCGATTGCTCGGAATACGATTTCTTATCTTGGGGTCAGTTTCCTGCTTGAGATGCTTTCAGCAGTTATCTTATAGAAACGTAGCTACCCAGCGATGCTCTTGGCAGTACAACTGGCACACCAGCGGTTTCCTCATCCAGGTCCTCTCGTACTGTGAATGAATCC
>CAYSVP010000069.1:0-2433 GCA_964434595.1 uncultured Gammaproteobacteria bacterium | reverse complement strand
GAAAAACTTAAAGATTCAGTTGATGTGGACCCAAGGGGACTCGAACCCCTGACCTGTCCGGTGTCCACCGGACCGCGCTACAAAATATTATCGAAATTGTGAAATGTTTTTTTGATGTGGACCCAAGGGGACTCGAACCCCTGACCTTCCCCATGCCATGGGGACGCGCTACCAACTACGCTATGGGCCCAAAGAAGATAATCGTTATTTTAACAAATGTGATTGCGATTAACTAGGTATTACTGATAAAATCAGAGGCTATTAGAAAATAGGCCCGTGGTGAAATGGTATCACAAAGGTCTCCAAAACCTTTTTTCCATGTTCGACTCATGGCGGGCCTGCCAATTGATTAATAACTAAATAGAAAAATATGATAAATAAAGAAAACTATTATTTATCTAGAAAATCCGGTGATTTTGATATTGATTGGAATAATGACAATCACGTTGAGGCTTTTGAACTAACGATGGATTATTTAATTACCCAGAGTAAATATGAGAAGTCGGGGGTAGTGATACCGGAACTGAAGAGAATAAATAATAATTTAAAAGCAATTGTTGGTCAAATAATTGTTGATAACAAATCTAAAATAGACACTGAACAATGGGATTTATCGTTATTAAAAGTTGATGACAGTCTAAGGAATAATGAAAAGAAAGATATATTTGAAAAGGAAGTATTTAGTGCTGATCTTGGTGATGAAAAACAAAGAAAATTGTTTAGAATTTCAATGAATTACTTGAGAATTCAGACAAGTTATGAGGTTTATGGAGATATTGCAGATGGATTTAAAAAAATAAACCAAGATTTCAGAAACAAAATAGAGATGATTTTATCTCTTAATCCAAGATTTAAAATAAGTAAAACAAGTAGATTAGAAATGGGTCTGATCGATGGTTTATCTGATGAGGATTTAATGGCGTATATGACGAATTATTATCGAGGGGTCCCTAATGATATAAATACGATTGCGAAGTATTTTTGGCAGAAAAGAAATAGAAATTGATTTATGATTTAAAATTAATTAATGAAGTTTTTAGTTGTGATTTGGAGTGTGATAATTGGCTGGATATTTACGAATGACACAAGTAATTTGGATCCCCTGAAAGGATATGTGGTCAAACCAACTGAGGAGATAATAAAAACGATTACTCCGACAATGGTATTGGAAATAAAGCCAAGTGAAATAGTAATTCCCCAAAAAATAGTCGAAAAACCAATAAATGTTGGTTATACCGGAGAGTGGGGAGTATCTCAACAAATTGATGAACATACTTGGACAATGCGAGTAGATATGGACAGTAAAATGGCAACACCGAATGAAATTCTTGAAGCTTTGAATAATTATCGGCAAAAAAATGGTTCTCAAAAGTTAAAGTGGAATCAAAAATTAGTTGATTTTGCTCAAATTAGAGCGGAATATATAAAAAAACAAGGAAGTACCGACGGCCACGCTGGTTTTATAGATTTTTTAGATAATCAAGACGGCTACAATAAATTGGGTTTTAATCAATTGGGGGAAAATATCAGCTACGGTTTTCAATTGGAAGGTGTCCATTTGATTGAGTGGATGTATGCTGGTGATAAGCCTCATGATGATAATCAAAAAGCTCAACAATGGGATCATGTGGGAATTGGAGTAGCGGGAACGGCTACTTGTTTGATATTTGCAACCAGTCCGAGATGATATACTGAGCTATAAGTAATGAAAGAGGATAAAAATAATCGAATAATTTGTATAACTGGTTTGTGTGGAGCGGGAAAAAGTGTGGTTTCAGATTTTTTGGTAAATCAAAAGCAATATCAGTTTTTAAGATTTGGTCAAATTACTTTGGACGAAGTTAAACGGAGAGGTTTGGAACCAAATGAAGCATTGGAAAGGGAAATAAGAGAAGGGTTTAGAAAAAAATATGGGATGGCAGCTTTTGCAATTTTAAATTTACCAAAACTAGGTGAACTAATTAAAAAAGGAAATGTAGTGGGTGATGGTTTGTATTCATTTGAAGAATATAAAGTATTAAAGGAACATTTTGGCGATAAAATGTCGGTAATTGCGGTTTATTCTCCACCAAAACTGAGGTATCAGAGGATTTCTGAAAGAGTAATGACTGCTGATGACAAAGATTTAAGAAATCGCTCACTAACAATTGAAGAAGCTAAGAAAAGAGATTTGGCAGAATTGGAGAATTTAAATAAAGGGGCGACAATTGCCATGGCAGATTACACGATTGTAAATACAAGAGATAAAAATTATTTATTAAACCAATTAAATGAAATTACTGAATACATCAGTAGAAGATAGATATATACGACCTAACTGGGATGAATATTTTTTTGAAGTAATGAATGCTGTAGCTAAGCGGGCTACTTGTGATAGAGGTAGATCGGGGAGCGTAGCTGTCAAAGATAACCAAATTCTAGTGACAGGGTATG
>CAYSVP010000068.1:0-2441 GCA_964434595.1 uncultured Gammaproteobacteria bacterium | reverse complement strand
TATTTTTTTTAAGCCATTTTTCTCGTTTAAAGAAAAGAAACCCAAGAATTAAACCAGCACCAACAACAGTAAGAATACTTTCAATTTCATCCATACCATTGGCTAAACCTATAAAAGCTTCACCCATTTGAAAACCGATAAATCCAAGAATTGTGGCCCGAATAAGAAGAGCAGTAAAAACTAAAACGAAAAATTTAGGTGGTTTGATTTTAATGGCACCACTGAAAGCAGTAATTAATGAGACTGGAACTACAGGGATAGTACAAGCAACAAGAATGAAAACCTCGTCGGCTATAGTTTTTTTAAAGTCAACACTGATTTTTTCAATGAGATTCCAAGAGATACTAATATATTTACCAAATTTATCAACTAAAGGCTTCCCACCATAATAAGTAACAAAGAAAACCATACCAGTACCAATGGTGGCACCGACAGAATAAGGTAAAGAAATTTTTAAAAAGATTTCCCAAATAGTTTGGAGAGAAAAACGGAGATGGTCGATAAGAAAGGCACCACCAGCCATGGTAATAATAGGGGAAGGAATAGGGACAATGATTTGTTCTATGAATCCGCCAAAAAACATAGAAATAGGGCCATGAGTTTTGACCATAGCGAGAATAGTATTTAGAATTTCAGTCATGAAATAAAGTATAACAGGTAAAGAATATAGTTTTTAGGAAAAGAGATGTCTGAGTGTGGTAATATTAATTATATGAGTATAGAAAATATTCCAAATAGAGAATCTGTTGTTATTCCAACGGCTAAATTTGAGAGGTTTTCACCGGATATATTAAGAAGTAAATGGGAAGCGGTGATTGGTAGTGAAAGTAAAATAGTTAGAGAAAAAATTATTAAATATGGAGATGAACCCCCGGTTAGTAAAAAAGAAAAACTAAATAATTTTGGAATAGTTTATGAAGAAGATATTGCTGTTTTACATTGGCGGAATGAAGATGGTAAATTTAAACATTTACCGGTGAATAAGGATTTTTTTGTGGGGGTAGAAGAAAATCTAGATACTAGTGAAAAAGCGGTGGTTCTTAAGTATTATAGAATTGATGATGAAGGAAACATTAAACAAACAATTAGAAAGTTTTCTAAAGACGAATAGGATTGGGAATAAATAAAAACTACTAAATGAGTTTTGGGGTGGAGTTGAAAAAAAAGTGTATATTTACCAGTTGATTTTGTAGTTACGTTTGGATACAATATGAACACTTAATGCTGAATCACTCTGTTCGGAAACAGAAAAAATACAAACTGAAATAGAACTAAGTTGTATGATTCAGCCGCGAGTAGCGGCTTTTTTTGTTCTTTGCACATTTAAAAAGGATCTAGTAAGCAGGCCCGCCTTCGTTGAAACTACGGCGGGTAAATATGGGCCTGTGGCTTAGTTGGTCAGAGCACTTCATTTGCAATGAAGGGGTCGGGAGTTCGAATCTCCCCAGGTCCACTAAGAACTAATTAATAATTAATAATTAAGAATTAAAAATTCTTTTTATTAACAAAAATTAAGTTCAGTCCGAAATTTCGGACTCATTCTTTAACAATCTATCAATCGAAAGTAAGTAATTAATAAATCTTGGCAACTAAATTGAGTTGCCAAATCTATTTGAAAATTTAAATAAAGCAAATGGTGGATGCCTAGGTAGTCAAGACCGAAGAAGGACGTAGAAGGCGGCGAAACGCGTCGGGGAGTTGCCAACAAACGGTGATCCGACGGAGTCCGAATGGGGAAACCCCCTATTGTGAAAATAATAGGAGCCCTCCAATTTTATATTGGGGAGGCAGGTAAGCCGGGGAAGTGAAACATCTCAGTACCCGGAGAAAAAGAAATCGTATGAGATTCTGTTAGTAGCGGTGAGCGAAAGCGGATGAACCTAAACCTTTTAACGCAAGTTGAAAGGGGTTGTAGGGTTAAGAATAATGTTTTGAAAAGACAGGAAAAAGCTCTGGAATGAGCTGCCAAAGAGGGTGAAAGCCCCGTATCTAAAATCTAAGTAAATTCAGTCTTAATACCTAAGTACTGCGATCCACGTGAAATGTCGCAGGAATCTGGGGCGACCAAGCTCCAAGGTTAAATATCTTGACTGACCGATAGTGAACTAGTACCGTGAGGGAAAGGTGAAAAACACCCAAAGTATGGGAATGAAATAGATCTGAAACCATTTGCTAACAAACAGACAGAGGTCCGGTGTTACACCGGGCTAATGTCGTGCCTATTGAAGAATGAGTCTGCGAGTATTCTCAATTACCAAGTTTAATGCCGATTGATCGGCAGGAGGCGAAGCGAAAGCGAGTTTGAATAAGGCGATTAGGTAATTGGGGGTGACCCGAAGCCACTTGAGCTAACCATGAGCAGGGTGAATGTCGATGAAAGTCGACAGGAGGCCCGTACGGATCAGAGCTGCAAATCTGTCCGATGACTTGTGGTTAGGGGT
>CAYSVP010000067.1:0-2516 GCA_964434595.1 uncultured Gammaproteobacteria bacterium | reverse complement strand
CCCGGAAATCTGGCACCACTACCCCAAATATAAGCCCGACTAACATCATCTCTCATTTCATTACTAATTTTTTTTAAAACATCTCCCAAAGTCTGATTCTTTTTCATAATTAACGGTTCTTTTTTATCTGCTTCACCAGCTCTTTCTTTCTTTAAATATACTCTCACCAATTCTAATCCTCTCCACATCGCTTCTTTAAATTCTTCCACCCCTACTCCACTTACAACACTTAAATATATTTTTTTTCCTTTTTCGTCAAAAAGGGGACTAAGGGGAGATTTAATTTCATCTATTTTCGTTACCACTTCAATCAAAGGAATATATGTTCGTGATTTACTTAACCCATCAATGAATTCATCAATAGTTTCGATTTTTTCTGCTAAGTGAATAATGGCATTACTTAAACCCATTTCACTAGCCACCTCGATCATTGTCTTCTTGTCTAAAGAATTATATGGATCAATTATTTGAATAGCCCCTTTATCGATTCGTCTGACATGAATTTTTGGTGGTCTTTTATTTAATCTTATTCCCGAATTTTCCAATTCATATTTAATCTTATCTAGCCATTGAATTCTTTTTATATCCGTCATCAACACCACCATATTCGAGGCTCTGATTACTGATAATACTTTTCTTCCAAAACCTTTATCTTTTGATGCCCCTTCAATAATTCCTGGTAAATCCAGTATTTGAATTCTTATTCCTTTATATTCCAACATTCCCGGTACTACTCCCAAGGTAGTAAAATCATAATTTCCCACCTTACTTTCGGCATTAGTTAAATTATTTAATAAAGTTGATTTTCCCACACTAGGTAAACCTACCAACACCACTGAAGCATCCCCAGAATGTTTTATGGCATAACCACCGCCACCACCCGAACCACCGGTTATTTTTTCTTCCAAAGCATCTTTCAATCGTGATAACTTCGCTTTTAATACTCCATGATGAAATTGGCTACTCTTGTCATACGGCGTATCTCGAATTTCTTTCTGTACCGCCAAAATTTTTTCTTCGATTTCTTTTGCGATCATTTTTAAGGTAAAATAACTCTTGTCGTATTATATGAGAAAACTTCTATTTTTTCTTATTCTGTTTCCGATATTAGAATTTATAGTCTCGACTAGAAATTGTTTTGCTGTCCAAAATATTTTTGGCCTTCATCTTACCCAATTTTCCGATATAAATTCAGCTAAAGATATTATCAATTCTTCAGGGGGAGATTGGGGTTGGGTTACTATTGTCGCCAGACCGGACCAATTTGACCACCAGGCCTGGCAAGATTTTTTTGATAATTGTCGAAAATACCACCTAATTCCTATCGTTAGATTAGCCACCATCGTCGATCAAGGTAATTGGAAAACTCCAGTACTCTCGGATATTGACAATATGGTTAGTTTTTTGGATTCTCTTAATTGGCCAACAAAAACTCGTTATCTTATTCTTTTTAACGAAATCAATCATGGAGCAGAATGGGGTGGCCAGATTGATATTAAAAACTATACCGATATTGCCATTTATACTATTAATAAATTTAAGTTTCTTAACTCCGATTATTTTATTCTCGGTGCTGGACTTGATCTAGCCAGTCCGGAGAATCCTCCAGAATATAAGTCAGCAGCTAATGTCTATCAAGAAATTAATTCCTATAAACCGGAGTATTTTCAATTAATTGATGGTATAGCTTCGCACTCATATCCTAATCATGGTTTTGTTGGTACTCCCAATGATACCGGTCAACATAGTATTCGAGGCTATCAGTGGGAATTAAACTTTTTAAAAAATCTTGGTATCAATAGAACCTTTCCCATTTTTATCACTGAAACTGGCTGGCCACATCGGGAAGGGGAATCGGTTAAAAACAGTTTTTATACTACCGATACCACCGCTAAGTTTTTAATAGAATCGTTCAAAATTTGGAATAATGATGAGCGGATTAAAGCAGTTACTCCATTTACTTACAATTATCCCAACCAGCCTTTTGACCATTTTTCCTGGTTAGATAAAAACGAAAAATTATACCCTAAATATAAGCAAATTATTGATTTTAACAAAACCAAAAACTATCCCGAACAAGAAACTAGATACGAGTTGGAAAAAAGTAATTTACCGTTTATTATTTTCACTGGCAATGAATATTTGGGTCAGGTCACTTTAAAAAATACTGGTCAATCAATATGGGGCGAGGTGTCTTTTTGTCTTTCTCCTCAAACTACAAACAATGTCACTCTCGAATCCATTTGTACTTCTAATAACTTAATTTATCCTGGTCAAACTGAAACTTTCAACTATAAATTTAAAATTAATCAACTTAACGAAGGCAATATTTCTACCTATCTTTCTTGGGAAAACCTTCCTAAAATAGAAATTACTCCTCTTGATGGTTTTTCTAGTATCTATAGCCCCAAAAACAATTTTCCTCACAACATTATCAACTTCTTTAGGAGTTTTTTTATCTAAAGGTGCCGCTGAGAGGACTTGAACCTCCACGGATTGCTCCATACGCTCCTAAA
>CAYSVP010000066.1:0-2649 GCA_964434595.1 uncultured Gammaproteobacteria bacterium | reverse complement strand
CAAGCTTCACCCTATGCCATCAGGGGTTGTTTTCTCCGTTCCTTTTATTTACTGGCCACTCGCGGCTGTCCTTCTACTTGTACTTTTTGTGTTGCAAAAAAATTACGTCAGTTTAACGGCGGCGGCAGCTACACCCGGGTCAGGTCCGCTACCAGTTTAATTCATGAAATCAAACACCTCCGTCGCCAATATCAAATCGATAGTTTTTATTTTATTGACGACTTATTTACTATTAATCAAGACAATGTGGCTCAATTTTGCCAGCTTCTTAAAAAAGAAAAACTCAACTTGCTGTGGGGTTGTTCGTCCAAAGTTTCCACCTTAAATGAGGCATTATTAAAATTAATGTCTCAGTCCGGCTGTATTCAAATTGATTTTGGAGTTGAACGCGGCAGCAATCAAGCTCTTCGGGCCGTTCAAAAGGGGATCAATGTTGAAATGCTTCAAAAAACTTTTGCTCTCTGTCATAAATATCATATCCGCACTTTCGCCAACTTTTTAGTCAATTTACCGGGTGAAAAGAAAAAAGATTTAACAGACATAATTATTTTAGCCCGGAATTTAAAATCTGAAATTTATAGTTTTAATGTTTTTTCTCCTTACCCTGGCACCGAAATTTACGATCAAATGAGTTATCGATTTTCTAAAGATGAATATGAGAAACTATTTAATGCCTCCGATCTTATTCAATCACAACCACAAAAATTTCGTTTTTCCCAGCATAAAATCGACATTCTCGCTTGGGCCAATCAACAAAATTATCGATTCAATCGAATCTGGCCAAATCTTAAATTTCACCTAAGTTACCAATATTTAAATACAATCATCCATTCATCCCAAAAATATAATTATCTTCAACAGTTTTTTAATTTAGTTAAAGAATTAATCAATCAAAAAATTAATTAATATGATCTGCCCTCTCTGCCATTCTTCAAAATCAAAAAAAATTTTCTCTTCCACCAACTTTCATGGTCGACATCAATTTAGTTCCCAAAAGATTTCTTTTCACGAGTGTCTTATTTGTCATTGTATTTTTCCAGATATCAAAACCAATCTCAGTTTTTATAAAAAATATTATCCTCCAAAATATCATCAAAAATCCCCACTTTTAGAAAAAATTTGGCTTTCCCTCAATTTAGCTCTTAAAAAAAAGCTAATTCCCATCCACTCCACTCTCTTAGATATCGGTTGTGGCACCGGAGAATTTATAAAATCATTACCACCAACCATAGAAACCACCGGCATTGATCTAAACCCTCTGCCAATTCAAAATAAACTGATTATAAAAGACGATTTTATCAAACACCGCTTCACTGAAAAATACGATATTATTACCTTTTGGCATTCTTTAGAGCATTTTTCAGATCCTCAAAAAGTTATCAACAAATCTATTTCCCTTTTAACTCGACAGGGAACAATTTTAATCAGTCTTCCTAATACTAATTCCTTGGCTTATAAAATTAGCCAAAACACCTGGTTTCATTTAGATCCTCCCCGCCATTTGTTTTTACCCAACGATAAAAACATCAAATTTATTTTTCCTAAAAACTATCAAGTAAAAATTTCCTACACCCCTTATGAATTCCCTTTAGATTTATTTTGGTCACTAAAAAACAAACCGTATCTTAGGTTGTTATATCCTCTATTAAAAATACTTGATCACGAAACTATGCTTCTATGCGTCACTCAAAAATAAAACGAATTCTAATTATTGAAGCCTGTTATGAGAACTTTGGCAGCTATTTTAGAGCCATTGGTTTAAGCCAGGCTCTATCATCACATAAAATTCATGTCGACATGGTTTTTCCTTCTTCCCAAAAATATGCCTTTTTTATTAAAATAAAAAAAGAAAATCATTATTTACAACTTATAAAGTTGCCCCGAATTAATTGTGGTCTGTTTTTAAATCTTCGGGTTTTAAGGGGAATAATTTCTACAATTATCGGTCTTTTTGGCTCTTACGACATTATTCAGGCCACTGCTCCTTCCCAGCCGGAATCAATAATTCCCGCCGTTCTGTTGAAATTATTTGGCAAAAAAGTCGTTATCGATTGGGATGATTATATCTCCGACGGAGAAATAAAAAATCCTATTATTAACGCTTACATTAAATTCTGTGAATCAAATTTCCCTCGGTTTTTTAAAAATTATGTGGTTGTCAGTGATTTTTTAGAAGAATTAGCTTACCAATTTGGCGCTAAAAAAGTTTTCAAATTAATAAATGGAGTTAACCTTTCTCAATTTGTGCCCCAAAATTTAACCGACAGTCGCCATAAACTAGGGATGGATCAAAATGATAACTATCTTATTTCATTTGGAAATACTTATACTCCTCAAAGAGCTTTTCTATTATTAAAAACATTTGAATATATTTACCAACAAAAACCAACTACCAAACTTATTATTAGTTTTGATCCTCAAGCCATCCCCGGTCTAAAACATCAATTTAATCAAAAAATGTTTAAAAATATTATTTCCGGATACATTAACCAAGAACAACTGCCCTTCTACCTTGGTGCCGCCAATGCCGTCATCTTTCTTTTTGGGGATAATCCCAATGAAAGAGGTTGTTTTCCCATCAGAATCGGTACTTATTTAAATGGTGAAAAATTAATTTTTATCAACGATAATGATTCTACCACCACCCGT
>CAYSVP010000065.1:0-2689 GCA_964434595.1 uncultured Gammaproteobacteria bacterium | reverse complement strand
GAATTAAAGACTCTCGATTGGGCCACGAGATATTTTTGAATTCGGCCTTGACTTCGGATAAAAATTTTAACACTGATTTCATAGGGGAATTATAACTCACAAACGATAAATTCTAAATCCTAAGTTATAGATTCTGATGAATGTCTACTAAGGGAGGAAAATATAACATTATTAATAGAAATGTACAAACAAATTATTCGTTTGAAAATTACTAAAACGAGGATATTTGATGGTCTCTGTATCATTAATTTATGGTTGACTAACACTGTGGGTGGGGTTTATGATGTTAGTTATTCACTACTTGTAGTGTTTAGTTAAAAATTATAAAAAAGGCGAATGTTGTGTCCATATTGTGCTTTTGATGAATCAAATGTCTTAGAGAGTCGAGATGCGTTAGATGGTAAAGTTACCAGACGACGAAGGGAGTGTTTAAAATGCCAAAAAAGATTTACAACTTACGAGAGGGTAGAAAATATTGAAATTAAAGTAATTAAAAAGGATGGTCGAGTGGAAGATTATCGACGGGAAAAGCTGGAAAGATGTTTTGAAAAAGCTTGTTGGAAATTGGAAACAGAAGAGAGATCGAAATTAATTGATGAGATAGAGATGAAATTATTAAACTGGAAAAGTGTGGAAATTCCTTCAAAAGAAATCGGTAAAATGGTCATGGAAAAACTAAAAGATATTGATCCGATGGCTTATATTCGTTTTGCCACAGTCTATCAAGATGTTAAAAATATTAGTGATTTTGAAAAAATTATTAAAAGTTTTAAAAAAGAAAAATAGAAAAATCTAAATTCTAAATTCTAAACTATTAAAATGAACGAAATTAATCAAAGAAACAGTATAAATTCTGAGTTAATGGAACCAATATTATCGGATAATGCCAGATATATTGGAGAAACAAGATATGCAATTAAAAATGAAAATGGCAAAATAACTGAAACAGTGAAGGATATTTTTTGGAGAGTGGCTTTTAGTGTTGCTAAAGGTGACACTACTTTTGGTAAGACAGATAATGAAATAGAAGTTCAAGCTAAGGTTTTTTATCAATTAATGGCCGAGCAAAAATATTTTCCTAATACACCATGTTTGGTTAATGCTGGGAAAAAACATCAACAATTATCAGCTTGTTTTGTTTTGCCAATAGATGACTCAATGGAATCGATTTTACAGACGATGTCGAATATGGCGATGATTCATAAAAGTGGGGGAGGTACGGGTTTTTCTTTTACTAGACTAAGACCAAGTGGTGATTATATTTCCACTAGTGGAGGAACGACTGTTGGACCGGTAAGTTTTATGCAAGCTTATAACGATGTTACTAGTCAGATAAAACAAGGTGGAGTTCGCCGTGGGGCTAATATGGGAATGTTGTCGGTTGATCATCCAGATGTCATAAGATTTGCAGTGGCTAAATTGGATGAATATTCGTTGACTAATTTTAATATTTCACTGGCGATTACTAATTTGTTTATGGAATCAGTGGAAAAGGATAAAAAATATTGTATTGATGATGAAATTCCTGAAGAAGAGGTGGAAAAGATTAAAATTGCCGAGGCTAATCGCGATGTAGATTCCAGATTAAGAGAGATTGAGGAGCAGGTTAAAAAAATTTATGATTGGGCGGAAGCTAAACAACCCGGCGAAGGTTATGAACTGATTAATCCTCGTACTGGTCAAGTGGCGAAAAAACTCAATGCTTATAAAGTATTTAATTTAATTACCAGATTAGCCTGGCAATATGGTGATCCAGGTTTGGTGTTTATTGATCGAATGAATGAAAGTTCTTCAAATCCGGTGCCAAGCATGGGAAGAATTGAAGCAACTAATCCATGTGGTGAACAACCATTATTGCCTTATGATGCGTGTAATTTAGGATCTATAAATTTATCTAAATTTGTCAATTTCCCCCAGTCCCTCTTTGACAAGAGGGGAGAAGAAAAGTCTCCTTTGTCTAGTAGAGATTTAGAAGGATTGGATTGGCAAGAGTTGGCTAGAGTTGTTCATGAGGCTGTTCATTTTTTGGATAATGTGGTGGAAATTAACGAATTTCCAATAAAGGAAATTCGGGAAATGGTGAGTAAAACCCGACGAATTGGTTTGGGAGTAATGGGTTTTGCTGATATGTTGTACAAATTAGGAGTGCGTTATGATTCGGTTGAAGGCGAAAACTGGGCAAGAAAAGTAATGAAGTTTGTCGAGGAAGAAGCACAAAAAGCAACACAAGAACTAGCAGTTGCCCGGGGTCCTTTTCCGACTTGGGATATATCAGTTTTTGCCGGAACCAATTACCGACCACGAAATATGGCATTGACGACAATTGCTCCAACGGGAACAATTTCGATGTTGGCGGATACTAGTAGTGGAATTGAACCGACGTTTTCTCTTGGTTACCAAAAAAATACAGTTGAAGGAAAAACTTTATATATGATGAATCCAGTGTTTGTCGACGAACTTAAAAAAAGAGATTTGTATAGTGAAAATCTGCTAGATAAGGTGGTAAAAAATGGAGGTAAGTTGTCTGATATTGAAGAAATTCCTGATGATATGAAAGAAGTTTTTCGAACGGCTTTGGAAATTGATCCGGAGTGGCATATAAAAATTCAAGCGGCTTTTCAGGAATATGTTGATAACGCTGTTAGTAAAACGATTAATTTTCCAAAAACAGCAACAGTGGAAGAAGTTC
>CAYSVP010000064.1:0-2720 GCA_964434595.1 uncultured Gammaproteobacteria bacterium | reverse complement strand
CTACATCAACACCAATACCTACATCAACACCAATACCTACATCAACACCAATACCTACATCAACACCAATACCAACACCGACGTTAATACCAACTGTAATTCCGACAGCGACATTAACACCAACTCTAACACCAACAATGGAAAAACATAAAATTATTATTTTGCCTGGACTTGGGGCAAGTTGGAATAGTGAGGCAATGATATTTAATGGGGATACAGATGATTGGAAAATGACTCCGTTTGTTAAAAACTATGATGGTTTAATTAAAACGCTGGAAAATAATGGATTACAAAATGGTAGTGACTTTTATGTCTGGAATTATGATTGGCGAAAACCAATGTCAACAATAGTTGAAAAACTTAATTATTTTATAAATGCCAATATTAAAAATGATGAAAAAGTGGATTTAGTGGGTCATAGTTTAGGAGGAGTAGTCGCCAGAATTTGGGCTAAAGAACATGGAAATGGTAAGTTGGGAAAAGTAATCACTTTGGGTAGTCCAGAAATGGGATCTTTAAATGCTTATAAAGCTTGGAATGGAGCGGAACTGGGAAAACCAAGTGAAGTTTCTACTATTGCTTTAAATGTTTTACTACAATTACAACGAAAGAATTTTCAAACGACTCTGGAGACACTTAGAAATTATGCTCCGATAATAAAGGATTTGTTGCCAACCTTTAAATTTACCGATAAAAATATTGAAACAAAAAACAATTATTTATCAACAAAAAATTCCGGAATGAATCAAATATTTTCTAGTTTGTATTCAACAGTTGGTGTTGGTGAAAGTACTGTCGAATTTTTTAAATTAGGAGAAAGAAATATTTTAGATAATATACTTGGATATTGGCCTGACGGAAAAATTAAGAAGGAAATTTGGGGGAATGGAGATGGAACTGTATTGATTAATAGTGCTAAATTTGATGGTCAGGTTTTTGATGATATCCGATCGAATCATGGCGAGATAGTTGATAAAAGTTTGGTTGCAATAACGGAGAAACTTGGATTAGATAAAAATAAGATTGTCAATGGAACAACAGAAAACTTGTCTAATAAATTGCTATTTTTTATCGGATCGCCTGTGGATATGACTGTTAAATGTGGTAAGAATGTTTTTAGTCCGGATGACCAGGGATTTTTATTAATTAATGATAACTTATCGGTATGTCAGCTGGTATTAGTCGGAAAGGAAAAGGGAATATATCATTTGGTTTGGGGAAAAATAGATGAAAATAGTGGTTGGAAATATGAAGAAAAAAATATTGGAGTTGGTGAAACAGATTTGTTGATGATCAATAGTGATAATGGAGAAATAGTTTCGGGTAGTGAAAACTATTTATATAAATTAATTAGAAGCGATACAGAATTGTTAATTTCAAAAAATCCAAAAAATAAACATTTAGAAAAAATACTTAAAGCAATAGAAAAGAAAAATGTTCAGAATATTAAAAAAGAACTATTTGATTTTAGGGAAGAAAAAAAAGAATCGATTATTACTTCCCGAATGATGGATAATTTAGTCGAGATAATTTCACTTAAAAATAAGAAAAATTCCAATAAAACAGTTAGATTAATTGTGGAGAAAACTGAAAACAAAATAAATTTATGGAATTGGAAAGTTAATTTAATGAGTAAGTGGATAAAATCAGATAAATTAATGATGGGTTTAAATTATCAAAAAGCTGCAGAATATTTGGAAAAAATTAAACAATCAATAAAGTCGGGAAATTGGGGTAAAGCAGTGGCTTTGGGAGAGATAATTGATGAATTGGATAATCAGTGGTGGCATTGGGGAGCACGTTGGGGAATACATCGTTAATAGTGTATAATCTGGCTAAGTTTGGCTGCTTGGCTCAGTGGTAGAGCGTTCCGTTCACATCGGAAAGGTCAGTGGTTCGATCCCACTAGTGGCCACTCATGTTACACTGGTAAATATGATAAAAAAAATTGGTAGTTTTATTCTTGAATTTATTCAGTCGATTGTATTAGCATTATCGGTGTTCGTTGTTATTTACTTGTTTGTTGCTCAACCAAACGAGGTTAAGGGTAGTTCAATGGTTCCTAATTTTATTGATGGTGAGTTTCTATTAACAGAAAAAATTAGTTATCAATTTGGAGAGCCAAAACGAGGAGATGTGGTTATTTTTAGGGCTCCACCAAGTGAACCGTGTTCGGAAAATCAGTGTGAATATATTAAAAGAATTATTGGATTGCCCGGTGACCGAGTAATGGTTCAGAATGGCAATGTATATCTGAATGGAGAATTGTTAGATCAGAGTTTCTTACCAGTTGGTACAATGTCTTCTTCGGGGACATTTTCTGAAGAAGGAGTGGAAAAAACTGTTCCAGATGGAACATATTTATGTTTTGGTGATAATCGTCCTGGGTCGAGAGATAGCCGGGAATTTGGACCAATTAAAAAAGATTTAATAATCGGAAAAGCTTTTTTTAAATATTGGCCTATTCAATCAGCTGGTTTAATTCCAACTGTTAGTTTTTAATCTTTTTCATTTTCAATATCTTTGTGACAGACTGTTTGATAGAGAGTTTTTAGATTGGTAAAACGTTGATCAATAGTTCCCCTAAACTGAAAGGTAACTCGTGTAACTACGTTGGTTTGAATAATTTTAACTTTAGAAGTTTTGTCATTAAAAATAGATTCAAAATCGGTACTAATATTATCGAGTTTTGATTTAAGAAATAGAGATAAATTTTCTTT
>CAYSVP010000063.1:0-2754 GCA_964434595.1 uncultured Gammaproteobacteria bacterium | reverse complement strand
CTTTAGATCAAAAATCTTCGATTGAATTTGATTTTAATCTTCTTTCTCAAGCTATTTCTCAGGTTGCTTTTGCCGCCGCCATCGACGATTCCCGCCCGGTTCTTACTGCAATTCTTTGCAATTTCTCTCCAGAAGGTTTTTCTTTAGTAGCTACTGATGGTTTTCGATTATCTCGAAAAATTATTAAATTAACCGAGCCTATCTCATTACCTAATAATCAAGAATTAACTCTTTTAATTCCTTCTCGTAGCCTTCAGGAAGTTTCTAAATTAGCCAAAAACACCCAAAAAATTCGTTTTGGAATTAGTTCCGATTCCCATCAATTGGTTTTTGTTTTAGACGATATTGAGCTAGTTTCCCGACTTATCGAAGGTGATTTTCCGGATTACAAAAGAATTATTCCCGATACCTTTTCTACCAAAATATTTTTAAACAAAAATGAATTTGATCAAGCAATAAAAATTGCTTCAGTATTTGCTCGGGAGTCTGCTAATGTTGTAAAACTTTCTTTAAAAAAAGATTCTCTAGAAATTTCTGCCAACGCTCCTCAAATCGGTCAAAACAAGGTTACTATTGACGCTAGAATTGAAGGTGAACCATTAGACATAGCTTTTAACTATAAATTTATTTCCGACTTTCTTACGTCAGTTAAAAGTGAGGAAATAGTTATCGAATTAAACGAAGCTCTTAGTCCGGGTCTTTTTCATGAACTCCAAGAAAACACTTATACTCATATTATTATGCCCGTTAGAATTCAGGACTAAATTTTTATTTTTTATTGTTGCCAATCGATTTGAATTCCTTCCACTGACAGACTATTTTCTTCCCACCATTGAATAATTTCTTCTTTTATTTTATTTTTATCAGTTCTTTTTGTTTTAACTGTGATTACCATTGGTTCAACATATTTTTCAATTATAAAATTCTTTCCTTGGTAGGGGAGTTTTTCTTGTAGAGGATATAAATTAATTGTCGGTGTCGGTTGAATTGTTGGTGTTAGAGCCTTATTAATTTCTGCAATTTCTGTTGGTTTATAAAAAATTTTTATTAGTGACATTAAAATCACTATTAAACACAAAATAATTATCAAACTATATCTCTTCATTGGAATTAGTTAATTATTATAATCCTGTCATTGGGAACATCTGAATAACCAGATTCTTGTAACCATTTTTTAAAAAATACACCTTTATCTTTAAAATTTTTAACTTCAAAAACATCAGTTTTATAATTATAATCAATTTCAAAGTAATCGTTTTTTATTGGTGCTTTATTCCTTAAATCATTAACCAGCCATTCTTTTTTATATTCATCGTCACTTATAACAATTTCTTTTGCTCCAGTATTACTATTAAAAAACTCACTGGTTCTAGTTGGTACTATTACCTTTTTTATTGTTGGTTCTATAGTGGTTGGTTGATTAACAACCACTTTTCTTTCATAATCTGTTGTTTGATTTCTATTTAAAGATAAAGCTATCACTGCTAGTATTATAGCTAAAAATACGGCAATTATTATTAAAACTTTTTGTTTTTTCATAATTACTTTACTGTATCTGCATCAATTGTTAAACATGTTAAATTTCTGTTTGGTGCTACATGACCTTTCCCTCCTCCATTAAAAGGAGTATTACCACTATAGTATGGATCAGCTACAATAATATTACCGTCTTGTACAGCCACTGCCAAAACAAAATGACCCATAGTATCCCCAGCGTCATTATAATAAAAATTGGCTAAGACCATTACTATTTTTCCAGCACAAATCCATTTTCCAATTGCTTCCCGATCACATATACCTTGATAATTAGATTTAATGCCCATAATATCAAATGTTTTTTGGGCTTGATCTAAACTAGATCCATCACACCCCATTCCACTATAAGGAGAGTTTACTTCATTGATTGGTCCAAAAATAACTGTATTAGGAGTAAAACTTTGATTTTGATGACGTAAGATCATTGATACACTGGTTGGTCCACATCCGGCTTTACATATTGTTCCTTGACCTCCATCATCACAAGTTTCACCATTTAACGACATATTTCCCCAACTACTATCACACTGTTTTGTTAATACTACTTTATCCGCCACACTACATTCTCCTGGAATCACCATTCCCGGTAAACCTGGTGCTCCAGGAACATAACTAGAAGACCCATTTGATCCTTGTTGGTTGCGAGTAAAAATATTATCTTCACCACTTAAATTCATTACCAAAGGTGAAACCATTTTTTGAGCCACTTCAAAATTGTTGTAAATTGGTACAGCTACAAAAATAGACGCCAATAACCAAGTTGGAATTGTTGCTCCGGCAAATGCTCCAGAAAACATAGAAAAAAAAGAGGTTATTCCCGATATTCCAGCTGAAATACCACCTATAAACAACGCCGCTCCTGTCGCCAACAAATCTTTTTTATTAATATTTAATGACTCCAAAAAACTACCAACAATCTTTTTTCCTTTATCAATTATCCACTTACCTACAGTCACAACTGCCTCGATAGCCAACATTATCCACCCTATTGGATTGGTTGATTCTGCAGCAACAACTCCTGTTGTTACTGCTGTTTTTGCTGCTGTTTTTGCAACAACAGCCGTTATTGTTTTTTTGGATATAAGTTGTTTTAATATACTTTCAACTCCTCCTTTTAATCCATATTGAGCAAAATGGGTTGCCATCTTACCTACCATCTTCTCTCCATACTTTTCAGTTAATTTCAATCCTAAGTTTTTTAATCCAATCTTTTCCATC
>CAYSVP010000062.1:0-2768 GCA_964434595.1 uncultured Gammaproteobacteria bacterium | reverse complement strand
GGAGCCTAAATAGACCACGACGGAACAGTTTTGGAACTTATGATAAAATAATTCTATGGATGCAAATAAATTATACGAACAATTAGAAAAATATTTTATTTTTCCTGAGTTAGTAGACGATTGGTCAAAAGAAATTTTTGATATCTCTGATTTTATTTGTGACCAATACAAAAAACGTTTTATGGGTTTAGTTTGTGACCATACTCAAATAATCAACAAAGTTTATACTGCCGTTTTTCCTTCAAATAAAGTAATGCAATCAGTTTTAGATAAAAATGAAACTGACATCATGCTTTTTGTCCACCATCCAGCCATTTGGGATATTAGAAAAGCCCCGCAAGTTTTTCAATCAATGGATAAAAACTTATTAAAGCAGTTTATAGATAAAAAAATCTCCATTTATAATCTTCATAGTCCTTTAGATAATTTTAGTAATTATTCAACTAGTGTTTCTTTAGCCAATAAATTAGATATTAAAATCGATAAAAAAATAGCTCCATACCATGGTGCTATGGTCGGAGTTACTGGCATCACTAATTTTAGAAATATCAAAGAATTAAAAATTAAATTCGAATCAATTATCGGTCATCAAGTTAGTTTTTATAAAAATGATGGAGATGAAATTAAAAATCAAAAAATTGCTATAGTTGCCGGTGGGGGAAATAATCTAGAAATCTTAAAAGAAGTTTTTGATGAAAGTATTAATACTTTCATCACTGGTATTACTGCCAAAAATGATCATTCAAAATTAGCTCACGATTTTGCTAAAGAAAACAAAATAAATATTCTTGGTGGAACCCATTATTCTACTGAAAAATTCGCTTGTATAAATATGTGTCAGTATTTTCAAAAAAATAATCTTCCATCAGAATTTATTGACGACACACCTGTTTTAGAGGATTTATAGTTCCAAATCTGTTCCACTTTTCGAGCAAATCAAAAATGCCCTATTTTAGGGCATTTTTTATTTTTTTCTTCAAAAAATTCTAATATTTTGCTTCGCAAAAAGTAAGTTTATCCCGATCCTGAGCTTGTCGAAGGAGAGGGAAATCCAGAAGGTTTTATAGTTATTTATATGGTTCGTTTATCTTTTACTTTGCGATAATAAGACATTTTATACTGGTTTAACCAACGATCTTGATCATCGTCTAAAACAGCATCAAAATCATCAGTCAATTTTCTTCAAAAATGTTTTTACTTATAAAATATTTTTTATGGTACATTAATCACTAATGGTTCCAAAAAAAGTTTTATCACTGGGGTTGTATTCGGTTGCATACCAAGTACCAGCCCCGGTGGGATTAAAGAATTTTGCAATAATAATGGGATCCGACTTGTCCTCTTGTCTACCAATTTGTTGAAATCTTTCTAAGATTTCTTGAGTTAAAAGTTTCATTTTATCTCCTTTTTAAAATTTATAATTTAGGCAGGTTGCTTGCTGCCTGCCTAAATAAAAGAGATATAAATAGCGGGGTGAAATTTGACAAGGGCAACCCCGCAGTTGCGGGGGAAGTTTATTGAAGGCGTAGCCGGAAACCCTTGTCAAAAGAGGGGGAAGACCCCTTAAATACTTTTTGAAGTACACTGTTTATTAATAATTAATTATCAAAATGCTAGAATTTAAATAGATATGGTACGCAAGAATTCAAAAAAAATATTTTTTTCTAGAATACTTCCTGTATTATTAATTACAGTATTTACTGGGTTATATGTATATCTTGGCAAGGTGAATTTTTCCTCTTTTAAGTTAAATAAACTTAAACCAACCCCAACAATCTCTGCATATGAAACGAAATGTGGGATTAAAGAGCCCCATAAGATAGATGATGATATAAAAAAAACATTGAATTTGTGGGAAAATACCTTACGTGAATTTGGAGATGATATAAGTTGGAGTAAACACGATTGTATAAAAATAGAATATAAAGAATTAGCCTCTGATAATTTAGGAGAATTTTACCCGGGATATGCTAATGAATTACAAGAATTTATAATTTATTTAGACGAAAGCTTAAGGGGAAATTACGTAATTTCCTCTGTAATGTTAATGCATGAAATTAGCCACTTAAATCAATTTGTTGAGAGATTAAATACTGGAAACATGATTGACTGTATAACTGCAGAGGTTGACGCATATCATAACGAAATGTCGTATATATTGAAATTAAGTGATAGTAATTTAAAAATCTATAATGACTATATCGCTCAAGCAAAAACAAAATCTGATATTAAAAGTAAAACCCTTGTTAATGATTCATCTGGTTCAATGGATGTTTTTAAAAGATGTAATAATGCCTGTCCTGTAGATGTAGTGTACGATAAGTGTGTCTGGAGTTGTTTTGACTTAACAATGGAAAAAAATATAAGAAACACTCCAAAATATTTAGAAATATGTAAGGATAAGTATTTGTAAATTAGAAAATAAACTGTAATATTTTAAATTTAATCTCCGTTTTTGATTCAACCAGGACTTATTTTATATAATTAGATAAACCTAAAATTGACAAATACTATAGAAATGAAAGAATTGTTTATATGAAAAGATTATTAAATATAATTATAAATTTTGTTGTAAGTATCGTAATTGCCTTTTGTTTTTGGGAATTTAATAATTTACTTTTAATGTGGAACAATACTTTTGGTTATGTATTCTTTTTAATATTAAATCTTTTTCTAGTAAAACTTGTTTTAAATAAAAGCTTTTTATTGAGTATGTCAAGTACCCCTTTTGTTAGACCGATTGGCGAAATTGAATTTGGCGTAGGTAG
>CAYSVP010000061.1:0-2788 GCA_964434595.1 uncultured Gammaproteobacteria bacterium | reverse complement strand
CAACTTACAATTACATTCTTACCCAAATTTTCCAAATACTCACTTAAATTTTTTACTTGAGTCCCTTTACCGCAACCTCCAATTCCTTCAAAAACTATAAACTTTCCCCTCTCGCTCATACAATTCTTTTTTCTCTAAATTCATTGATATTAAAATTCCACATTGGTTGACCACAATATCTTTCACCCTCAGGACAAAATGGCGTTTGTCCAATTTTTTTTCTTAACCCACACGGAGCCATCAATACATTTTTCATCTCCGGAAAAACTTCCAATGTTTGTTGTGTTTGTTCCAAATCCATAAAAAATATTTCCTCTTGAGCGTTACTACACAATCTAAGTTTTCGTCTATGTATATAATCCAAACCATCCCCAGTCTCAATTAGTCTAATGTTATAACTGTTTGGTATCAATGAGACAGCATCTTTTCTTGATATCCCAGCATCCAAACATTTATTTACATTCTCAACTTCTGCTGTTACCGTTTCATTAAAAAAATCTAGAAGTTGTTGATTCTCTCTAACTACCATTGGTTGAAAACAATCAACCTCTCCGTCGAATATAGATTCCATTGGTGGATTTACTCCAGGAATTGTCCTATGCCTTTGTCTTTGTGAATCTCCAGCATGAGACAAACGTACTGCATTATTAAAATTTATCAATCTTAAACACTGAGTCAAAGGATCATTAATTCCCGTATCAAAAGTATCCCCTAATAATTTATTTTTCACCGGATCCATTAACCTTGACAAAGCATCCTCATCATTCATTTGTTTTTTGGAAACACCTAATACGTTTCTTACTGCCATTGCCACTATTTCCCTAATTTTAGGATCAAAACATAAAAGTTTTGATGTTTTATCACCAAGCATTTGATCAAATTCTTTTTTACCTTCTCTGATAAATTGTTCATTGATTTTAGATTCTTTTTCATTTTTCACTGGTACTCGTAATTCGTCTAAAATTTGTGGATCTCTAACACTTACTGCCTCAATCATTTTCGCCACCATGTATTTGGCTTCATTAGAAACATTCGGCAACATACTAGCTCTATATAATCTAATCAACTGCAACTCATTTAATGTGTAATCAAGAGTTGCAAATTGACTAATTGGCAACACATAACGAGCTATCTCCTGAGACAACTTTTTTGCTTTTCCCTCTAAATAAGTTCTTCTTTCTAAATCTTGCCAGCTAGAATTCGGATAAATTTTCTGCATCCGCTTAATAAATTCAGGTTCCAATTTAGGCAACATTTCAAAATATTTATCATTAGCAAACTGTGCTGACTTCAAAAATAAGTCTCTTTGATTGTCAGTTAAACCAGACGGTACTAAAAAATTTCCATTTCTTATTTCCACATATCTTTGGCTTTGTTGACTGGAATTATAATAAGGAAAGGAATGAAAAAAATCATGGATAACGTTACGAGATACGATCATTTTCCATGTAAAATAAGAATGCATTCTCGTGGTATGATGACCAGCTTCCAACGTCGAATCCAAAGTTCTTTGAGCATTTTCTTCCGGTCTCTGTCTCATCGCCGAAATCCCTTTTGCATAACATTGAAATGCTGTTGTCGCAGCAATATCTCTAACCCCAACGTCAATATTTTTATCAGTCGACTGTGACGCTAGTTCAAGTGAAATTAATTGTGGTGCTGTTTCGAAACTTTTTTCTAATCCCAAACAATAAGCTAGATAATCTGCTGTTTTTGAAACATTCATCTTTGCTTCTTTTAACATCTAGTACTTTTTACCACGTTATTATTTGTCTTTTCAAGTCTCATTTTTATATCAAATATTTTTCTGCGGTTTATTAAAATATATTATTTTTCCCTTTTCATTAATTTCAGTAATATTTCCAATTTTAATTTATCTATTAAAAATAATCTCCGTAATTATTTTTACTCCAAGGCACAATCCGATCCTCTAGTCAAAGGAGGGATTGGAGGTAGATTTGTATTATAATAAAGTATGTTCACCATACCAATAGTAATCCTTGTCGTTTTTCTTTTATTAAAATCCATCGTTATTGTTAATCAGTATGAACGTGGAATTATCCTAACATTAGGTACTTATTCTTATACACTGGGCCCGGGCCTTAAACTTGTCATTCCCATTATCCAACGAGTTATTAAAGTCGATATCCGTATCAACACTATCGATATTCCCAAACAAGAAATTATCACTAAGGATAATGTTGCCGTAACTATCAATGCTGTAGTTTATTTTCAAGTTAATAAGGCCGAAGACGCCATTCTCAAAGTCCGTGATTTTACTTATGCGGTTTCCCAATATGCTCAAACAGCTCTCCGGGATGTTATTGGTGGTATCGAGCTTGATTCCCTCCTCTCCGATCGCCAAACCATTAGTGATGAAATTCAAAAAATCGTTGATGCTGAAACCGCTGAATGGGGAGTTGATGTTACTTCTATTAAACTCCAAGATGTCGCTGTCCCCGACAATATGAAACGAGTTATGGCCAAACAAGCCGAAGCTGAACGGGAACGCCGCGCTACTATTATTCGCGCTAATGGTGAGTTGACCGCTTCCGAAAATTTAAGAAAAGCCATGGAAAACATGTCTAATAGCGGTGCTATTTCTCTTCGTACCCTTCAGACCATTGAAAACGCTACTAATGGTCCCAATAATACCACTATCTTTGGTCTACCTGTTGAAGTTCTAAAAGGTTTTCAAAAATTAATTGAAAAATAACCCTAGTTTGTCACAAGTCTTTTAATCCAATTTTACATTTTGGACAAATACTATCAGATCTAGAAACTTTAG
>CAYSVP010000060.1:0-2904 GCA_964434595.1 uncultured Gammaproteobacteria bacterium | reverse complement strand
CAAGGATCATTACGACCTAAAGTATTTGAATTTACTATTGGTTGAGATGATGGTATTTTGTCTGATTCTGAGGGATTATTGTCGATAGCATCTCCGCGACCTTCAATAGTATTGACTGGGGCTACCGATGGAGGTGTGGTAACTGGTTCGAGACGGAATAACATTCGAGCAAGATTTGATTCAAATTGACGCATCAAACCCTGGAACATATCAAAACCTTCTTTACGATATTCAATCAACGGATCACGTTGAGCATAACCACGAAGACGGACACCATCACGAAGATCGTCAAGAGCAGTTAAATGATCTACCCATAGTGGATCAAGAGAACGAATAATGGCATAAGATAAAATACTGTTACCAATTTCCGGACCAAAATATTTAATTCTTTGTTGCCACTGTTCTGCTAATAAATTACCTAAAAATTGTTTAACTTCTGAAGTCTTTTCTAAATCTTTTTTAAGATGATTACGATCTGTTTCCGGCATAGGTAAAATTTCGGCAAATTCCAAAATAATTTTGTCAAAATTAGGTTGACCGGATTCAGTATTACTATTGAGTAAAACTAGGTGATCAATTTCTGATTGAAGATATTTCTGAGCATCCTGCCATATTTTTTCCGGAGCAAACTTACTATTGTAGAGTGTACTGTCCCGAAGTTGATAAATAATCTGACGTTGTTTGTTGATAACATCGTCATATTCAACTAAATTTTTACGAACATCAAAATTGTAGCCTTCAACCTTGACCTGGATTTGTTCAATTACCTTTGAAACTAGTGGGTGAGTTAATGCCTCATTATCGGGCATATTAAAACGAGTCATTAATGAACTAATTTTTTCTCCACCAAATATACGCATTAAATCATCATCAAGAGCGACATAAAATTCCGAATAACCCGGATCCCCTTGTCGACCAGCCCGACCACGGAGCTGGTTATCGATACGGCGAGATTCGTGACGTTCGGTTCCAATAACATAGAGGCCACCTAGATTAATAACTTCGTCATGATCTTTTTTCCATTGTTTAGCTTCAATTTTTTCTTTTGGACCACCGAGTAAAATGTCGACACCTCGACCAGCCATATTGGTAGCAACGGTAACTGAGCCTTTTTTACCAGCCTGGGCAATAATTTCTGCTTCTGAACGATGATTCTTGGCATTTAAAACCTGATGAGGAATGCCTTTCTTTTTTAATAAAGAGGAAACAATTTCATTTTTTTCAATAGAGGTAGTACCGATTAGAACCGGCTGACCTTTCTGATGAAGTTCTTCTACTTTACTGGCAATAGCAGCATATTTTGAACGTTGAGTCTTGTAAATTAAATCGGGAACATCTTTTCTTTGAAGTGGCCGATTGGTCGGAATAGCAACAACTTCAAGATTATAAATTTTTTTAAATTCTTCAGCTTCAGTGAGAGCAGTTCCGGTCATACCGGCTAATTTTTCATAGAGACGAAAATAATTTTGAAATGTTATTGTCGCCCATGTTTGCGATTCCTGTTGAACCTTAACGTTTTCTTTGGCTTCGACAGCCTGATGAAGTCCATCCGACCAACGACGACCATTCATTAAACGACCGGTAAATTCATCAACTATGATAATTTCACCATTTTGAATTACATAATCTTTGTCTTTATGAAAAATAGCCCGGGCTTTGATAGCATTTTCAATGTAATGGATAGTTTCAAAAGATTGTTCATATAAATTATCGACGCCAATTACTTTTTCAACTTTGCGAATACCAAACTCGGAAAGTGTGGCTGAACGAGATTTTTCATCGATAATATAGTCTGATGGTTGTAATTCTGAGGCAATTTGGGCAAATTTGTAGTATTTATCGACTGGCTGATTGTTGGGAGAAGAGATAATTAAAGGAGTTCGGGCTTCATCGATTAGAACAAAATCAACTTCATCGACAATGGCAAAATAGTGATCAGGACGTTGGACAGCTTCATCAAAATTAGAAACCATGTGGTCACGAAGATAATCAAAACCAAATTCATTATTGGTACCATAAGTAACATCGGCTTGATAGGCTTCCTGGCGAGAGATGGGACGTAAATGAGCTAAACGATCATCAAAGGTTTCGCTAGGATCAGTAAATTCCGGGTCGAACATTAGGGATTGTTCATGAATAATGGCGGCCGTTGAAATACCTAAAAGGTGGAGAGCCCGAGGATACCAACCAGTACCAACACGAGTAAGATAATCGTTTGGAGTAATAACATGAACACCACGGCTGGTAAGAGCATTTAAATAAGCCGGAAAAATAACTGAGTGGGTTTTACCCTCGCCAGTACGTTGTTCGGCAATACTATTATGATGAAGAGCAATAGCCGCCATTAGCTGAACATCATAAGCTCTTTCGCCAATAGTTCTTTTAATAGCTTCACGAACTACAGCGTAGGCCTCTGGAAGAATATCATCAACTTTTTTACCATTTTTTAGGTCGTTTTTAAATTCTTCAGTTTTTGCCCGTAATTGTTTATCAGATAATTTTTCAATTTTTGGTTCAAGAGAATTAATTTTAGCAACAATCGGTTTAAATGAATTTAATTGGCGATAATTATCGTCAACAATATTCTTTATAAAATCAAACATAGGGTAATTATATCTTAGATTAATCTCTGTTAGTCGGTTATCCGGATCTTAATTTTTTATTTATTTAAATATTTAATGTTTAGTTTTAGCAAACCCTCCGGTGTCACCGATAAATCGGATTCACCGGAGTGGGTGGCTCCTCTACAAATTTGGGCCGATTTCCTTAAAGCCTGTGAATGGCCAAAGGACTTCGGGAATTTTGACTGTGCCTTCTTTGGTTTGGAAATTTTCCAAAATAGCCAAAACGGCACGGTCGGTAATAACGGTAGCGTTGAGAATATGAACAAATTTATTTTCCCCA
>CAYSVP010000059.1:0-2909 GCA_964434595.1 uncultured Gammaproteobacteria bacterium | reverse complement strand
CGAGGTAAACCCGTTTAAATCTTCATTTAGTAATATTGTTAACTGTTTGTATTTGTTGTCCCTTTTCCTAGATAGTTATAAAGAGATATTATTAAAAAGTAATAAGTGTTAGTATTGATACCTAAAAATGAAGAAAAAACTAAAATATGCTTATTGGATTGTGGTACATGGATTGGCGGTAGTGGGATTGGTTTTTTTGGGAGTGTTTGTGGCCATCAGGTTTAAATTGGTTAACGAGTCGGGAAATGTCGATATCATTAACGATGTTTTTTCTGAAAATGCAGAAAAGAATTTATCTTTTGATATTGAAATAGTTGAAGCGGCAGAAGCCACAGGTAGTGTAGAAAAAATTGATCAACAAATTGAGGATTTAAATAAAATAAAGATGGAGACTATGGAAAATTTATGTAATCTGGAAGAACTAAGTTATCTGGCTCCAAGAAATGTCGCTAAATTATTTGAGGCAAAGCGGTTGGGTACTTCAGATTTTTTAGTCAATCAAATGGTTTTTGCCATAAAAACTCACGTCACTGATATTGATCAATATAAAATATCGATAGATAAATGTATTGCCGATTTTGAGACAAAAGGAATTAGTGAAGAGACAATTATCAAAAGAGTCAATGAATCTAAAAGTGTAAATATTTTTGGTTGGCCGGATAAAAAAGAATGGCAGGATGTTAAGGATTCAATTTTAAAAGATGAAACGGTAATTAAAAAAGCCGCTGATACGGTAGGAATAGAACCACGAATTATAGTATCCAATTTAATGGTCGAGCAACTACGGTTGTTTTATTCGCAACGGGAATTGTATAAGAAATTTTTTGAACCACTAAAGATATTGGCTAATTCTTATAAAATTTCTTGGGGGGTAATGGCTATCAAGGAAGAAACAGCTATTAAAATAGAAAATAATTTGAAAGATCAAAATTCAGACTATTATTTGGGTAAAAGTTATGAGCATTTACTTGATTATTCGGAAGGAACTGATGTGGCAAAAGAAAGATTTAATCGTTTGACTAGTAACGATCATTATTGGAACTATTTATACGGAGCTTTGTATATAAAACAAATAATGACACAATGGAAATCAGCTGGTTTTGATTTAAAAAACCGAATCGAGATTGTAGGTACATTATTTAATGTTGGTTTTCCTCAATCAAAACCGAATGCTAATCCCAAAGTTGGTGGATCAACGGTAAAAATTGATAACACTGAATACAGCTTCGGCAGATTGGCTTTTGAATTTTATTATTCTGGTGAGATGGTAAAAGAATTCCCGCTTAGATAATTACTCTAAAATACCATCGAGATTGACATCATAAATGATGGCTTCGGAGACCAAACGATATTTAAGAACTTCTTTGGGTTCAAACCATATAGCTATTTCTTTTTTAGCTTCATCAATAGATCCGGAAGCATGAATAATATTGCGTACAGCTCTTTGGTCGGTGTCAGCGGCACGATATGAATCGATAGTATAGTCTCCTCGGATAGTGCCAGGAGCAGAAGTAAGAGGCTCAGTACTACCAGTGATTTTACGGACAATACCGATGGCATTCATCCCCTGCCAGATCATGGCGACAACCGGACCACTGCTTAAAAAAGTTACTAATTGTTTTCGAACATTTTCCGCCAAAGCAATGGGATCTTCGGTGGGTGGATTAAGCCCTTTGGCTTTCCAGGCTTCGATAGATTTAGTACCGGTTTTTAAAGCCCATTCCGGATCAACTGAATAATGTTCAAGGGCAATCTTTTTGCTGGGAATGACCATTTTAATAGCCACCAATTTAAGTCCACAAGTTTCATAACGCTTTATTACTTCGCCAACTAGAGCTCTTTGAACTCCATCGGGTTTAACCAATACTAGGGTTTGTTCTTGTTTATTATCATAATTGTTCATTGGCATATTTTCTCTTAAAAACGGGAGTGTTTCAACTAACAAGTTTTATATGTTTTTTATATTTGACTATAGGTCTTAATTGGGGTATCTTTAGTTATGAAATCAAAGCAGAAAAAATTCAAATTATTTAAAACGTCAGAAGAATTTATCAGTATGATTTTAGGATTGGTAATAGTAGGAGTAGTGATTGGTTTGTTGGTTAATTATTTTCAAAGAAATAGGGGCAAAATTGATTTACCAGGGATAACAGATAAAATTGATTTAAATATAACCGGAGAGAAAAAAGATGATGGTCAAGTAAAGAGTGAACCGGAAAAAAGTGATAATTATGAAGTCAAAAAAGGTGATAGTTTATGGAAAATTGCCGTAGCAAAATTGGGAGATGGTAATCGATGGACAGAAATAGCTCAAATTAATAATTTAAAAAACGCTAACTTGTTATTGATAGGGAAAAGTTTAAAAATGCCACCAGTAAAAGCTGAGATTAGCGAGTATATAGTTAAAAAAGGTGATAGTTTATGGAGCATTTCCGTCCAAGTTTACGGTGATGGTTATCAATGGTCAAATGTTTATAGGGCTAATGCAAATTTTATAAAAGATCCTAATAAGATTGAAATAGGTATGAAATTGGCCTTACCTTCGGTCAACAGTGCTGTGCTAAAATAACCTAGTGTTAGTGTGCGGCTATAGTTTAGCGGTAAAATGAATCCTTCCCAAGGATTAGTCGAGGGTCCGATTCCCTCTAGCCGCTCAATCTGCCAGTGTAGCTCAGTTGGTAGAGCAAGGCTTTCGTAAAGCTTAGGTCGGGAGTCCGACTCTCCCCACTGGCTCTGATATAATAATATTCAAACTTTATGGCTGAATTTACCAGATCAAGGTTGGAAAAAAAGAAGGACGAAGATATAACCAAAAAAACTATTTTTTTGGGGGTAGTTACGGTTATTGTATTTATACTTTTGATTATTTTTGGATTACCATTTTTAATAAATTTATCGGTATTTTTGGG
>CAYSVP010000058.1:0-2998 GCA_964434595.1 uncultured Gammaproteobacteria bacterium | reverse complement strand
GTCTTTCATTTTACCAAATCAACTCCTTTTCCACCCCATGGATGACATTTCATAACCCTTTTTATCCCCATCCACAATCCTTTCACTATCCCATATTTTTCCACCGCTTCATAAGCATATTCCGAACAACTAGGTAAAAATCTACAACTATAGCCTTTTGATAGGTATTTTTTGTACCAAATTAAGCACCTCAATACTAACTTCTTCATATTTTTTCCCGACAATTTCCGGTCTTACTAAAAAAATAATTCTAATACCTTCAATAAATTTATTAATATTATCGAATACTGCCAAATATATTAATCTCCTAATTTTATTTCTATCCACCGCTTTCTTTGATATTTTCTTCGACACAATCACTCCAAATTTTTTATTTTTATCTTCTGTCTTTAAAATTATAGCGGAAACAAAATTACCCCGACACAAAAAACCTTCTTTTTTTACTGTCTCAAACTCTTTTCGTGAAGAAAAACGATTAATTCTTTTTAACATTATCTACAGTTTACACTGTCAATTTATTCCGCCCTTTTTGTCGACGTCTTTTTAATACATTTCTTCCGTTTTTTGTCATCATTCTCTTTAGAAAACCATGAACCCTAACTCTTTTTTTTGTTTTTGGTTGAAAAGTACCTTTCTCTTTCATGACTCCTATTCTAACATGAAAATTTAATTATTAAACCACTATTTTTCCCCTCCTTTCGTCAAAGGAGGGGATAGGAGTAAATTTGAATCTTTTGATCTATTGTCAAATGTGGAAAACTCATTTAATATGTTGTGGATAACTCAAAAACAATTCTTTCCCCCGAGTCGTGTTTTTGCCTATTTTTACAAATTCTTTATTTGTTTTAATCGCCCCTGTCAAGGGGAGATGCCCAATAGGGCAGAGGGGTTTGAAATATGGATCTTGATCAACTTTGGAAAAATACCCAAGAAGAACTGCGGGTAATTATGGCTCCGGCAGTTTTTCAAACCTTTGTTGCTAAAACCCAATTGGTTTCTTTAAAAGATAACTCTGCTACTATTGCTTGTCCCAACTCCTATTTAGTAGATATCAACCAAAAGCGATACTATGACCTTTTTAAAGATGCTCTTGCCAATCAGACAAAAACTGGTGTTCTTCTTAATTTTATTGTCCAAGAACCAATTAAACTAATCGAAGACAATAACAAAAACACTCCACTTTTTAATTACACTTCTCCTAAACCAAATTATTCAAACAATCTTCACCCTAAATATACCTTTGACACCTTAATAGTCGGTAATAGTAATAATTTTGCTTTTGCCGCTGCCCAGGGAATTGTTAAAAATCCTGGACTTTCCTACAATCCTTTTTTTATTTGGGGAGGTGTTGGGGTTGGTAAAACCCATTTAATGCAAGCCATTGGTCATGAACTTTCAAAAAAGAATCCTTCTTTAAAAATAAAATATTTTCCTGCTGAAACTTTTGGTAATGAACTCGTTACTGCCCTAAAAACCAAAGGTATTTCCCAGTTTAAAGAAAAATATCGTAATCTTGATTGTATTTTAGTTGACGATATTCAATTTATTGCCGGTAAGGAATATATTCAAGAGGAATTTTTTCACACCTTTAACACTCTTCATATGGCCGGAAAACAGGTGATTTTAACTTCCGATCGAAAACCAGAATTAATCAAAGATCTAGAAGATCGTTTAGTCTCTCGTTTTATGGGTGGTTTAACTGTTGATATTCAACCACCGGATTTTGAAATGAGAACTGCAATTATTTCCCAAAAAGCTCAAGAAAAGGGGATTAACATTACTTCCGACGCTGTTCAATTTTTAGCTGATCATATTCAATCCAATACTCGTGATATTGAAGGTAAAGTACAGGAAATTGGAGTTCTTTCACTATCCCAAAAACTAAATACCGTTACTCTAGATTTTGTTGAAAATCATTTTAATTTACAAAACGATTCATCAAATTCTTCTTCTTTTAATATTTCTTCAACCTCCAATTTGACCCCTCGACATATTATTTCTGTCTGTGCCAAATTCTTTAACTATAAAACCGGAGAATTATGTGGTAATAGTCGAAAAAAAGAATTGGTTTCTGCCCGTCACTTAACAGCCTACCTTCTCCTAACTGAAACAAATCTTCCTTTAAAAGAGGTTGGATATCTTCTTGGTGGTCGAGACCATACCAGTATTATGCATGCCCGAAACAAAATCGAAAAAGATCTTTCCACTAATCCACAATTACGTCAACTTATCAACCGAATTAAAGACTCCTTTTAAGTCTTATTTAACTTATCCACATTTTTTCTAATTTATCCACCGACTTATTCACATTTTCATCTATCTTTTTTCCCCCGAACATTACCCTAACTCAAAGCGAAATTATAAGACTAAATAAGAAATTAATAACCAACTTTCAATTAATAACTTGCTTTCAACACTAATAAATAATCATTTTTAGGCTTTAAACTTTACTTATTTCTATTTTGCACACATATTCACTCTCTCTACTAACACTACTACTGTTCTATCAAAACACTTATTATATTTTCCGCACTATTTTTTTATTAACATTATTAACCTTTCTCTTTACCATCTATAATACTTATATGCAATTATCTCTACTTCAGGAAAATCTTAATTCAGCTTTACAAAATGTCTCCCGTTTTGTTTCCTCAAAAAGCCAATTACCTATTCTTAGTAATATTCTTTTTACTACTGACAATGGTCGGCTCAAACTTTCCGCTACTAATTTAGAAATTGGTATTAATTATTGGCTTGGAGCTAAAATTGACATCGACGGAAGTTTTACTATTCCCGCCAAGGAAATCACTGAATTTATTTCTTATCTTTCCGCCGGAAAAATTAATCTTTTTCTTAATCAGCAATCCTTGCTTGAAGTTGCAAACATCAAAACTCAATCAACATTTTCCACTATTCCCTCTACCGATTTTCCTTCCTTACCAACTTTAGATCAAAAATCTTCGATTGAATTTGATTTTAATCTTCTTTCTCAAGCTAT
>CAYSVP010000057.1:0-3044 GCA_964434595.1 uncultured Gammaproteobacteria bacterium | reverse complement strand
CCCCACCACCACCAACTAGTCCACCAACTGTCAAACCACCAACAGCAACACCAACAAAGAAACCATCGGCGACACCAACAAAGAAACCATCGGCGACACCAACAATTAAGCCAACAGTAACTCCAACAAAAGTACCAACAGCAACTCCGACAATCAAATTAAGTCCGACACCGACTGATGTTATAACTCCGACATTTGAGCCAACCAATACTGTCACTCCGAATCCAACAGCTACTAATACTCCAGAGCCAACGGCGACACCAACAAACCAACCAACGGCGACACCAACAAACCAACCAACGTCGACACCAACTACTAAACCACAAACTTGCGGGTATTCTCCGTGTAATAGTGCTAACCTGATCTGCTCTAATGGTTTGGTTTGTATTCAAGCATCAGATAATAATAATTATTGTTCAAAACCAGAATTAACCAATAATTGTAGCGTTAATCCGGGGTACGATGGTTGTTGTTTGGGAATAACTAATACTCCAGCGCCAACTAGAGTGATTGCTGAAGGTCCGACTCCAACAGTAATAATTTTACCCGAGGCCGGATTTGAATTTCCAGGAACAGCTACAGTGATTTTAGGAATGATTACAGCTTTGGTTGGATTATTTATAATCCTTTAAAGAGAAAAACTATAAATTTTTTGATCAGTACAAAGAACATAGATAGAATTGTTAGTGGAATCAAGAGCTAAAGAAGTAATTTGGCGATCACCAAGATTAAAATGAGCCATAGATTGACCATCTTTTTTATAAACATAGATTGAGGAACCATTGTCAGAGAAAGCAATCAAATTGCTATCAAGAGAGGTAACCAAGTTAGCACCGGTAGTAATGACAGGATTGGAACTAAAGGTAAAATCTGCTTTTACTCCATAGGTATACGGGATGAGATTGCCGTTTTGACCAATAACCCAAATGTCGCCGTTAATAGCCATAGATGTTGGATTCGAAGGCAATCTTTGACCGTCTTTTAACCAAGGTTTACCAGCCCCAAAACCAGTGGAATTGGGAGTAAATTTCCAAATACTGGCATCAGAAAATGACAGAAGATAAAGACTTCCGTTCCAAAAAGCAAATTGACCGGAAGTAAAATCTTTGACTGAATCAGTAATTTTAATTTTAGAAACTAAATCATTCTTTTCAACAGAAAATATCTCTGAATCTTTGAGAATATAAAATGTGCCATCAGATTGGTCTAAATATTGACTGTTTTTTAATCCTTCTGCTTGAGAAATATTTTTGGTACTTTTTTGAGACAAACTGATTTGATCAAGACGACCGATAGTAGGGTCTAAAAGATAGAGAAAATTGTTGGCTAAAATAAGTTGTGAAAAATGCGGTTTATCGACAATCATAGAAGTATCATAAAAAACTGAAGGAGAAAAGTTTTCAACTGAGCCTGTCTGAGATAAAAGAGTAGAAATTTTTTGTTGATACTGTGACGTTTCATCCGGATGAATTTTAAGAGTAATCATTTTATTGAGAATATTTTGTGATTCCTGTGCCTGGCTTAAAGCTGTGTTGAGATTGAGATTTTTAAGGGCAGAAGCATTATCAATTTTTTGGTTAAGTTCGGTTTTTAGTTGTTGATAATTAATTTCCGTTTGTTTTCTTGAATTTTGTCGGTAAGCGTAAACAGAACTACCACAAAGACAGATGATTAAAAAAACTGAAATTAAGATATTAATCTTCTGACGTTTTTTGTTAATACTATTATCCTGATGGGAGACAAATGTTGGTCGACTTTTTAATAAAAAATTAGTAAAAATATTTTTTGTTTTTGGTTTGATTTCCTGAGGCGGAGGAGTTGGTGATTGAATAGTAGCGATTTCTTCAAATTCACTGGGGGAATTTATAATATCGTCGTGCATTTGAATATAGACACCAGCCAAAGATGATTGATCATCTTGAGAATAGAGGTGAGCTAAAAAGTTTTCTTCGATATCCTGGACTTTATCGACACTTAAAAAAGTCTTAATTGTATCCCATGAAAGTGATTGAAAAAAGTTTGTAGTAGTTAATAATAACTGATCTTCCGGATTAATTATACCCGAAAGAGAGACTAATTCATTGTTATTTCCGGTTAATAAACGACTGATTTGGCAGTCGCGCTTAAAAATAATTTCTCCAGAGTTAAAAATAACTAAGTTTAATTGTTGATCAATAACAATGGCAATAACTATGGATAGTGAAATATTTTGATATTCTGGTTGATTAACAATAGAATTAATGGTGCTACTAATATCGTGACTGGGATTTGAATAATAAGAAGTATTAATATTATTGATTAAATCGCGGCCAAGAAGATTAACATCATTGTCAATTGAAGAACTGAGATTTATTAGACCAAAGAGATGTCCATGAGTAGAAAAAATTATTCGGTCGTCTGGCTCATTTTCCCAATATTGTGACCAATTTCCTGGTTGAGAGTGTCCGATAAAAGAACGACAGGTAAAGTGCATAAATAATTATAGAGCAAAAGAATCAGAGGAACCAAGTTGTGACGACGAGAAACAGAGCAAAAATAAGATGAATCCAAGAAAAAGCAATCAGAATGCCATTAAATTTATCTTTAACATTTTTAGTTTGCATAGAAACTTGTTTGACAACAATAAAAGCAAAAATAACATAGATGAGAGCTCCAGCAATAAAACAAATTTTTTCAACCAACTGAAAGTAATTGTCGAATTGAGAAAACATTATTTTTCTACCTCCTGACTACGAATTTCCTGGAGAATTTTAATAATTTTTTCCGGGTTAGGAACTCCCTCGAAAATAATTTCATTAACTTCAGAGGCGGTTTGAATCAAGACATTTCCATAGTTAAAAACCGTAGGAAAAACGCCAATAACAGCCGAAGTAACATCCTGAATCATATTGATTTCAGCGTCGGAATATTTTTTGACTAATAAATTGTTAAAATCGATATCAACCACCCGCCGAGTAGTAATAATATAAACATTAAAATACCAGGAAAGAAATTTCTCGAAAGAGAAGGCAAATATGATTAAATACAAAAAAAGAATGGAAATA
>CAYSVP010000056.1:0-3059 GCA_964434595.1 uncultured Gammaproteobacteria bacterium | reverse complement strand
GTAACAAGGTATCCGTACTGGAAGGTGCGGATGGATCACCTCCTTTGAGGTTTTGATTCCGACTATAATCGGAATCCACTCAAAATCGATCCGGAGCTCTTTTTGAGCAAAGGACGACTTTCTGGTACTAATAATTTTGGCTTAAAATAAGTGAATGAATGTTTATCAGTTTTCTACTGATTAAATACCCTCGTTTAACCGAGGGTATTTTTGTAATTAATCGACTAAATGATTATGCCAATAGGTCTTGATCCAAACAAATTACCCCAACACATTGCCATAATTATGGATGGTAATCGTCGCTGGGCCCGGAAACACAATTTACCCGACGTTAAAGGTCACGAAGCTGGTTCTGAAAATCTTCAAAAAATAGTTGAATATTGCCGTGATATAGGCATAAAAAATTTAACTGTATATGCCCTATCTACCGAAAACTGGCACAAACGACCTCCGGTAGAAGTTAAAGGGATTTTTCAAATTTTGATACGTATTGCCCAGGAAAAAGCTGAACAATATCGTAAATCTGGTATCAAATTTTTTGTTCTGGGTAATTTTCAAGCTTTTCCTTTTAAAGTTCGTGATGCAATCAAAAAAATTCTCTCCTTAACTATTATCGATAAAAAATTACAATTTAATGTTGCTCTTAATTATGGTGGTCGTGATGAAATAATTACTGCTATTCAGAAAATAATTAAAGATAAAATTCCGGCTAATAAAATTGATGAAAAATTAATTTCTAATTATCTTTATACCAAAAACCAACCTGATCCCGATCTGATAATCCGTCCCGGTGGCGAATTCCGTCTTTCTAATTTTCTCCTCTGGCAAATGTCCTATGCTGAACTTTATTTCACCGACACTCTTTGGCCAGATTTTACCCCTAAAAAACTTGAAAAAGCTCTTCTCTGGTATCAGGATCGTGATCGAAGAATGGGAAAATAGATTCTTCTTACAAAAATTTTACTCCCAACACCACTTCAACCAATTGGGTTATAAAGTAAGCCAATATTATTATTAGAAACCCAATTAAACCAGCAGTAATTTTACCTGATCCTTCTTTAGCTTTATTTGGATCTCCTGCCGAAGTCATTAAAGTAATTCCTCCGACTATTAATAGAAACAATAGAGACAAGCCGGCAATTATCATTACATACGGCAAAAAACTTCCAATCATCGATCCTAAACCTTGCGGATATTTCGACGACACACTATCTTTAGGTAATTCTGCCATATTATATAGATTTAGTTAAACCTGGAATATGTAAGACATCAACTGCAATCAATCTTAGTATAAATAAACCAAATATTGACAACAATAACCCACTAATTGCTGAAGTAATAGTCTCTTTTGCTCCCTGAACTGCCTTCGGATCACCAGCCGAAGTCGACATTTTAATAAATCCATAGACCATTAATAAAAAAGATACCCCTCCAGCTACTCCAAATATCCATTTAGCCAGCCATTCATAAAAACTAGATGTACTACTCACTGGAACACATCCAAGTGCGGTATTAACTGTAAAGTCAGCTTCATTACATAATATATCCTCAACAGAATTAACTGGAAAAACTACTGATAGAAAATTAATTATAAATCCAGTTATTGCCACAACCACCATCAATCTTCGCTTAAGCATGAACAAGTATATCACGATGTTACAATTATTTGTGTCAAAGAAATTAATATTTTTTCTTTTTTTATTCTTTTGCTTACTATCCCCAATTATTCCTGTATATGCCGGTATTAATGAGGATATTGCCAATATTACCAAGCAAATAGCCGACCTTGAAGCCGCTATTACCCCACTAAAAAAAGAATCCACAGGTCTTCAGACAAAAATATCTTCAGCCAAAATTCAAATCACATCCATTGGTAATCAGATTTCTAATTTGAGTAATAAACTTATCGACCGTCAAACCGATCTTGAAGTACAAAAAATTTTACTAGGAGAAAGAGTTAAGCGTTATTATGTAAATTCCCAAAAATTTAATCCGCTATTAATTTTCTTCGCCAGTTCAGAAAACTCTTCTCTTCTTCGTCTTTATACCTGGTCACAAAATATTATCAGTCAGGATCGCAATACTATCACAAACTATGTTAATGAAATTAACAATCTAAATCAAAATAAAACTGATCTTGAAGCTCAGAAAGTCAAACTTGCTACTCTTAAATCTTCTTTGGAATCTCGATTTAGTTTTTTATCCACAGAAATTAAAAAAGCTGAAACTTATAAATCTGAATTAAGTCAAAAACTTAAAAATTTAGAAGCTCAAAGAATTGCCAACTTAAATTTACCTGTTAGTGTTGGTTCTGGTGGCAATATGATGTGTACTGACGATCGTAAAGTTGACCCTGGTTTTGGTACCGGTTTTGCTTTCTTTACTTTTGGAATTCCCCATCATGTTGGATTAAATCAATATGGTGCTTACGGTCGGGCAAAAGCCGGCCAGAATTACAAAGATATTATCAACGCTTATTTTAACAATGTAACATTTGAGAAAAAATCAAACATTACCATTAAAGTCAAAGGTTTTGGTTCAATGCCTTTGGAACAATATTTATTAGGTATTTACGAAGTTCCCGAATCTTGGCCAATCGAAGCTCTGAAGGCTCAAGTAATTGCCGCCCGTTCTTATGCTCTTGCTTATACCAATAACGGCGCTAATGAAATTTGTACCACACAAGCTTGTCAGGTATATAAAGGTGGTAACAAAGGTGGCCAATGGGAACAAGCTGTTAAATCTACAGAAGGTGAGGTGATTACTCAAAATGGTCAAGTAGTCACAGCTTGGTATGCTTCTACTGCCGGTGGTTACACTTACTCATCATCTGATGTTGGTTGGAAATCAACTGGTTGGACAAAAAACACCCGCGACACTTCTGGTGATATTAATTCTTTTGAAGAACTTCTAAACAAAGCCTACGACAAAGACTCACCTTGTTTTTATTCCGCTCAGGGATATAGAACTGAATATAACAAATCTGCCTGGCTAAAACCTTCCGAAGTTGCCGATATTGTCAATGTTGTTTTACTTTATCAAAAAGATTCTTCTACTCA
>CAYSVP010000055.1:0-3114 GCA_964434595.1 uncultured Gammaproteobacteria bacterium | reverse complement strand
TGAGATTTTTTTTGAAAGCTAAACGGAGATCGGTGTTGATATTTATTTTGACGATACCAAGACTAATCGCCTGTTTAATTTGATCAAGAGGAATGCCGGAACCGCCATGAAGAGTAAATAGTTGTTGAGGTAAGACAGTAACGATTTGATTTAGAAGGTCAAGATTAATTTGCTCGGGGATATCTGCTTTAACTCCATGAAGATTACCAATAGAAATTGCTAAAAGATCGGCATTTGTTTGATTAATAAATTCCTGGGCTTGGCTAGGAGTGGTATAACTATCAGCCGAAACACCTTTGTCGACCAAATTAATATGATTAAATTCAGCTTCAATAACTATATTGGGATTAGTTAATTTGGCAGCTTCAATAAAACTTTTAGTTTTATTCAGATTCTCTTCATAAGGTAATAATGAACCATCAAAATGAATCATATCGAAGCCTAGTTGGAATAAAAATAAAAGTCGATCGAGATTTTGACCATGATCCATGTTTAAATAAATCGGCAAACCATCAGTATTGGCTTTTTTTACTAAAATAAAAAGACGTTCAGCTTCGACAAAAGTGTCTTCTTTGGGAGAAAGTTGGACAAGACAGGGTAAAGAGGTTTCTTTGACAGCTAATTCAACAGCTTGGTAAATTTCAAAAGAATCAATATTAAAAGCCGGGATGGCTTTGTGATTATTTTTATATTTCAATAATAGTTCTTTTAATTGCATCATAATATTTTTTTAATAGCTAATTTTAGTGCATCAAGATCTAGATGATAATGATGAAGAAGAGTTTGAAAATTACGAGCTGACTGGCCAAACTGATTATCAATTGCCAAGTGAATAAAACGACATTGAATATTGTTGGAGAGCAGTAGATGAGAGATAGCCTCCCCTAATCCACCATTTTGTTGGTGATCTTCAATAACAAGACAACGTTTGGTTTTAGTAACAGAATTAATTATAGTCTTATGATCGAGAGGTTTGATTGAGCTACAGTTGATTACTTCTAATGAAGGATTGTTAATATCTAAGGCGGAAATAAGAGTTGGACCAAAACCGAAGACACTAATATCGGTACCTGATTTTAAAATATGAGACTGACCAATAGTAAAAGATAATTTAGAATTAAAAACTACCGGAGTAGAAGGTCGAACCAGACGGACATAGCTTGGCTGAGGAGAATTGGCAATAGTAGTAATTAATTTTGATGTTTCAACTGCATCAATGGGGGAAAATACTTCCATGTTGGGAAGGCAACGAGTTAAGGCTAAGTCTTCTAGCATTTGATGGCTAGCACCAAGCTCACCGGTTAATAATCCTCCATGAGAACCAATTATTTTGACTGGTAAGTTGTTGTAACAAACTGATTGGCGAATAGTTGCCCAATTAATACCTGGGGAAAAACAAGCATAACTAACTAGAAAGACTGTTTTACCTGATTTAGCCAATCCTGAGGCAATTCCAGCTGCATTGTTTTCTGCAACACCACATTCAATAAAACGAGAATGAAATTTATTAGCAAATTTAGTTAAGCAAACAGAGCTTTTAAGATCCATACTGACAACATAGAGATTCGGGTTTTTACCGGCTAATTTTGTAACAGTATCAGCAAAAGCTTGTCTAATAGAATGAAGATTAGGATTTTGAGAGCTCATCTTTGGCTTGTTGGAAAAGTTCTGGGGATAAATTTTTAACATCGTGAAATTGGGGATTATTTTTCATAAAAGAGACTCCGTGGCCTAGATTGGTTTTGGCAATAATACAGGCGGGATAAATACTAGAATCTTTGGATCGGCGAAGGGCATTAATAATTTTGGAAAAATTATGACCGTCACAACTAATAACAGTCCAACCAAAATAAATATATTTAGCGGCTAAATCACCAAGGGGCATAATTTCATCGGTGGAGCCATCTATCTGACATTTGTTGTAGTCGACAATGTTGATTAGGTTACCTTGATGGTATTTATTGGCAAATAAGGCTGCTTCCCAAATCTGACCTTCATTGTGTTCACCATCAGAAGTTAAACAAATAGTATGATGATCTTTATCCCCTAAAGCCAGACCGGCAGCAAATGACAGACCTTGACCTAAAGAACCAGAGGAATATTCAACTCCGGGAACTTCAATAGATTCGTGGCCTTGGAGAAAAGAGCCAAAATCGGAATAGTTTTCAAGATCTGATAAATTAAATTTTCCTAAACTACCAAGAACGGCATAGTGAGCTAAAGCAAGATGGCCGGCAGACAGGACAAAATGATCATATTTGAAATTGAAAAGACCGGAATAATAGAGAGCAATTATGATATCAAGAGAGGAAAAAGCCCCACCAATATGGCCGGAACCGGATTGATAAATTGTGTCTAGTATTTGAAGACGAAGTTGTTGGCCAAGTTTATCTAACTTGTGTGGTTTTCGATCAAAAAACACCATATATAAAGTATAGTGTTTATTTAATCAAGTTTCTACCGTGGTAAAATTGTGGACTGTGAAAGATTTTTATTATAAGTATTACAAAAGTGTCAAAAGTTTTGTTTCAAAAAAAATAGATGATGAAAATGTAGTGGAAGAGATTGTTAATGACGTATTTTTGGCTGTTTATAATTCACTACCAAACTTTAATCATCAATGCAGTGAATTTAGTTTTATATGTGGAATAGCAAAGCATAAAATTATCGACTATTACCGAAAGAAAAAACTGAAAACAGTTTTGTTTTCGACTAGCCCACTGTTCGAAGAAATTGCCGATAAAGCGTTAACACCGGAAAGAGATGTTTTAAAAAATGAATTAAAGGAAGAAATTTTAAAAACATTTGGTGAATTAAAAGAAGGATATGGAAAATTATTGCGACTTAAATATATAGACGGTTGGAAAATTAAGAAAATTGCCGAAATACTTGAAATCAGTACCAAGGCGGTCGAATCAAAATTGAGTCGAGCCAAAAAAGAATTCCAACAGTTGTGGAACTATGATCGAAAAAAGGCTAAAGAATGTGTGGAAGCTGGGCATCCTGATCGGAGTTAGACAGGGGTATTTTTTGGCGAGAAATTGGTATTTGCTGGTAAGAGAACCCTATTTAACATTAAAAGAAATTAAAGATAAAGGTGATAAATCCCAATTT
>CAYSVP010000054.1:0-3202 GCA_964434595.1 uncultured Gammaproteobacteria bacterium | reverse complement strand
GTTCGGCTCCTCCCCATTGGTTAAGCCAATCATAAAAAATGGCTACTTTAGGCATAACTTAGTTTTTCTTTATAAAAATATAACAATGATAAGACATTAAAATATAACGCTAATCTAAGAGGGGTGTAATATCTTGGCCAAGCTATAGAGATATAAGAAAGACAAATTAATTCAAATAAAAAAAACATGGGGATTAATAGTTTTTCTTTATGATATTGATAATTAGTTTCAATAATAAATTTAGTATTTAAAATAAAAATAATTGTAACCAGTAAAATAGATATTAGTGAAAAATGGTTGGTACAGAAAGTATAACCAGAGTTTAAATAGATTCGATCGAGAAGAAAAATATTTGGAATAACATCATTGGTATTAGCTTGACTTAATCCATAATTAACATAAAATCGCCATTGAATCATGTTTATTAGATTAGTAAAAGGTTTTAATAGAATATAAGGATTAGAAATTTCAAAAATAATTATAGGAATAACGATAGAAACTAAAAATATTTTTATTTTTGATTTATTTACTAAATAAATAATAAAAAATAATGAAAGTATAATGAGTATTCCTCCATTAAGTTTAGTTGAGAGGGCTAATCCGGAAATTATAGATTGGATAAAAAAAATAGTTGAAGCTTTAAAAGTTTTATGTTTTAGATAAGTTGACCACAACAAAAAGGAAAGATTAAATAATAAAAAAAGCAGAGCATCTGAAGTTGCCGGAATTAAAGTATTTGCAAATGAATCGTTTAATAAATAAAAAATTAAGGATAAAAGTAAACCTGTTTTTTGAAAAATAACATATGAGGTTAGACTGATTAACAACATTCCGACAATGTAAAAACAAAAACTCGGCTGACGAAGATAGGTTATTAAATGATAAGTCGGGTCTGAAGTTCCAAAAAAATTTCCAGTATAATCGTTATTCCAAATAACCATGTATTGGTGAATACCCGGGTAACGTAGGTGAAAATTATTCTGTCTTAATATTTCTAAAAGTGGTTGATTAAATTTATTTTCAATTACTAATCCAATCAAATAATGATAAAGGTGAGGTTGGTCATAAGCCCAAACATTATTCCAAATATCTTGGTTAATATTTCTCAAAGAATAATGTTTTAAAAGAAATGAATTACCAACATAATCAATTTCATCTTGATTATAGTTTATGGTTTTTATAAGAGGGTATTTTTTAAAGGTAATAAAAATAAAAGAAATTAAGAAAATAAAAAAACAAAAAATATTTTTTGTTTTTTTATTCATAATAATTTCTGATAGAAATTTAAGGTTTCTTGGGCGGTGGTGGACCAAGAATATTGGCTAACTAAGTTGTGACCTTTGGTAATTAATTGTTGTCGAAGTTGGGGCTGAGATTGAATTTTTTTTATTTGGTCAATTAGTTCTGAACTATTGAGAGGATCAAAATACAAAACAGAATCTTGGTAAATTTCCGGTAGACAACTTGAATTTGATGATATAACTGGGCAATTCAGACTCATAGCTTCAAGACCAGTTAAGCTGAAGCCTTCTAATAAAGAGGGGTGAACTAAGGCAAGAGCTGAGGAATAAATAGAGAAAAATTGTTGATCGGTAACATATCCGAGAAACTCAACTTGTTTTTGGAGATGGTATTTGGCTATTAAGTTTTCTACCCGGGAATTGAATGCTGATCGGGCACAGATAATTTTAAGTTTAATTTTGGGTAACTGGGATAAAGCTTGGAGGACAATATCAATATTTTTATGAGGATAAAGATTACCGGTATAAATTAAGTAGTTCTGTGGTACTTTGAAATTTTGGTGTTTTGATAAAGAAAAATTTGGATCGACGGCTTCATAGGTAGTGATAATTTTGTGGGATGGAAAACGGTATTTTTTAATAATAAAATTGCGCCAAAAATTACTGGGCACGATAATATAACTGGTGGCAAGGATAACTCGAGTCATTAGTAAATATCCCCAGTATTTAGGCCAATAAAGCCAAGGATTTTTGGTGGTAGTTGACGAGCCTTTGGAAAAATGACGGATTAAATCATGAACAGTAACGACTGATTTGCCAAAATAAAAAATTGGTTTATCAAGATGAGTAAAATGGACTAAATCGGGTTTAAGACCGGCTAATAAAGAAGGTAAAAATAGTTGTTCTGATAAAGAGTAGTGGCGAAGAGTAGTGGTGACGTAATGAAAATTATTGCCTAAATCATTCTTAATTTCATCGAGTAGTTCGGGATAGACGATTAGGGTAAAACGATAATTAGAGAAATTTTTTTGAGAGATAAGACCGATTAATAAATTTTTGGTGTAACGGCCTAGACCTGTATGTTTAGGTCCATAGAGACGGGCATCGATAATGATATGTTTGAAATTGACTTTTTGAACCATTTTTTATATAATTTTACTAATCACGAGAGGGACACGACCTTACGACTACGTGTTGTAGGGCTACGCCCCTCATTTTTTTTGTATTCTAATTTAGATTTTTTTGTTTCAAGTAATAATTTGTATTTTTCAAACTTTTTTAGAAGTGAAGAAGCAGATTTCATGTTTGGAATTATTATGGATTTTAATTTATTTTTTTTCTGGAGATATTCATATAGACAATAGAAATCACCATCACCGGAAACAACTACTGCTTTGTCATAATTTTGATATTCAATGATATAACCTATGAATAGGAAAGCTTTATCAATTCTATATTTATCTTTAAGATATATAAAAAATTTTCTAAAGTCAATTTTCCAACCTTTATACACTAGTTTTCCTTTTTTATAGATATCTTTACTGGTACCAAGATTTAAGTTTTGACTATCAATAAATGCAAAAGTTTTCATAAATATCTAGCTTTAAAAATGCGATAAAATTCCAAAAGGTTAATCCCCTGCCAAATAATCCATTGGCACAATGGAGAGTAGTTTTTAATTAAATTTTCCCGGTAAAAAATTCTCATGGCGTTGGTTGAAGCGATGGCTGATTGAACTTTTGTCTGACGACTGGCACGGTTTTTAGTTTTTTTAAGACCAGAAGAAATGCCCTGATAATGGGTAATCTTATAATCGGGAATAAAAAAAAGTTGATAATTATTTTGTTTAATTTTGTAGCAAAAATCTAAATCTTCGCCATAGAAAAAATATTTTTCATTCCACCAGCCAATCGATTCACCAACCTGTCTTTTCATCATAAAAAAAGCTCCGACGCAACAAT
>CAYSVP010000053.1:1970-3261 GCA_964434595.1 uncultured Gammaproteobacteria bacterium | reverse complement strand
TGGTTTCTTCGTTGGTGTCGCTGTTGGTGGTTTGACAGTTGGTGGATCACTTGGTGGCGGTGGAGGTGGCGGGACATTAGTCGGTATTTTCGTTGGCGGTGTAGTAGGATTAGGACAACAACGTTCACCTGCCTTCCAACAGTCCCAACCCGACCAAAAACAATTCACACATTTACATATTGGTTCCGGTGGACGTGTCGGTACCTCGGTAGGATGTAATGCTGTTCCACCAGAAGCTTTTCCCCTATTATCAGCACTTTGTTGAACTAATTTCGTTGCCAAAGGAATTGCAAAAACCATTATCAATAAACCCAATAGAATCGGAATCTGAGCTGAACCTTTATTTTTATAATTCATTTTCATACAAAAAGTAAACTACTTTTTAATAATTAATTCAACTACATCAATAAATATCATAGATTTTTAATACAATTGATCTTGTTTTTGATTTAAAGTAATCATTAATAATCCCAAATCCTGAGATTCCATAACACAATTACCATTTAAATCCTCAGCCATATTTCCCCCATCTGAAACTGTGTTTCTAGAAATCGAAGCTGTTTTCACTTTGGAAAAATCTTGACCGTCAACTACATTATCTTCATTCACATCTCCTGCCAATATCGGATAACCAGTAAAGTCATATACTACATTACTGGTTAAATTCAAAGTGCCTCCAGGTTGGCCATAATAACCAGTTTGGCCATTTTTACCGTATTTTGTTTGTAAATGTTTAAAGCTTTTAATAAATACAGATAGACCACTAGTTTTATTAAAACCAGCCATATCTAAAGATACTTTATATTTAGCCAAACCAGTACTTGTTGATCCACTAATTTTTTCAGGGACAACATCATCAAATACTTTCTTTGTTCCATCAGTAGCCAACACCGTAACTGTTATTGGCCAGTTATTTGCACACTTCGCTTCAGTTAAAACACCTGGATAAGAAATAGTAAATTTTAAACTAGTTACCGAAGGTGTTGTCTCTATTAATCGACAAAAGGGAGGAACTGCTGGTTTAATACCATCTCCAAGATTGTAACAATAATATCCTTCAGGACAATCGCTTTGACTACTACACCCTTTAGTTATACAAAAACCCTCAATACAAGTCGAATACACCTTAGGATTAATCTTTAGACAATCACTGTCACTATTACAATTTCTAAAAATTGTTGGAGTTGCTGTTATTTTTGTCGTTGGTGTCGCTGATGGCCTAATTGTTGGTGTCGCTGATGGCTTAATTGTTGGTGTCGCTGATGGCTTAATTGTTGGTGTCGCTGATGGC
>CAYSVP010000053.1:0-1870 GCA_964434595.1 uncultured Gammaproteobacteria bacterium | reverse complement strand
TCTTTGTCGGCGTTGCAGTTGCAATCTGACTTTGACATTCTTCCGTAACCGTTGAATTCCATTTTTCTCCCGAAGCTGGACAGCAATACCATTTACCTCCACATTTTGCCGGCCTACCAACCCAATTACATTGTTCCACTTTACAAGTACCATCTCCATCCCCATCTCCTTCTATTACCCAATAACTGCCATTCCAATATTGATTATCAGCGCATCTTTCCGTACAAGCTGCTTTGCTCCTATTTTCGGTATTTTTTTTAACCAACGTTGTCGCCATTGGCAAAGATATTGCCAATACTAGTAAAACCAACAACAGAGGGATCTGAGCCATACCATTCTTTCTTACTATATTCATGAATTAAATATACTTAAATTTTTTTACTTAATCAATACAACAAATTCTTTTAACATCAATTTTAATAACAAAAATCCTCCCCGAATTACAAAAACACTATCCCTCAATATACTTTTATTTTCAATATATTTTTTATCCTTCTCCATCCACTCTTTAAAATTCAACCTATGATAACCGTCAAGAATCCAAGGGCTAATTATTCCTGGTCTAACCGATTCTCTTATTTTCTTATATTTAACATCAATTTGTTCCTCTTCAGTCACCGGTAATGGTCTTGGTCCTACAATTGACATTTCTCCTTTAATCACATTCCATAATTGGGGTAATTCATCTAATCCTGAATGAGACAATGTTTTTCCCAACTTTGTAAATCTTGGATCATTCCAAATTTTAAACACTGGTCCACTGGCTTCATTTCGTGGCCATAATTTTTTTTGTCTTTCTTCAGCACCAACCACCATAGTTCTAAATTTGTACATTTTAAATTTTTTACCCAAATATCCAATTCTTTCCTGGATAAAAAATATCGGCCTACCGGTCAACACCATCACTAAAACTGCTATTACCATATATACTGGTATAAATAGTATTACTAATACCAATGCCAAGCCTCTATTCATATTTACTCTCAATCTATTTGTTCCTTCTCCCCATAACCGGCCGTGTCTCCTTTGATGTTTATTGGCGGCAAATTTTTCTTTTCGTTCCATCCTTGTTTTTTACCATTTTTTTTCTAATAAAACGACCTTCAAAAATATATCTTCATCCTAAATTCATCTTAATTCAATTAATTTTAATCGTTTTATTTCTAATTTCTTGCTTTTCTTCTACCAATCCCGGTTTTTCTTTTCCTCAGTTTTTTATCTGGATCAATTGTTGGCTGATGATCGATCTCTTTTTACTTAACCAAGTCCCGTCATCAATAATAACCAACACTATTGTTAAGTTGGCGGTTATTTATTCACTTGTTTTTATTTTTTTTAAAATCCAACCTCTGGAAATCAGTTTTTTCACTGATGGTGACGCCTTTATCAGTCCCTATCTTCCCAATGTTCAACTTAGCAACTTTTTAATTCTAGCCATCCCTATTGTTTATTTCTATCAAAAAACAAAACACCGTTACCTAGCCTTACTAATCCTTTGTGTTGCCCTCTTTGCCTGCAATTCCAGATCATCAATTATTAGTACAGTTATTGGTCTAGAACTAATTAATCACTTTAAACCCCAAACCTACTTTCCCCGACTTAGAATATTTCTTGTAACTTTTCTTGTTGTCTATCTCTCCTTTTTTATCTTTGGAAAACAATTTACTATCGATAAAAGTCCAACCGGTTCTCGTCAATATTATTGGTACCATGCCATCAAAGGTTTTCAGGAAAATTCCCTCTTTGGTATTGGGCCTGGTAATTTTCTCTATGCTAATGTCAAATATCAAACTTCTAATGCCAGAGAACTTTCTATGAATGCTCACAATGTTTTTCTTCATTTACTAGCAGAAAATGGTTTATTATTTAC
>CAYSVP010000052.1:0-3274 GCA_964434595.1 uncultured Gammaproteobacteria bacterium | reverse complement strand
TATTCCATGCTGTCGGATTAGTATTATTAAAATCAAAACTCTCATTTTTTCCGTTATAACTTAAGTGAAAGCCATCGTTTAAACCTGGGTCAAATATATTATTTAAAGGTTGTACTGCCCTCCAAAAATTCCAGGTCGGAATACCATTTTCTACCGCCACTTCAGCAACTTTTTCATTTATTTTTTCACTATTAGCACATGTCGTCACTATAGGTACTATATTTTTATCAAGTGCTAATTTAACAACAGTATCTAAATATTCTTTATAAATATCATTTGATTGTGGTTCTTGTTCAAAAGAAATCAGCAACAGAGATGGTTTTCGTTTTTCTATTTCACAGTCTAAAAATGATTGAGTTGACAAACATTCTTTCTGATGGTTATTGTCATACTTCATTATAGAATCTTCCACTAAAATTCCAGGTATACTAAGACCTCCATGAATTGTTGGAGGAAAATAACTCCACGAACCTTCAAACCACTTTACAACTTTTTCCAGATCGCCATGTCCACCCAAATTATATTCACCTGGTTGATCAAAAGAGCCAAACAAATAACTAGGAACATTTTGACAATCACCGGCTTTAGAAAAAACATGAGGATTACTTTTTCCAGTAGAAATTCCTTGGTAATAAATATCCTTTAATTTCGGATCTATATATTCTGGCACAATTGGCCATTCTTTCCATTTTGTTGGATCACTTAAAATTTCTGGAGGACGAACAATCCCTTTTTGACCTTCTTCATAGTTAAAAGCACTCGATAATCCTGTAACAATAGACAAACCACCAACAGTGACCATTTTTAAAAACTCTCTTCGAGAAATAGATTTTTCTATCATATAAGATCAGATTATATCACATTATAGGTTTTATTCTATTTGTATGATTTTATCATCATATTTTTCTCACCTTTAATGGAGTCAGTTCAAACAGTGGTTCTTTTTCAATATTAACAACACTATTTTCTCTTTTTAGTTTTTGAATATTATTTATCCCAGTATTAGTATAATTTTCAACATCTAACCCTATGTTTCTAGCTAAAAAAATATTTTTTAAAGAATATTCAATTGGAATTACTTTCCTGCCAATCTTTTCCATTACTTTATTAAAGTAATCATTTATCGTTAAAACTAACAATGAATTATGTTCTGTTTGCATCGTCAAAAATAAATAAGGATCAAATACAGCACACTTTCCATTAAAATCGATAGTAAAAATCATTTGTATTTTGGCAAAACATCCGCTAAAAATCAAATCTGTAATCTGACTTTTTTTCAAAAAAAAGTTTTTTAAACCAAACAACTGATTATTTTTTAGGCCATATTTTCTCAACTCAGCAACTAACAACATATAAACTATTTCTCTAAAGTTCATCTTTCTCCAACCAGATTTATCTTTTCTTGATGATTCGAACAAACCGCTTGCCTCTAAATTATTCAATTGACGATAAGTAAGTGAAGAATCAGATACTCGAAATATTTTTCGGTTAAAAAAATTAGTCAATTTTAGCTTTTCATTAGTTTCATTACACTTTACTTTTATTTTTTCATCAATATACAATCCATTCATATTTTATACATACATGTACAATTTCAATATATCATTAAAAATATATACATACTAGTATAATCTAGGCATAAAATACCTTTTTTACAGCCACTTAAGCGACTTTAGAAAATTCTGAAACTCCGTTTCTATTTCCACACTATCGCTATTAGTAATTGTCAAAATTGTCAAAATAACATTTTGGTTTTTTACAAAAAACATTCGTTCTTTTCTGTCCAAAGTCCGAAATAATAAACCTCTCAAATTACCGATCATTCCTACCTCTTCGCTGTAATCCATTTTATTTGATCGTCTCATCTGTACTGAAGGAAGATCATTTAAACTTTGGCTTAACTGAGCCAAATTTACAGTATAGTTTGTTCCCGTACTCTTATCGGATAACATAATATTGGTAATAACTCGGCCGTCAGTTGACTCAATTTCTGATATTTCATATTTATTTGAATACTCAAATTTAATATAACCATCATCATAAATTTTCATCTCCCCAACTTCTTCTTTCTTCTCTTCTGAAGAAGTTTTTACTGTCTGATTTTTTAATTGTCCAATAATTATCATTGCCACGGAAACTATAATCACCGCTAATATTGCCAATATTATTCCTGTTTTTTTTCTTATTCTCATAGTTAATGATAACAATTATAATAGAAACTATCACTAGTCGTACCAATCAACCAACTCTTTTAGGAGATACTTTAAACAAAGTATCTCAAACCTTGGAAAAACGTCGAAAATACGTCAAAAACGAATTTCAGGCTTATGGTCTTCAATTAGCCGAAGAACTCGACGATTGGAAAAATAAATCTCTCTATATCCGTTTAGCCAAAAACACTCCCCGAAAAATTCTTGATCAGGCTCTTTATTTTGTTAAAGATCAAAATCAAAACTCAATAAAATCTCCCGGCCGTTTATTTATGTGGAAACTAAAAGAATTAAAAAAAGAAAAAGAGATCAATTCTTGACATCTTTAATTTAGTTGACTACAATACCTTCCTCGTCGACACTTGCCAAATATTAACTCGACTTAAAAATTAAGATATACTTATTATTACTATGTCTCATTCAAAAATTACTGTTGGAGCTTTAATCAGTTTAGTCATTGTGCTTTTCTTTGGTTTTAAAGTTACTGAAGCTCAAAATAGTAAAAGCGCCACTGTTAAATTTAACCCTAAAAAAGATATTATTTACACTCCTAAAACTGGATTAATCAAAAATGATCTTACTCTGGCTGGTTCAGTTTCCGCCAGTGAAATTGCCGCCATTCGTTTTCAAAATTCAGGAAAACTAGTTTGGGTTGGTGTCAAAGTAGGGGATCGGGTTCGTCGTGGACAGGCTATTGCTAGTCTTGACCAAAAAGAACTACGAAAAAATTTAGCTCTACAATTCAATAATTATCGTACTCAACTAAGTCAGTTCAATGATGTTCAGGATAAATATAAAGAAACCAAAGAAGATCTATTAGTCACCGACACTATTCAACGAATTCTCGACCGTACTCAATATTCTCTAGATAATTCTGTCATCAATTACGAATTAACCGATATGTCCATTAAAGAAGCTACTCTCACATCACCAATTAATGGTGTTGTTACTCAAGTAGAACAACCTCTGGCTGGTACCAATATCACTCCGGCAACCGCGACTTTTACCGTTATTAATCCAGAATCAATTTATTTTCAATCTGAAATTGATCAAGAAGATGTCTC
>CAYSVP010000051.1:0-3278 GCA_964434595.1 uncultured Gammaproteobacteria bacterium | reverse complement strand
TAAAAAATTTAAGTGAGTATTTGGAAAATTTGGGTAAGAATGTAATTGTAAGTTGTGAACATACCCGGGATACATCTCCAGGAATATTAATTGAAAAAACTATTAAAAAGCAGGAAAAACAAATTCATCCGACGGCATTACAAATGTTGTTTGTGGTTGATAGAGTCAATCATACAGAAGATAAAATTAAGCCAGAATTGTCAAAATGTGATTTTTTCTTAGAGGATAGATATCGAGGGTCGACAATTTCTTATACGTTACCTAAAATGCGCAGATATTTTTTAGAAATTCAAAAAGGGGTGACACTAGTACCAGACTTGGTGTTAATTCTTGATCTTGATCCAAATGAAGCAGCTAGGAGAGTGGGAAAAAGAGGGGATGCTGATATTTTTGATACGGCCAAAAAAATGAATGTGTGTCGAGAAGGTTATGAATGGTATTCAAAAAATTCTGGTGACCCATGTGTTTGGGTTGATGCTAGTGGAAGCAGAGAAGAAGTATTTGAAAGGATAAAAAGTGAAATTATTGAAAGAAAAATAATTTAAATGCCGATAAATATAGAAGAAATTCCAAGAGCTAATTGTTTTGAGGGGAAAAGGATAAGTCTTGAAGATACTTGCGGTAACCAAAAATGCCAAATGGAAGATTGTATGTGGAGAGAGGGGTTTGTTAGAAAAACTTCCGGTTTAGATTTGCTAGAAAATAAGACAGAAGCTAAATCAACGGGGATGTATGACTGATGGATTATCTTGATATATTGTTAGAAAAATAGCGGGTGTTAGAATTAGTCAGAATAAAGATGAATAGGATTCAATTGATTTCTGGCCGATCGCACATAGCTTTAGCTGAGAAGGTTTCTCGGATACTAAAAACTCCCTTAACTCCGGTTGATAATAAATGTTTTGCTGATGGGGAAATTTATCTACGGATCAAGAAAAAGGTTAGAGGTAATGATGTATTTGTGATCCAGAGTTTGGGGGCTCCGGCTAATGAAAATTTGATGGAACTGTTGATTATGATTGATGCACTAAAAAGGGCTTCAGCTGGAAGAATTAATTTAATTTGTCCTTACTTGTGTTACAGTCGTCAGGATCGAAAAATAGATTCCCGAGAACCGATAACGGCAAAATTAGTAGCTAATTTAATTACCAAGGCCGGGGCTGATAGATTGATTACAGTTGATTTACACGCAGATCAAATTCAAGGTTTTTATGATATTCCGGTTGATCATTTTATGGGTTATCCTTTGATTGCAAAATATTTAAAAGAAAAGGGTTGGTTAAAAAATGCAGTCATTGTTAGCCCGGATATTGGAGGAGTAAAGAGAGCTAATAAGGTAGCGGATTTGTTTGGATTGAAAATTGCAATTATTGATAAAGTTCGAAGGGCTCACAATACAGCTGAAGTTGCTCATGTGGTCGGAGAAGTGGATGGCAAGCGGGCAATTATAATTGATGATATGGTGGATACCGGTGGTTCAATATGTGTGGCGGCTAAAACTTTAAAAGAATTTGGTGCCAAAGAAATTATTGTTGGGGCTACCCATGGTTTACTGTCGGGAAAGGCCCGGGAATTGTTTGATACCAGTTGCGTTGATCATTTGATATTGACGGATACTTTGCCAATTCCTTCGGAAAAAATATCATCAAAAATGAAAATAATTTCTGTAGCTCCGTTGTTGGCGGAAATAATTAAAAGAATTAATAAGGAAAAATCATTGGGAGAATTGTTCACTTGGGAAAACAAAAAGAAAACCTTGTGAGATAATAAAAAACATGGAAGAAAATATTATTTTCAAATTGGTTAAGGCTGAGGAAAAAAGACAGAATGAACAGGTACAATTAATTCCCAGTGAGAATTTTGCTTCGGAAGAAGTAAGAAAAGTTTTAGGAAGTTGTTTGACCAATAAATATGCTGAGGGTTATCCAGGTAAAAGATATTATCAGGGTAATAAAATTATTGATGAAATTGAAAATTTGGCAATCGAGAGGGGTAAAAAAATATTAGGTGTGGAACATTTAAATGTTCAACCATATTCCGGAAGTCCGGCAAATAGTGCGGTATTGATGGCTTTATTACAACCGGGGGATAAAATTTGTGGAATGAAATTGAGTGCCGGTGGACATTTAACTCATGGACATCCGAAAATTACTTTTTCGGGAAGATTTTTTAATTCAGTGCAATACGATGTTGATGAGGAAGGCAGAATAGATTATGAAAAACTGGCAGAATTAGTAAAGGCAGAAAAACCAAAATTAATTTTTGCTGGAACAACAGCATACCCTTGGATACTTGATTGGGAAAGGTTTGCCGAGATTGCCGATAGTGTGGGAGCATGGTTAGTGGCGGATATTTCTCATATTATTGGTTTAATTGTAGGTGGAGTACATCCCAGTCCGGTGCCTTATGTTCATATTGTAACTTCGACAACTCATAAAAGTTTGAGGGGTCCACGAGGAGCCATAATTGGAGTGACTAAAAAAGGATTAGAAAAAGATGCTGATTTGGTAAAGAAAATTGATAAGGCTGTTTTCCCGGGTTTACAGGGTGGGCCACATATGAATAATATTGGGGCGTTGGCTGTGGCTTTTGAGGAAGCCAGTAGTCCAGAATTTAAAAAATATGCAGAGCAAATTGTTAAAAATGCGAAGGCATTGAAAATGGGACTAGAGGAAGGGACAGGGCAGTGCCCTATCCATATATTTGGAACAGAGAATCATTTGATGGTGGTGGATTGTGGCTTGGGAGGAGGTAAAGAAATGGCTGTAAGATTGGAGGAAAATGGCATTATTGTCAATGCCAATACAATTCCGCATGATGAGGCGGGACCGTTTAGTCCATCGGGTATAAGATTGGGGACACCGGCAATGACAACCAAGGGTTGGAAAGAAAAAGAATTTGAAGAGGTGGGAAAGAGGATTGCCAAAATAATTTTGGAATAATTGTAATTATTGTTACAATTATATGTGAAATTGAAGGAGAGGAAGTTAAATAGATTAAATGGATATGATTATTCGCAAAGTGGATGGTATTTTATAACGATTGATTGTTTGAATATGTATCATTGGTTTGGGAAAATTGTAGGGACAGGGCAATGCCATATTAATACGGATGCGATTGGAAAAAATATTGTAGGGACAGGGCACTGCCCTGTCCGTACCATGGATGCAAATGGGAAATTTATTCAAAGGACAGGCCAATGGCCTGTCCGTACCACGAATTCAAATCATTATGGGAAATTATCGAAAATAATTAATGGATATAAAAATATGGTTACG
>CAYSVP010000050.1:0-3480 GCA_964434595.1 uncultured Gammaproteobacteria bacterium | reverse complement strand
ATCACCCATTTGAGCATAAGTTACCGCCGCTACATATGGTGGTTGGGGATTATTTGGTTCAATCTTTATTGCTTCTTGTGCATGAGCCAATGCTAAATCATAACGTCTTTCATTCAAATCAATTTGACACAAACTTAAGTATGTTTGGAATAGACTTGGTGTAAAATTTAAAGCGATTCCATAACTTTCCCTGGCCAAATCCAATCTTCCACCTTTGAAAAAAATGTTAGCCCGATTATGATAAGCATCGGCATAATTCGGTTTAACAAAAGTTGATTGACTAAAACCTTTGACCGCATTATTGTAATCTTTTAACTTATCGTAATCATCACCAATATTATTCCAAGCGTTATGACTATTAGGCGACACTTGGCAGGTGTTGACCCATAAACTATGGTTTGTCCGCCAATCAGCGTTTCTCAATATCAATCTCACTCCGTAATAAGAAATTAAACAACCACCCAACACTGGCGCCAATAGTCTTAGATATTTAGCTACATCCATCAGAATTAATACTACAAATAGACAAAATCCCAGTGACCCCAAAAACATATATCTTTCCGCTACCAACCAGCTTACCTTTATTGGACTAATCGACGGAAAAGTTGCCGCCATTATAAACGCTAAGGCAAAAAAATAAGGCTTGTTTTTTATACAAAAATATACTATTGCCAACAGATAGGTTAATATAATTACCCAATTTAACCAATTTGGTAAAACATACATCGTATGATACAAGGTTAAATCCGATGGAAACCATAACAATTGCAGGTATTTCGATACTCCGGTTGGATATTGGAAAAATGGATTATAAAAAATACTTTCAGTTGAGTTATAACCAGAGTTTACAATATTAATCCTTCTGGTAATATTCGGCCAAGCTACGGCCATTGCCACAATTCCCAATAAAGCTGAAATTCCCATTATCCGCCACCAACTTTGTTTTATTTTATCAATACCAATATACAACATATAAACCGCCATCAACAAAAATAATGCAAATGGTCGGGGTTTATCAGTTAAAAAACCAAGTAGAAAAAATATTCCACTACTAATTAAATATCGTGGTTTTTCTCGGTCAATATAATAAATAAAATTAATTAATGCCGCCACTGTATATATTCCCAAAATTATATAAATTCGTCCCGATATCCAACTGACCGCCTCCACATGAATTGGCAAAAAAATAAATAAAATTGTAGTAAGTTTAGCTATCCAATCATTTTTAATAACTAAAAATATTAAACCGTAAGCCAAAATAGTAAAAATAATAAAATAGACTAACGATATAACGTGATAGGGGATCGGACTACTATTACCAAACAATTTATAAACCAAAAAAGTGGTCAAAGTTTGACTATTACCAAAATTACTACCGGTAAACATATAACTAAAATCACCAACATTGGGATTTTGGGTAATTGAAGCATAATCATCGGAAACAAAATCTCCCTTCATTCCATTAGCAAAAAGACCAACAGATAATAAAATAATTGCTATTAAAAATTTCCAATTTTTAAATAAAAAACTCCAAAATTTAGGCAAATAATCTTTTTTAGTCTCTTCAACCGCCATCTTTTCTATTTGTCGAATTTTTTTTAATTTCCTCTGAGACATGCTTTCATTTTAGCAAACAAATAACCTTTATTTTTTTTATAAATTAAAACCGTGAACATACCCCTATTTTTGCTTATTATTCACGATTATGTTGACAATAACGTGAATAATATTATAATTTACGATACATGGCAAACACCTTAACTTTTTTTAATAAAATAAATTTTCTTCGTCAAAGATATTACCAATCTTTGACTGGTAAAGATGCCCTGATTCAGCTTATTAGCGAGGCAGAAGTTGCCGAACAGGTTTACAATTCTAATGCCATTGAAAATAGTACTTTAACTCTTGAAGAAACTGAAAAAATCTTACTTCAAATTGATTTAGATCGTTATATAAATGAAAGAGAAATTTTTGAAGCTAAAAACTTAGCCAGAGTTGTTTCTTATATAGATAAAAAAGCCAAAGAGAAAGAACTTAACCTTGATATGATTTTGTTTCTCCATCAAATGCTTATTTCTAATATTCGAGATGATATTGCCGGCAGATTTAGAAAAGAAAATGAATTTGTTCGTGTCGGTAATTATATTGCCCCAAATCCAAAAGAAATCATTGAGAGACTGACAAACATGTTGTCTGAATACAATGCTACCAATCATGAAAATATCATTAAGCGCATTGCTCGTTTACATTTGAAATTTGAATGTACCCATCCATTTGTTGATGGTAATGGTCGAATTGGTAGAGTTATTAATAATTATTTACTAATTAGGGAAGGTTTTGTACCTATAAATATAAAGTTTATCAATCGCCAAAAGTATTATGAAGCTTTTAAAGAATTTGAAGAAAAACAAACTACTTATATTATGGAAGAAATAGTTGGAAAAGCATTAACCAACAGTTATTACAAAAGATTGGCATATTTAGAAGGTAAAAAAATAATTACATTATCTGAATATGCGAATACAAAAAAAATTTCATACTCAAATCTTTTAAACAAGGCTAGTCGACAGACTATTGAGTCTTTTTTAGAAAAAAATGTTTGGAAAATTGGTATTGATCAATAAAACCACTTAATCTTTTGTATAATAATCTAAATGTCATATCTTTATTCCGAAGTTAAAGCGATTATTCAGCGCCGTGAACTTCTCTGGCAAATTACCAGTCGGGAAATTAAAGCCCGCTACAAACAATCAATTCTTGGCTATTTTTGGGTAATTTTAAACCCAATGGCTCAGATGATTGTTATGAGCTTCGCCTTCTCGGTTATCATGAGAATTCCCACCAATGCCGCCGGTTCTATTCCCTACTCAATTTTTCTATTTGTGGCTCTGTTACCATGGAACTTGTTTTCCAATTCCCTCTCTTCAGCTAGTGGATCACTGGTCGGCTCCTCATCCCTAATCACTAAAATTTATTTTCCTCGCACTATTCTAGTTTTATCAACAGTCATTGCCAAAATTGTTGATTTCCTTTTTGCTAATATAGTTCTGATTATCTATATGATTGTCTATCATATGCCAATTACTATCAACATTCTCTGGGTTATTCCAATATTTTTAATTCAGCAAATTTTTACTCTCGGTCTGTCCTTATTCTTCGCCGCCGCCAATTTACTCTATAGGGATATCCAATATCTTCTCAGTCTAATACTATTATTATGGATGTATCTTACTCCGGTTATATACCCGGCTGATCTGGTTCCGGCTCGATACAAAATAATTTTTCAGCTTAATCCCATGGCTGTTATTATCAATGCTTACCGCCAAACTATTCTCGGTGGGGGAGTGCCCAATTATTCCAGTCTGATAATTGCTTTTCTACTTTCAATTCTGGTTTTGCTTCTCGGTCTATCCTATTTCAAATCCCGCGAAAAAATCTTTGCGGACAATATTTAGAGCTTTAGTGCTTTAGAGCTTTAGT
>CAYSVP010000049.1:0-3512 GCA_964434595.1 uncultured Gammaproteobacteria bacterium | reverse complement strand
TGTGAACCTTTTCAGATTGATTGTAATCCGATAAATAATCCTGAATGGGGAATAGCTGCCTTTGGTTGGGCTAAAATCGATTCACAATGGGAAATAAACGGTATCAAAGTTTTTAAGTTAGTTCACACTCTCAACTAGCTTTTTTCGTCATTAATTTATAACCAACTAATGCCACAAGATAAGCCCGAGATAACATCATTATTTCATTAAAAAGATTTCCTTCAAAATTAAAGGCTTTAGTCATATTTCTAAAAAGAAACATATCAACATGTAAACTGGAATCAAACGACAATAGTACTCCAAACCAAGCCAAGAGAATTCCCCAATAAAATAATAATTCTTGTTTTTTAATCGATTCATAAATCATCCAAGGCATTAGCCAGACCAACCACTGTGGGTGAAAATGAGTAAATACTAGACTCGTTAATAGAACTATACCTAGTACTGTTTCTTTGGTAATTTTCTTTTTCCAAAATAAAAATAAACCAAATATATAAACAATAAAAAACCAAGGAATCATTGTCCCCGAAGCCACTGCAATTCCAGCAAAGGTACTTTTATTAATTTGGTCAGCAAATAAGGCGAAATATCTATAAGCAGGTGAGGAAATATAAACCGCCACACCCAAGGTATAAACCAAAAATCCTAATCCTGCAGTTTTAATCAAATTAAACCAATTATTCTTTTTTTGAAATTCCGCAATTGCTATCACCGGAATTACAATTAAGCCAATTGGTTTAATCAAGGCTGATAAAGCCACCCACACTACTGATTTAAAATTATTGCCATTTTTTAAATCTATCAGAGTTAATAAAATTAGCAAAGCAATCACAATATCTACTTGACCCATCATCGAACTAACATAAATTGCTATTGGATTAAACAACCACACTACTTGAGCCAATTTTTTGTTTTTATCTTTAGTAAATAATTTTGGAATCAATAAAACTATCACTAAATCAGCTAAGATCATTGGTAATTTATAAACTAAAAGTGGCCAATAAACCGTTCTCAAATGAAGCCACTCCCAACTAATATTAACCATTCTATCGGCAGTACTAAGTATTAACTGTCGAAAAGGCAAATAAACCATCGACGGAATTAAGTAAGCTAAAGGTTGATAATTAAATACTGTCTGATGATCCAATAATTTTAATTCACCCTGTTTACCCTTAACAGTTACTGCATCATAAAATTTTAATATTTTGCCTTCGCCAACAATATATTTACCAGCCAAAGCAAACGCTCCAATATCTGAATGATAGGTAGATATTGCCAATCCAATTCGTAATAAAAAAGCCACTATAAATAGGACTAAAAAAAACTTTTTTGATTTAATCATATCTGAAACTATCATAGCATTATCAATTATTATTTGTATAATAAATCAATGACTGCAATTTCCATCATCATTCCTTGCTATAACGAAGAGAATAATTTAAAAAGAGGTGTTTTAAACGAAGTTGATGATTATCTTAAAACAACCGATTTTACCTATGAAGTATTAGTTTGCAATGACAGATCTACTGATGATAGTTTTCAATTAGTCAAAGAGTTTATAGCTACACACCCCCATTTTACCCTTCTCGATCTTCCCAAGGGAGGTAAACCTGGTGCTATTTGGGGTGGTATTCAATCAGCCAGATATCCTTTTATTTTATTTACCGACATGGATCAATCAACCCCTTTGAAAGAATTAGAAAAATTTATTCCTTATTTTGAACAAAATTATGACATTGTTATTGGCTCTCGTGGTCGCGATCGTCAAGGTAACAGTGTTCTTCGTCAACTGGGTTCAAAAGTATTTGCCACTGCCAGAAATATTCTTCTTCAGTCCAATATTACCGATACTCAATGTGGCTTCAAGGCCATGAAACTAGACCTGGCTAAAAAAATATTCCCCGAGCTAGCTGTTATTAAAAATATTCAAAATGGTGCTGGTTGGCGTGTTTCAGCATTTGATGTTGAGCTTCTATTTATTGCCCAAAAAATGGGTAAAAAAATAAAAGAAGTTGAAGTTGATTGGAAAAATGAAGATACTAGTAACACCAAAGGTGATGCTAACGCTCGTTATATAAAAGAGTCACGTCAAATGGCTAACGAAGTTTGGCGGATTTTTGTCAACAATCTCAAGGGTCTTTATGATCAAAAAAACTGATTTTTTTAATTTTATTATTCTCACGTTCGTTTATTTAGCTGTTAATTTATTCAATCTGGTTCAGATACCTGTTTTTGGTGATGAAGCAATTTATATTCGTTGGTCGCAAATCATTAAAAGTGTTGAAACATTGCGATTCATTCCACTTACCGATGGTAAACAACCATTATTTATGTGGGTAGTTGTTCCCTTCCTTAAATACATTAATAATCCTCTATTTGCTAGTCGTTTGGTTTCAGTCTTGTCTGGGTTGGGAACGTTGCTTACCATTTATCTAATTTTAAGAATAATTTTTAAACTTAAACCATTTAATTGTGTAATTACCGGGATTATCTACATTTTTATTCCTTTCGCTTTTTTCTTTAATCGTCTGGCTGTTGCCGACAATCTATTGTCTTTTTTTGGTATTTTGTCTCTGTTTTTTTGCCTTTTATTAACCAAATACCCTCGGCTCGATTTATCTATGATTCTCGGAGGAATACTGGGTTTAGCCTGGCTAACAAAATCACCGGCCATGTACTTTATTATCTTAACTTTTGGTACTTTTATTTTTATAAATTACTCTCGACCTAAAACATTTATCTTCCCAATAATATCGGCAGTTATATCTTTTGTGATTTATAATATCCTCCGTCTTGGCCCTCAGTTTTCGCAAATTTCTCTTCGTAATCGCGACTATATTTGGCCTATTTCTGAAATTATCAAACATCCTCTCGATCCATTTCTTCCCCATCTAACAGATACTTTTAATATTTTTTTCCGATATGTTTCCTGGCCGGTTTGCACTTTATTTATATTTGCACTAATTTTGTATCTGATTCATAAAAAATTTAATCGTTATTTGTTTTTAATCGCCTGTTGGTCATTCCTACCATTAATCGCCAATCTTGCTATCGCCAAAGTTTTTACTGCTCGTTATATTCTTTTTACCTTACCGCCACTTTTTGTAGTTGCCGGTTATTTAATTTCCAAGCTTCCCACCAAAATTAATTATTTAATCCCCATTATTTTAATTCCCAATTTAATTTTTATTTATCAGCTTTCTACTAATCCTTTTAGCCTTAAACTACCTTCCACAGAGACTGGTTACCTAAGTGATTGGACTTCCGGATGGGGGATCAAAGAATCAGCTGAATTCTTAATTGATCGATCAAAATCTGTTAATGTTATTGTTGGTACCGAAGGTGCTTTTGGTACTTTACCCGATGGTCTACAAATATATACCAACAATATTTCTCACTTAACCGTTTTTGGTGTTGGTATCAATATCACTCAAATTCCAGACAAATTAATCGACGCCAAAAATTTTGGTGATGAAGTTTATCTACTATTTAATTCTTCCCGATTAAAACTT
>CAYSVP010000048.1:0-3734 GCA_964434595.1 uncultured Gammaproteobacteria bacterium | reverse complement strand
CAGTTTTTGCCGGAACCAATTACCGACCACGAAATATGGCATTGACGACAATTGCCCCAACTGGAACAATTTCGATGTTGGCGGATACTAGTAGCGGAATTGAACCGACATTTTCTCTTGGTTATCAAAAAAATACAGTTGAAGGAAAGACTTTGTATATGATGAATCCGGTGTTTGTCGACGAACTTAAAAAAAGAGATTTGTATAGTGAGAATTTGTTAGATAAGGTGGTGAAAAATGGAGGTAAATTGTCTGATATTGAAGAAATTCCTGATGATATGAAAGAAGTTTTTCGAACTGCTTTGGAAATTGATCCAGAGTGGCACATAAAAATTCAAGCGGCTTTTCAGGAATATGTCGACAACGCTGTTAGTAAAACGATTAATTTTCCAAAAACAGCAACAGTGGAAGAAGTTCGAAAGGCTTATTTATTAGCTTACTCTTTGGGAACGAAGGGAATTACCATTTATCGATCGGGATCGAGAGAGAAAGAGGTGATACAAACCGTGAAGACAGAAGATAATAAATCTGAAACCATAAAAAATTACATTGAGCCTAAGAAGAAAAAAACTCCGGAGGCAGCTAGAGGGGTACGATTACGTAAGGCCTGTGATATGGGTAAAGTTTATACATCAGTTTTTTTTGAAGAAGGTGATGGCCCAATAGAAGTATTCGTGACTCTAGGAAAGTCTGGTGGTTACATGGCAGGGTCAGCCGAGATAACCGGGAGATTGGCATCGTTGGCTTTAAAATATGGAGCTAGTTTAACTGAACTAGCCGAGGAAATGGTGGGGATTTCCTGTGGTCAAAAAATGGGAATGGGACCAAATTCTATTTTGAGTATGTTTGATGCAGTTGGTAAATCGTTATTAGAGATTGCGCGAGGTGAACAACTAGATTTATTTTCTGAAGAAAAAGAAAAATTAAATATGATAAATATGGAGATGCAAAAAGCTCTACCATTACAGAATGAAAATGAAAGTCGATTTTCAGCTTGTCCAGAATGCGGAAGCCCACTGTATGCCGAGGAGGGTTGTTTTAAATGTTCCAATTCTTACTGTGGATACAGTAAGTGTAGTTAGGAGTATAATTAATCAAGATGACCATAGTAAGCAGGAAAGGTGATCAGGGAAAAAGTTATTGGCTGAATAAAGCCGTAGATAAGGATGATTTGTTGTTAGAAGCAATCGGAACAATAGATGAATTACAATGTACTTTGGGGGTGGCTAAAGCAGAGATTGGTGGGGAATATTTAAAAACAGAGATTGAAAGTATTCAAAAAGATTTATGGTCGATTGCTGGTCGTTTGGCGGGATATAACCGAAAAACAAATACAAAGTTGGTCGATTTAGGAAAAAGAGTAAAAGAAATGGAAATGGAGATAAGTGAGTGGGAAAAAGATTTGCCAACAATTAGGGATTTTACTTTACCAGGGATTAATAAAAAAGAGGCTTTATTGCAGTTGTGTCGAAGTGTGATTCGAAAAGTAGAAAGAAGATTGGTGTCGTTATCGAAAAGAGATAGAGTGGATGTTAAGATATTACCTTATCTTAATCGTTTATCAGATTATTTATTTGTATTAGCCCAACAGGCAATTAAATAATTTTTTTGGAACTAGGTGTAATTCCTAGGCAGTGCCGCTACGGTCATAGCCCGAGCTTTAAAGCTTTCGTGCAAAAGTATATGAGTATTGAAGTAAAAAATAGACAAGTTAATAATCAATTTTTAACAGATTTTTTAGCTAATGGATTAGTTGAAGGAAAAAATAAAAGTGAATTAAATTTCGACCCAAGAAAAGAATCGGAATATCTACAACAATTTTTCGGTGAATTAAGACAAAGACAATTAGAGGTAGAAATTAGTACTGCCTTATCAGAATTGTTGTTGAGTGAATATAGTCATGACTACATTTGGAATGGAGAGAAAGTAATTGATAAAGATACAGGGATAATAGTTCAAAATTTAGTAAAAAACTGTGATTACGAAAGAAAAAAAATAATTGGACTAGAAGAAGAATTAATAAAAGGAAAAGACCTGATAGTTAGAGTCAGTCCAAAAAATGAAGAATTAGATTATCCAGATGATATGGTTGATTTTTGGAAAAAAGGTGAGGGAAATAAATTAACTTTGATGAGGTTTAAAGTAAGGATGACACCTTCAGAGATAAATGGTTTTGAATTAATGAATAAGGATGGTTATTGTTTGAGTGATTTAATCCAAATGTTAAATTTGGCTAACAGTAAGGAAGGAATATCAATAAAAGAGATTGAAGAGGTAACCCAAACTTTAGTGAAAAGATTTGAAAAAGAATTTGGAGAAAAAATTTATGTAGATGCGGAATTAATAACTAGAATATTTGTAGCGACAAGATTAGAATTGGAAAAACAAGACAAAGAAAAGATAGTTTTAACAAGATCAGAGAAAAAGTTAAATATTGCGGGAATAGAAAATTATTTATATGGACGATTAAAAATAACGACAGTGGCTGGAGGGGGGTGTGGAAGCAGTAGTATAAGTGGTCAATTTGCAAAAGAGGGAATGATTATTGTTAAAACCGCTAACGGAATTAGTTTTAGAAAAGGAAGTACAGAGGGATTAAAATATTGTTCTAAATGTGGTTGCTGGTACATTGGAATAAAGTGTCCGATTTGTGACGAGATAGTATGATTAGCAATAATAGATTAGAGTGGCGATTTAATTTGTCCTGTTTGTGGGGCTAAAATTTCTAGTTCGGATAGTATTTGTCCAAAATGTAAAATTGGATTAAAAGACAGTTACGGAGATTAATTGTTGATAGATAATTTAATATTGGGAAAATTGATGAAAATAATGATCAAAGGATAATAATTGGTTTAAAAAACCGCATGTGAGGGATTTGATATAAAAGGTATTATTGTGATTAAAGTCTTTGAGTTGTAAAAATGACTAAATGGCAAAAATAGTGAAACAGATACCAAATTTTGTAATTTTAGATAAAGAAAGTGATTTGAAGGAACAATTGTTAAAAATTGAGAGAGCTGGAAGGACTAGCTATCAATCAGAAAAAGGTGAGATTACCATTGAAAGTGCAACTAAATTTACACAAATGCTAATTAAAAGAGGTCATGAGAGTGTTTTAGAACATACTTCTGTGTCGGTAAAATTTTTAGACAATTCAATTGGGATGATGAGAGAACTAAATCGACATCGGGTAGCTTCAATAACTGAAGAATCAACCAGGTATGTTGACAACTCCGAGATGAGAGTAATTTTCCCAAAACACAAAGATCAAAGTCAGATGATTGATTTAGGAGATGGCAGAATTATCACTCCTATCGACATGGTGAACGAGATTGAACTGTTTTACAGAAAATTAAGAGAGAACAATTGGGTACCTGAAGAGGCAAGGTCAATTTTACCATTGATGTTAAATTCGGAGGAAGTATTTACTGCCAATTGGAGAGAATGGAGACATATTTTTGATTTAAGAACGGCTAGGCCAGCTCATTTTGAAATTAGAAGTACTATGAATGAATTACTAAAAAAATTTCAAAGTATTATCCCTGGAGTGTTTGATGATTTTGTAGAAAAAGGAGTGGATAACAATGGTTATCCATTTTATGAAAAGATGATATTATGAGCGAGAGAGGGAAGTTTATAGTTTTTGAGGGAATTGGAGGTTGCGGTAAAGGAACCCAAATAAAAAATTTAAGTGAGTATTTGGAAAATTTGGGTAAGAATGTAATTGTAAGTTG
>CAYSVP010000047.1:0-4063 GCA_964434595.1 uncultured Gammaproteobacteria bacterium | reverse complement strand
TATTCATAGTGTCGGTTACGACAAATGGTTTTTGAAAACGAATCTCAAAATTACTACCGGGAAAATATTTTTCTAGGGTAGTGCCATTTACCATAGATCCGGCTTTACCGCTAAACAATTTTATTGAAGCGATGGCGGATTTACGTCGACCAATTGCATAGGTGTAAGTGGTTTTACTTGGTGATTTTGTCATTGTAGGTATGGGTTGAGCCAGTGAAAACTTTTAATCTGGTCAAACGGCGATCACGGAGTTTGTTTTTAGGCATCATACCGGCAACTCCACGCGATATTAATTCTCGAGGATCTCGTTTGAGCATTTCTTTAAAGGTAAATTCTTTTAAGTTACCTGCATAACCGGTGTAGTGGTAATAAATCTTTTGAATAGATTTTTTACCAGTTATTTGAACTTTATCGGCGTTAATAACCACAACATAATCACCAGCATCCCGATTGGGGGAAAAGTCAACTTTATCCTTGCCCATTAATAAATTGGCAATTTTAACGCAGGCGCGACCTAGAGTTTGATTTTCTAAATCAATAAGGTGCCAATTACGTTTGATAATATTACCTTTGGTTACAGTAGTTTTAGGTTTCATTCTTTTTTATTAACGACTTTTTTAACGGCTGGTTTTTTAGTTGTTGTCTTTTTGACTGTCTTTTTGACTGTTTCTTTTTTAATTTCTTTCTTTTCTTCTACAGTTTTTTCTTCTTTATTAATTTTAGCTGAATATGGTTTTATAAAAGATAATTTTACAATTAATGCATCATCACCCTGACGGAATTTAATTTTAGTTACTTGAGTAAAATTAAATTTTTGATCGACAAAAATCGTTTTAAAGTTTTTATAGATAGAACTAACTAATTGACGATTTTGAATTAGTTTTGCCAGTTCCCGTTGGGCAATTACTTCTGATTTATTAGTAATAATTGAAGCTAATTTTTCGACTAAAGGTATTAAAGCTTTTGCCTTAGCGTCGGTAGTTTTGATATATCCGTGAGTAAATATCGAAGTAACTTGAGAACGGAAAAGTGCTTGACGTTGGTTATGGTTACGACCTAATTTTTTTCCAAATTTACGATGTTTCATAAATAGCAATCGGTTATTTCCAAGAAAAATTTCTTTCCTTTAACCAGGCATCTATAACTTTTAATGATTTTTCGCCGACATTTTTAGATTTACTAACTTCGGTACGACCAGCTTTGACTAGTGCTTCAATAGTAGAGTAGCCTGCTTTTTTCAAAGCATTAGTAACCCGAAGAGGTAATTCTATCTCTTCAATTGAGATATCATAACCGGAATTTGAGGGATTACTTTCAATAGTAATAACTTCGTCGTCAAAATCTTTGGGATCAACGATTTGGCTGAGTGATTTGATCATATCTTTAGCGGCAGTTTTAAGGGCTAATAAAGGATCAATTGAACCATCAGTCCAAATTTCAAAAATTAATTTATCAAAATTAGATTTTTTACCTAAACGAGTTGGAATTACTTCATAGTTAGATTTTAAAACCGGAGAAAAAGAAGCATCGAGGATGATTTCACCAATAACATCGGTTTTTTGTTCACGAGCTAATGTGTATCCAACTCCCCTTTCAACGGTCATTTCAATTTTAAGAGATGACTTGGCATCAGCTAGAGTGGCAATAATCTGATCTGGATTAGCAACTTTACAAAGATCATTTTGAACAATATCTCCGGCGGTTACTTTTCCGGGACCTTTTTTATTTAGTTCTAGAGTAATTGGCTCGTCCTGATTATAGATAAATTTAACTTTTTTAAGATTTAGAGAGACATCAACCAAATCTTCTTTAACACCTGGTAATGTGGTAAATAGATGGTTGGTTCCGTCTATTTTTATGCGAGTAATGGCGGCACCTGGAATGGTAATAAGAAGAATTCTTCTTATACTGTTACCTAAGGTATGACCAAAACCACCAATAAGTGGTGATAATTCAAACTTACCGTAGTTTGGGGTAGATTTAATAGTGTTGATATGAAATTTGTTGGTGTCTACCATAAAAAGGTTCTCCTTTTTTTATTTTTATTAACGAGAATAGTATTCAATAATTAAATTAATGTCAATAGATTGGTTAAAATCATCTTTGGATGGCAAAGAAGAAACTTTAACAGAATACTTGTTTTTATCGACTGTTAACCAGTCGGGGGATTTAAAATCTTTACTATCAACAGAAAGAATGTCCCCAAATTTATCTATAATTTTTTTATCTAAGGAAATAACATCATCAACTTTTAATAAATGAGAGGAAATATTTAATTTCCGATTATTAACTAAAACGTGACGATGACTAATAAATTGTTTAGCCTGAGAACGAGAAGTGGCTAATCCGGAAATAAATAGAACATTATCGAGACGAAGCTCGAGAAGAGTTAATAAATTCTCTCCTACTAAACCTTTAAGTTTTTTGGCTTTTAGGAAATAGTTTTTAAATTGTTGTTCCTGAATACCATAAATACGTTTAGCTTTTTGTTTGGCACGAAGCTGAATACCATAATCGGTGGGTTTTTTGGCTCTTTTTGCACCATGCATTCCAGGAAGAACGGCACCTTTCTTTTCAATCGGGCATTTAGCTGAGTAACAACGAACGCCTTTGAGATAGAGTTTTGAACCCTCTGCACGACAGAGACGACATTTGGAATTTAAAGTAATTCTTGACATATTTTTTAAACTCGGCGAGCCTTGGGCGGTCGAGGACCGTTGTGAGGAATAGGAGTAATGTCGGAAATCATTTCGACATCATATTCCCTCTTAGCTCGAAGAAAACGAAGAGTGGCATCACGACCAACTCCAGGACCTTTGAGATAAACTTCTAATTTTTTGATACCGTAAGGTTTAGCAGCATCAAGAGCTTTTTCTATTGCAGTAGTAGCGGCAAAAGGGGTTGATTTTCGGGAACCTTTAAAACCTGATTGCCCCGAAGATGACCATGACAAAGTGTTACCTTTTTGGTCGGTGACAGTAACAATAGTATTGTTGAAAGTTGATTTAACATATAGTCGACCTTCAGCAATACTTTTAATAACTTTCTTCTTAGAAGAAACTTTGACTTTATTGGTAGTTTTTGAAACTTCGGTTGACATAGATTATTTATTTTTAGCAACTGTAGCAGCTTTTTGAGCTGTCTCAATTTTTGCCCATGCTTCCTTGGTTAATGAACCAACTGTTTTACGCTTACCCTTGCGAGTACGAGCATTTGTTTTGGTTCTTTGACCACGAGCTGGTAAACCGACGATATGACGGATACCACGATAACATTTAATGGCTTTAAGACGATCAATATTTTCACGAATTTCTTTTTTTAAATCTCCTTCGATTGAAAACTCTTCGAGAGATTTCATTAGATTACTAATATCATCGCGGGAAAAATCTTTGATACGGGTGTCTAAATTAATATTGGCTTTTTTAGCTAAAATCTTAACGTTCTTTGGACCTATACCAAAAAAACGAGTAAGACCTACTTCAGCACGTTCATTGTCTGGGATATCGATACCTGAGATTCTCATTGGAAATTAACCTTGTTTTTGGGTATGTCTTTTATTGGAACAAATAACGCGTCGCACTCCGCCGCGAATAACGACTTTACAATTTTTACAACGGCGTTTGATACTAGATTTTACTTTCATAAAAGATTAGTGCGATTAAAGACTTGGATATTGTAACCTAAAAAAGGGACAATATCAAAGAGTAAATTTAACTTAACCTCGATAGACGATTCTGGCCTTATCCCCTTCTGAGGAAACTATTAACGAAACTCTATCACCAGCCAGACAACGGATATGATTCATTTTTAATTTACCGGCTAAATAGGCAATAATTTCACGACCATCTGAATCGAGTTTCACTCGATAGAGTTGGTTGGGTAGGACTTCAGTAATAGTAGCCTTTATTTGAGGTTCTTGATTCATTAAAATTTAATTATTAATTTTATCTATATTTAAACAAATATCCTCAAAAATTGGTTCGATGGGGCGGTTACCGTCGACTTCAAATAATTTACCTTTTTCTTTAAAATATTCTTTGATTGGATCAATAGTTTCATTATA
>CAYSVP010000046.1:0-4106 GCA_964434595.1 uncultured Gammaproteobacteria bacterium | reverse complement strand
ACTGTCAAAATAATATTTTGTTCTTTTAATCTTTCAAGCAATTTTTTAATCTGAATTTCCACGATTTTTCCCAATTGCTCTTCTTTTAATTCCTGAAAAACTAAAATTTGATCAATCCGGTTTAAAAACTCCGGTCTGAAAGTTTTATTCACCTCATCTTCGGGTAAATTTGATGTCATTATTATTACTGTGTTGGTAAAATCTACTAATCGGCCTTTACCATCGGTTAATCTACCTTCATCAAACATTTGTAGGAATACATTAAAAATCTGCGGATTAGCTTTTTCAATTTCATCCAACAATACTACTGTATATGGTTTTCTTCGAACCGCTTCAGTCAATTGTCCACCTTCTTCATAACCAACATATCCCGGGGGAGAACCTATTAATCTAGCCACAGTATGAGCCTCACTATATTCACTCATATCAATTCTTACCAGGGCTTTTTCATCATTGAATAATTGTTCAGCCAAAGCCTTTGCCGTTTCTGTTTTGCCTACCCCTGTTGGTCCTAAAAATAAAAATGTTGCCATTGGTTTATTTGGTTCACTCAAGTGCATCCGACTTCTTCGTACTGCATTAGCTACTGCCCTAATTACTTCATCCTGACCAACCACTCTTTCTTTCATCAACTCTTCTAAATTTTTTAATTTATTTTGTTCAGTTTTTAATAATCTATTGGCTGGAATGCCTGTCCACTTGGCTACTACGGACGCAATTTCACTCTCCGACACTTCTTGTTTAATCAGCTTTTCTTCTTCGGGAATTTTATTCCACTCTTTTTCTGCCTCCTTTATTTCTTCCTGTTTTTTGGGCAATTTACCATATTTTATTTCCGCTGCTTTATCCAATTCCACATTTCGCTCAGCCATTTCTAATTCGTATTTCAATTTATCAATCTCTTCTCGGCCTTTTTGTACCACCTCCAAAACTGTCTTTTGCTTTTCCCATTTAGATTTTTGGGTTCGCAACTTCTCTTTTAATTCTGACAATTCTTTTTTAACTACTGCCCATCTCTCTTTGACTTCTTCATTTTTTTCTTTGGCTAATGCTTTTTCTTCAATCTCCAATTGTCTAACTTTTCTCTCAAAGTTATCAATTTCCACCGGCGAAGATTCTCTTTGAATTCTCAATCCACTAGCGGCTTCATCGACCAAATCAATGGCTTTATCTGGTAGAAATCTATCCCTAATATAACGATCTGATAATTTTGCCGCAGTTACCAAAGCTTTATCACTGATTTTTATCCCATGATGTAATTCATATTTTTCTTTTAATCCTCTCAAAATCGAAATTGTGTCCTCCACTGTTGGTTCAACCACATTTACCGGTTGAAATCTTCGTTCCAAAGCACTGTCCTTCTCAATATATTTTCGGTATTCAGTCACCGTTGTTGCCCCAATAACTCTCAGTATTCCCCGGGCTAAACCTGGTTTCAGCATATTCGAGGCATCCACCGCTCCCTCGGCTCCACCGGCTCCGACTATTGTGTGTAGCTCATCAATAAACAGAATTATTTTTCCCTCTGATTTAATAACTTCATCAATCACTGATTTTAGTCTCTCTTCAAATTCACCTCGAAACTTGGCTCCAGCCAATATTGAACTCATTTCCAGTGATAATATTTTTTTACCCTTCAAACTCTCTGGCACATCTCCGGAAGCAATTCGATTGGCTAAACCTTCAACTATTGCCGTCTTTCCCACTCCTGGATCGCCCACTAATACCGGATTATTTTTAGTTCTTCGGCTTAAAACTTGCATCACCCGTCGCACTTCTTCTTCTCTGCCGATTACTGGGTCAATTTTACCTTTAGCCGCAATTTCGGTCAAATCAGTTGTATATTTTTGTAGTGATTGGTAGTTAGCATCCTGCGTTTCACTTTCCACTTTTTTATTTTCTCTTAAATTATTAATTTTTTCTTTAATTAAATTTTTATCCAAAATTTTAAAAACATCGTTACTCCCTGCCTCGACCAATCCCCACAGTAACATTTCCTGAGGAACAAAACTATCACCCCGTTTTTGACTCTCTTCTATTGCGGCTTTAATAACTGTCTGTAGTTTATTTGATGGTCGTGGCTGTCCACCACCATCAACAGTCGGTAATTGGTTGAGCCAGCCGAGGATTTTTGCTTCCTGATCTTCGGATAAAATTTCTTTTACTGGTCCGTTAGTTTTCAAAAAACCATAAAGTAGATGAGCTTCTTCCACTTCGGGATTAGCCCTAGTTTCGGCTTCTTTAAAAGCTATGTTTAGTGTTTCTGTTGCTAGTTCTGTAAATTGTGGTTGGTTCATATAATAATTTTACAACTATTATAACTGCTACTAAATATATAGTAGTTAATTAATCGTAAATCATAAAGCTATAAAAATAAAGTCTTTAGGTTATTTTTTTATAGTTTCAAAAATAATTTCGATTTAATAAAAGATATTATTAAATTGCTATAATTCCAATAGAATGAGAGAAAACAATTCCAGCTTAAAACAGATTCGGGGCATTGAAAATAGTCGTCAATGGATGCCATTTATCACCACCCTTTTAGTTATATTTTTAATTTGGGTTTTAATCTGGTTTATTAAAGGCGGTAGTTTCCGATTATATGCCAGTGCTTTTTTTGGATTATATTTTTTTACCAAACAAATTTGGATTTCCGTTTTACTAATTGGTGTCCTTCAAAATATTGTGTTTTTACCTTTGCGTTTTATCGGTATGGCTTTGTCGGATTCATTCAAAGATTTTGAAGAAAAACTCGACAAAACCAAGGAGAGTGAACAATATCTTTTATTTACTGAAAAGGTTAGAAAAGGGGATACTGCTATTGTTTTCTATATTTTTAATTTTGTTGTCAACGCCATTGCTTTTTTTTCAGCCGGAAGAATATTTTTAATCGATTTTTACACTAAAAAACTCAATCCTAATCTGATTTATAAATTTATTCCCTATCCGGAATATCCTTTACAGGGAACTAATTTTCATTTTCCTTTCCTTAAAGTAACCGAAACAATTGCCCTAGATTGGTCAAGTATTTTTTTTATTTGGTTAGGAATTACTTTATTTTTTGCCGCTATAAAACTACTTTGGAGATTAGTAAGGTTCTTCTTAAGTAAAAGCCAAAAAATTTTAAAAGTCAGGATTAATTACAATCGTTTAATGGTTCAAACTGGTGGTTTTGGTCTAACCGCCTTGATTTTATCAATAATATTTTTTAGGAATATACCGGTTAATTTCAAAAGTTGGATTTTAATTGCCGATTTAACCAAACAAAACACTACTATGAATTTTATTACTGCCATTGGCACTTTCTTTACCACTCTTCATGCCAACTACACTCAAAATAAAATTAATGCTCAAATTGCCAAAAATAAAGGCATTGAAAAAACTATCGTTACTCAGGTTTTTAAAGAAAAAATGAGACAAGGCTTTAAGAATGCCTTAATTTTGGGCCTCGGAGCCTTTTTCCTAACCAACCAAATTCCTTGTGCTTTCGAATTATCCGTTGCCACTTTTGAAGTGTTGTATATATTCTCGCCTTATACTTTTGATAAATTTCTCATTAGTGCTAGAAGTAAAGTTAAACCCAAAACCGAAGCCGTTGTTCCGGTTGCTAGTCAGTAAACATATTGAGTCTATTGGTCGTTGTATTTTTGCTGAAAACCAATAAAATAAAAAGTTGCTCTTTAATTAATAATCAAAAAAATCATGACTGAAATTAACTATGAAATTGAGGATCAAAAAATTGTTAATGATTACAACAATAGAAATCCTTGGGGGATGTCTACCTGTATTGATCTAAAAGATTGTGATCCGGAAATAATCAGAAGTGCGGAAAAAATCAAACAATTTGTTGATGAATTAGTCAAACTTATTGATATGAAAAAATTTGGCGATTGTGTCTGTGTTGACTTTGGCGACAATCCTCGCGTTTCTGGTTTTTCCATGACTCAATTAATTGAAACATCGTTAATATCCGGTCATTTTGCTAATAATTCCAACTCAGCTTATTTGGATATTTTCAGTTGCAAAGCTTATCCTCCCTACAAAGCCGCCGAATTCTGTAAAAACTTTTTTAAAGCTAAAGAAGTTGAAGTAAAAGTCAACTTCCG
>CAYSVP010000045.1:0-4111 GCA_964434595.1 uncultured Gammaproteobacteria bacterium | reverse complement strand
CAACTCATCATCATCTTTTAATCCCTCAAAAATAACTAAAATTTTATCCAATGAAGCATCGGACAATTCACTACAAGCTACAATTTCTTTGGCTTCTTTAACTATCATATTTTCCTTATTTTATAACTTTTAAGATTATCTTCAATCACATAACCTTTATTTTTTATTAGTTCTCTTAACCTGTCCGATTCTTCCCAATTTTTATTTAGTTTAGCCTCAAATCTTTTCTTGGCTAAAATTTCAATCTCTCCAGGAATTTCCATAATTTCTCTTTTATCCAATTTTAAACCTAGTACTTTGTCAAAATCTAGTATTGTCGCTTTTTTGTCTTTATCACTAACATCGTTATCTTTAACAATTTTCCATATTAAAGCAATCGCCTCCGCTACCTGCAAATCATCGGCTAAATAATCAATAAATCTTTGCTTATAATTTTCTACAACATCCCCTCCATCAGGCCAGTTTATTATTATATTTCTCAATTTAGATAAAGCTATTTGATTAGCTTTTAAAGATTCCAAAGAAAATTCTAGCCCTTTACGATAATGTGACGTTAATACTAATAATTTGTGTGCCAAAGGATCATATCCCATTTCTTCTAATTGAGATGTAGTATATCCATTTCCCAAACTTTTACTTATTTTCTCGCCACCTTTTACCGTCAACCAGGCATTATGCATCCAAAAATTTGCCGTCTGATGACCAAATGCTCCGTAACCCTGAGCAATTTCATTAGTGTGATGTACTCCGATATGTTCAATTCCCCCGGTATGAATATCAAACACTTCTCCTAAGTATTTTGTTGACATAGCTGTACATTCAATATGCCACCCCGGAAAACCTTCACCCCATGGACTTGGCCATTTCATAATATGATTTGGTTGATTTGTGATCCACAATAAAAAGTCCCAAGGATTTCTTTTTTCTTCATCCACTTCAACCCTGGCCCCGCTATTCATCTCGTCTAATTTTAGATTAGCAAACTTGGCATAATCAACAAATTTAGCCGTATCATAGACTAATCCAGTTTTAGTTAAATATGTAAAACCATTTGCTTCTATTTTTTTTGCTAAATCAATTTGTTCTTGAATATGTTCGGTCGCCCGACAAACAATATTTGGTCTTTGGATATTAAAAGCATCAAGACTGTCTAAAAATTGTTTTTCATATTTTTTGGCAATTTCCCAAACAGAAATATTTTCTCTTCTAGCACCTTTTTCCATTTTATCTTCACCGATATCCTGATCTGATGTCATATGACCAACATCGGTTATATTCATAACCCACTTAACTTTATACCCTACATACCTTAAAAAATTAATCAACGTTCCCCATTGAGTATAAGCATACATGTGTCCAATATGTTGATTCCAGTATACTGTTGGGCCACAAGAATATACTCCTACCTGACCCTTAATAATCGGTTTAAATTCTTCTTTCTTTCTGGTTTTAGTATTATATAAAAATATTTTTTGATCCATTTATGGTTGTAATTTTAACTCTTTTATTTTTTCAAAATCTTTTTTGTTTATAGTTGCTAAATCAGCTCCTAAAACTAAGCAACAAGCACTAATCCAGGCGTCATTTCCCACTGCTAAATTCTCTCTTTTTAATCTTCCGTATTCAATAGCTATTTTTGAATCTATTTCAATAATTTCCATTCCCTTAATCATATTTACAAAATTTCTTCTGTTACTTTCCTTTATCATTGATTTTCCAGAAAATATTTCACCTACAACTACTACCGGTACACAAATTCTTTTCTTTTTTTTAACTGCTTCTTGGACAATCTCTTCTAATAACAAACCTCTTCTAATATATTCAATAAAAATAGAAGAATCAATTACTATTGGCCTTACCATTCTGGAAATCTATCCTTCTTTGAGTCTGCTCTCGCATTCTCAACACTTTTATAATCAAAATTTTTTAATAGTTTTTTTCTGGCATTTCTCATATTATCTCTTTGTTGTTTCCAGTTAAATTTTTCCGCAATTTTTGGTCTAATTTCTGCTACTAACTCACCATGAAGCATAATATTAGTAATTTGTTTATTTACTTTCGTTTGCTCCATCACATTAAAAAGACATTTTCTTAACTGTGTCACTGTCATCGTTTTTATCATAAATGAGTGTACACTAATGTACATCATCAGTCAACTAATCAACTCCTTTTTTAAATTCACTTGTTTCTGACATTTGAGATTGATCTGGCATACTCTTTTTCTTTTTACCCCCCCTTCCTTGATGTTTGGCAGCACTTTTCTTTGGATTTCCTGGCATTTCTACTACCCATTGTTGATTTATCATTTCTGCTTGTTTTTGCTTTTCTTGTATCTCCTGTTGTTCTTTTTGTTTTTCTTCTTGTTCATACTCACTTCTTATTTCTCCCATTTCTTTCTCCACTGGCCGTCCCATACCCATTTGTGATCTTAATTTATCCATTTCTTCCTGTTTTTTCTTTTCATCTTCAGCTTTTTTTTGAGCCATTTCCTGATCTGTCATTACTTTCTCTTCTAATCCCAATAACTCTTTTGCCGTTATTACACTCTCAACTATTTTTTCTCCTTCTCGCAATGTTTCTTTACTAGTTTCAGTTGCAATTTCTCCTAAACCTTGAATAACTTTTTTAGCAATTGAATCATCAGTCATATTTTTATATCTCCCTTCTCCCTTCCATGGCCCGGCTTAATGTTATTTGATCAGCAAACTCCAAATCAGCTCCGATTGGTAAACCACTACCAATTCTGGTAATTTTTATTTCTGTCTCAGAATCTAAACCCTCTATTTTCTTTTTGATATACAACGCCGTGGCTTCACCTTCCATAGTTGGATTCATTGCCAGTATTATTTCAACTTTTTCGCTTTTATTAATCTTTCTAATTCTATCAAGCAATTCTTCAATTTTTAATGATTCCGGTCCAATATGATCTAATGGATTAATCACCCCTCCTAATACATGATATACCCCTTTATAGCCCCCTACTTTCTCTAAGGCTACTACATCAATTGTTCTTTCAACTACACAAATAAGATTTTTGTTCCTTTTTTCATCTTTGCATATATCACAATAGTCTTTCTCCGATACTCCAAAACATTGTTGGCATATTTTGACTTCATCTTTAACTCTTAACAAATTTTTAGCCATTTCTTCACCAAAAGTTCGCGGAGCATTCATCAAATAAAATGCCAGACGATTAGCACTTTTCGGACCAATTCCCGGTAACCTTTCAAAACTATTAGTTAGATCAATAATCGCTTTTGGCAAGATACTCATGTTAGTTTTCTTTAAAAAAGGCCTTCTAATCCACCCATATCTTTCATTTTTTTAGCGGCTGCTTCCTGAGATTTTTTCATTGCCTTATTGATCACTTCCACCAACAACTTATTTTCCATATCATTAATTTTTAATTTCTTTACTTTCTGATCCCCCGACACTTCAATCTCTATCCCGTTTTCATCAATAGTTATTGATTCTTGTTCAACCGCTCTTTTTAATTTTAGAGCTTGAGCTACCATTTTTGCTTTATCAAACATATTTTTTAAAAAATTTATTAACTACCCATTCTATCATTTTTTAATCCTATCCAAATATTTCTTTGGCAACATCATAGATATCATCTTTTTGTGCTAATACCTCGGTTACTTTCTCTATCGGGGTGTCATTTTTTATAGTTAGCGGTTCTGATTTGTTTTTACCCAACATATAGCGTACGACTAAATCACATTCATAAACCTCTCTAAGTACTTTTTCCACAATTTCACGGTTTTTTTGCTCTTCTAGTTTATCTTTATGGAATGGATAATACACTTCCAAAGTAAACAATCCCTTGACCACCGATTTCGGCTTAGCTGATCGCAAAAATGCTTCAATTGAATGGTTATAAGGCTTAACTGCAACCAAAAATTTATCCCAACTTTCCATTAATTTATCATTAGAAATATCAACATCATTTACACGCCTTATTGGTTCTGGTTCTTTGAAAATTACTTCTGTTCCTGGATTACTATTCTTTTTTAAAAGCTCCACTACTGCCAGTTCTACCGGCAATTGATCAACTGGGCAATCTTTCTCCTGCTTTCCTGCAGCAACTAATAAATTCAACCATTTTTCC
>CAYSVP010000044.1:0-4315 GCA_964434595.1 uncultured Gammaproteobacteria bacterium | reverse complement strand
AGCGTATTTAATCATCATACTAGACTAACCGAGAAAAATCTCATAGTCTAGAGCCAATGTTATTGCGAGGAGCCAATATGCAGAGGCGACGTGGCAATCTAGTTTGGAATTGTTTTGATGGAAGGCTGGGGAGATTCCAATGGGATTGCTTCGTCACTATAGTAACTGTTCCTCGCAATGACGAATATGCCACAGTATCGAGTGAATCTGAGAGGACTTGAACCTCTGACCTCTTCAATGTCAATGAAGCGCTCTAACCAACTGAGCTACAGATTCAGGTTAATTTCGATTATAACAAATTTGAAACGAGGGAGATATTGTTAATTGGCACTACGGGAGGCAGAATGCTCATTACTGAAAAGATAATCAGTGCCACCTTTTTTCTTGTTTTTAGCAGTATTCCAAAAATAATTCTTTTTTTTCTTTTTGGCATTAAAAGATTCCATCCAGTTTCCAGCTTCGGAAATGTTTTGACGAAATATACTAATAATTTTTTGAATTCTTTGGAGAAAATTAAGTTGATATTCACTAACATCAACGATTGGACTTATAGCGGCAATTTCAACATCTTTTTCCAAATTATCAGTAACACTAATTAATTTTTTAATTTCAATCCGAAGTTCTTCAATAGATTGTTGGAGTTCCCGTTGACGATTATCAAATAAAAGTTGATGATCTTTTTCAAGATAGTTAATAAAGTTAATAGTAGGCTTTTTTTCCGGTTTTTTACCAATTTCAACTGTTTGATTTAAACCTAATATTCCACTAAGACTGAATTCAGAAGGTTTAGATGAAGGGATATTTTGAGCCGAAGAAAATTCAGGAGAGTCTTTTAAGACTTCGCTACTAAAATTATTTTTCGTTGATTTATTTTGTTTAGGATTTATCTTAAATCCAAAACCACCTGCCATTGGGTTTAGTATATCACAAAAACGGAAAAAATTATTTATTATGAGATACTTTTAAGGTATTCAAAAACTTTTTGTTGGGTCAAAAGATAATAGACCAGACTAAGATTTGATTGAAGTGATGGATTTTTATCAGTAATTTTCTTAACTTCGGTTTCACTAATATTTATTTTTTTATCTTTGGCTATGCTGTCGATGGCTAAATTAGTAATCCATTCATTTTTAATTTTAGCTGCCAATTCTTGGCGGTGTTCTTCGAGGGTTTGATGGCGGTTTTTTAGATATTGGCTAACAGTTAATCCAGCTTCTTTGGTTTGGTCGACTAGCTGAGATAATTTATTTTCAATGTCAGCTTGTATCAGAATGTCGGGAATGTCGACGGTACTGTTTTTGATTAAAATATCAATAATTTGATTTAACTTCTCTTCCTCTTTGGTTGAAGAAAGATTAATTTTTTTAACTTGATCTGAATATTTTGGATCTATTTTTATTTCCGGTAATTCACAACCAGTGATTTCTATTTGCCAATCTTTGTCCATAGTTAAGGGAGGATTTAAAACCTTTATTTGGGGTTGAATAATAGGTTTTAGTTTATATTGTTCAATCTTTTTTTCGTAGACGTGTGATAAAAGATGAGAAATTATTTCTTCAATAACTTGAGTTTCGGAAATTTGACTTTTTACATATTCAATAGGAGCCTTACCTTTACGAAAACCTTTGGATTCGAATTCGGCTTGAGCATGTTGAAGTAGATGTTCATACTCGTGATTAATGTCTTCTTTTTTCAAATTTACTGTAAGAGTAAAAGTCTTATTTTTTTGTTGTTTGAGCTCTTCTGAGGCAATGGTTTTCATAGTAGGCCCATGATATCATGATTTCAATGTTTATTAAATTGTGTCGATTGACATTGATTGGAGTTATTTTTGGTGGTTTATTTGTGGCTTTGATAATGGTGTCTTTAAATTTGAATGCGGAAAAGAATGCAGTTATTGCAATATCAACAATGGATAATCAATCGGCAACAGTAAGATTGGAACAAATCATCAATGACACAAAAGAAGATATAACTGTGGTTTCGTCAACAGCTACTGGTGATGCTAGGCCGTTGTTGGTAAAAAAATATTTAGAAAAATATCATTCTCCATTAGTTCCGTATGCAGATATGATAGTAAATTTGTCTGATGCCTATGGTTTTGACTATTACTGGATGGTAGCTATCGCTCAACAGGAATCAAATTTATGTAAAGTAATACCTGAGAATTCGCATAATTGTTGGGGTTATGGAATTAATTCAGCGGGAACTTTGAAATTTGAGAATTATGAATTAGCGTTGAAAAGTTATGCTGAATATTTAAAAAGAGCTTATTTTGACAAAGGTTTAAATACACCAGAGTTAATAATGAAGAAATATTGCCCACATTCTAATGGTTCTTGGGCATTTGGAGTAAATCAATTTATCAAAGAGATTGAATCTGGTGATTTTTAGTCCTTGCAATATTACTATTTGACTGGTATAGTCGACCCTAGATCCTAGGGTGGCTCCTCTAAAAAGCATACTCTGGGATTTTTTTTGTTTTAAAACCCCATAAATTGATATGGTGTATTGTATAAAATGAAGTTTTGGGGTAAATTAGCCCTATGGGAATGATATCAACTGCACAACTAAAAAAAGGTATTTATATTATTTTTCACGATGAGCCAAATTCGGTAGTAGACATTACTTTTGTCTCTCCAGGTAAGGGTTCAGCTTTTTATAAAGTAAAAATGAAATCTCTATTTACTGGTAGAGTTGTGGAATATACCTATAAATCGGGTGAAAAAATAGAAGAAGTATTGGTGGAAACACATGAAGCTGAGTATTCTTATTTTGATGGTGAAAATTATGTTTTTATTGAACCAAGAACTTTTGAACAATACTTTGTATTATCAGAAATTATAGGAGATGATAAAGTTTACTTAAAAGAAGGTCTGCTTTATAGAATAAAATTTTATGAGGATAAACCGGTGGGAGTAACTTTGCCCAAAAGTATCGTCTGTACAGTAGTGGAAGCTGAAAACTCAATTAAAGGAGACACGGCAACTTCGGCTTTGAAAAATGCTGTTTTGGATACCGGGGCAAAAGTACTGGTACCTTTGTTTATTAAAGTCGGTGAAGAAGTTTCTATTAGTACTGAAACTGGAGAGTACTTATCACGAAAAAATAACTAGATTTTTTTAAAAAGAATGAACGGTGGGCGGATCGGCAAAATCTGGGGATAGACTTAGCTTGCTAATTTGATCAAGTTGAAATTGAAGATCATTGGGTATGTCAATGGCTGATGTGGGTATTGGAGAAGGAGAAATTACTTTTGTAGGGGTGATAGTAGGAGCTGAAACTACTGGTGGTTTGCGGATAAGAAAACTAATTAAACTTAAAAAAACTAAAACAATAATTATTATAGCCAGGATAAAAAGAAGGCGGAGTTTTGGGTCGCTCGGAATGGTAAATTTTTTATTGGGAGCAGAGGCAGTAGTGGAAGTAGAGACTTCAGGTTTGATAGGATTTTCCTGATATGTTTCTGGATTTTGGTAAAGATTGTCGTTGTTCATATTTAAATAGATTTGGAAATAACTGATTTAAGATCATTAACAATTTCTTCAAAATAAGTTGTTGATTTGGCAAAGTTTTTTTTGGCTGAAGGGTAGAAATTATTAAATTTTTTTTTGTCTTGTTTTGCTTGGGTTAGTTTAAAAGAACTGTCTAAATAATCTTTAATTAAATCGGTTTTAATGGCTAAATTATTAATCCAAGCAGGAGAATTAACATTATAATTAGGCAAATTTTGGATTTTATCACTTAAGTTTTGAATTTCATTAAGAGCTATTTTTTTGGAATTGATTTCTTGAATAACAAAAGCAGTATAGAAATCGGTTTGAACTTTTATATAATTTGTATTAAAAGTTTTTACCCAAGAATTAAAATCAGCTTCATTGTTAATAGAATTAACGATCTGAATTTGTTCATCTAGCCATGATTCTTGCTTGGAGATTTCGATTTTAAGCGTTTCAGTGTCGGTAGGATTAGATTGTTGATAAACATCAAGACGAACACGAATAGCCATTAAATAGGCTTTAACCATTTTATTAAGAGAAACAGCAACAGTCTTGACAGCATCAATTTTTTCTTTTTGAGTAGTAGTGGTACCGTACTTAGTATAAATACGGGATTTCTCAACATAGACTAAATAGTCTTTTTCATAAGCATCACGAAGAAAAAGGTAATCAGTAACGTATTTTTGATAGAGATCTTCGTTGGGATGATTAGTAGGAGTAGGGATAAGTGTTGGCAATTGGGTGATAACGGGTGATGGAGTAATATTAGAGGCGGATGTTGAAGCTTCTTGAGCAAAAACGGGAAAGCTAAAAAA
>CAYSVP010000043.1:0-4806 GCA_964434595.1 uncultured Gammaproteobacteria bacterium | reverse complement strand
ACCTCCGACCCCCGTCTTATCAGGACGGTGCTCTAACCAACTGAGCTAATTGCCCAAACTTTTAAAAGCTACTAACCAACTGATTTACCCGCCGTAGCTCGCAGACAGCTTCGCTGTTTGGCGAAGGCGGGGCTAATTGCCCCAAAGTATTGCTAGTATAACAAATTTTTTTATTAAAAAATAAAACTTACCCTAACCTGATTATTTTAAATAACCACTTTTCCAGATATTAAAATCCAACAAATCAACTTTATTATCCTGATTAAAATCAGCTTTTTCTTTTTGATTATTCAAATATTCATTTTTCCAAACAGAGAAATCCATCAAATTAACTTTACCGTCTTGATTGGCATCACCAAGAAGAGGAACGGTTGTGGGGGTGGAGGTTGGTGTTTGGAAATGTTGGTAGAGTTGTTGGAGTGATGAACGGACAGTTTCCAGGGAACCGACAGCAAAATAACAGGTAAAAGTATGGCTGCCGGCAGCGGGATTAAAAATACGGTAAACGCAATTCCATTTGTTGGTTCCCCAATTAGGGTCGCCAGAAAAATCAAAACGGCCGTAACCGGCATCAGAAAAAGTGGATTGAGGTAAATCACGACTGTAGACACCCATGGCATATTGCTTGTCAGGAGTAGAGAAAATAAGTGGTAATGGCTGTTCGCCTGCTGGTCGATTAGAAATACTATTAAGAGCGTTAGTAGCCGGATTATATGTCCAGTAAGCAGTAAAATCGTTAGTCATATAACCAGTTAAAACTTCAAAAATAGCCACTGAATGGGCAATTGGTAGAAAATAAGTAACCCTGTATTCGGTTACGTTAGGCAAGTTAAAAACACCAATGGTGACATCTTTACGGATAAGATGGTCAGAGACAATGGTGGTATTAACAGGGTTAGTTCGTTTTTCACAAGCTTGTCCGGGAACAGTCCAATAAGCCGGAGATATAATGGTAGTTAGTGAATTAGAAGTAGTCGAAGAGTAGTTAAGAACACTGGAAGAATTTGGGCCATCACCATCAATAAAATAGTTACCAGCTTCGGTAGGATTAAAACATTCACCATAACCATCAAAAGAACTGGCCGACTGTAATTCCCGGCCATGATCAGTAACGTTAATAAACTGTTTGTTTTTCCAAATCAAAGAATCAATGGAACCAGCAGTACGACTACTGGTGCTGATAGTCATGGGTGAATTATCAACCAAGCCACTGATCGATAAATCACTGTTAGGTTTTTCCAAACTGGTTTTAGGAGAGAAGGTGATGGGTGATAAACTGCTATCATTAATATCAATGCCATAAAGGTAGAAAGTATGAAATAGATTTTGGAGATGGATCGGAAGAGAGATACTAAAACCATGAGTACCGGTAAGGTTATAAGTACTATTGACATCAGGACGATTGACGTTGGTAGGGAAATCACCAAGGACGTAGCCAACTCCGGTGGGTCCTTCAAGATTAACTCTGATTGTAATTGAGGCAGATGGAGAATCGGGGTCGTAGGCCCAGCCGTTAAGTTTCCAGTTGACAGTATCAACACTGTCAAAAATACCGGTGACAGGAGCAGCCAGAATATTTTTAGGGAATAAAAAATAGAAAAAAAGGAAAGTGATTAAAATCCACCGACAATAGTGCATTCTGGTTAAGAATAACAGATAAGGTTAATTATCGAAATAGTTTTTTTTCCAAAGGCTAAAATCCACCAAATCAACTTTATTATCCTGATTAAAATCTGCTTTTTCTATTTGATTATTTAGATATTCTTTTTTCCATATTGAGAAGTCAATTAAATCAGCTATAACATCTCCATTAGCATCACCTAAACCACAATTGTCTTGCTCTAATATTTTATTTGTCCAAGCTATTTTCTGACATTTAGAAGTAAGTGGTGGATGTTTGGCAATAAGTTTGTCAATTTTGTCAGTAACTTCACTCATGTTTCCAAATACAATAAAACTTTGGAAATAGAGGGTATCATTAGTCTGAATATTGTTCTTTAAATGAGCCATTCGAATAGGAGCATACCAAATATTAGCGTCAATATCCATTATTCCATAACCAATAATATATTTCTGAGGAAAATCTTCCGGAATATTTTCCGGAACCTGATTGGAATAAAAACCAATGGCTGTTTGCTTATCGGTGGAACTAAGAATCACTGGTAAATTTGAGTTTACAAAACCACCAAGACGATCATTGTAAGCTATAGGTCCGACCAAAGAATGATTAAAATAGTTATAACGATAAACATTTGGAACATTTTGTTTAAGTGTATAAATTGCCGGTTGTTCGAGCATAATAAAATTTAAAGGCTCAGCCAAAGTATCAGAATTGCCAAACTTAATATGACCTTTTAAACTAATGGTATTAGTCAAATTATCTGGATTTAACGACACAGTTTGATAAACAAGACTGTCGGAAATTATTGAAGTATTAAAACTTATTCCATTTGTCCAATAATTTAAATGATTCGTATCGAAATTACAATAAATACTCTGCTCACCCGGTTTGAGCCAATAAGCAGCCTGAGTAACGCTGGTAATACTATTTTGAGTAACAGTCTGATCAATTACTTTAGCAGTGGTAGTATCTCCATTACCATCACTTCGACTACCGTGCTGAATCGGATTAAAACATTCTCCTCGATTATTATTTTGCCAAGCGATCTGAAAGCCTCGTCCATGATCTATTAGATCAACAAATTCCTTATTTTTATAACGTATAGAAGTAATACCACCACCATAACTGGCCTTAGTGGAAACAGATATATCATTACTGTCAATTGTTGCATCGCCAACAGATGTTGCAACAGGAGAAGCACAAGTCACACTTACACCTGATCCGCCAATTTTAGAGTATTTTCCGTCAAGCCCAATAACATAAGCATCAATAGTATGTGTCTTACCGTCTTTAAGTGAATCAGGTACACTGTAATTAAATCCATGTATACATGGTACTTGAGAAAATCCTAAGGCATCACAAACAGCTTTATCTCTTTCTAAATTTGCATATGTTCTACCAAGTAATTGATTGTCAACATTAATTTGAACATAACTTGATGTCAATAAGTTATTTAAACTTCCTGCCCATCCCCAAACTGAAGTACACGAAGCACCATCTAACCAACCAGTACTCGACGGAAAAAGAATTCCTCCAACCATTTGAGCATACCAACGTGCCAAAAAATCATTTGGATGATTAAGATTATTACCTGTCATGTCGATATATTTTTTATTTTTTAGTAATTCTTGATGAACACTCGTCATATCAGCTAAAACAACACCCGTCTTAGTAATATTTTGAAGTTCACCTAAATAGTTAGTTGGTTGTACTCCCTGTCGCCACTCAGGATTATGGAGTATCGAAGATACTATGATAAATTCTGCTTTTGAATTACTTTGTTGTACCTTTTCTATAATATGAAGAATATTATTCTTAAATACATTAGGATCAATATTTCCACTACCATCATTAACTCCAAAACCTATTATCACCAAATCAGGGAACTTCGACGTAATTTGTTCATTAATTACGTCATCATTAGCTCCCCAATTTGAATCTTGTCCCCCCATAGAAGAATTTATAAAATTTATTTCCGATCCATAAATTTTTTTTAATTTATTTACCATCATTTGTCCCCATGTTGGTAAATATGGTTCTACATTAAGTGCCCCACTTGAACTGTAACCCAAAGATATACTGTCCCCAAACAATATAATATTCAAAGATTTCTGTTTTGATAATTTTTCCAAAGTATTAGGTAATTTCTGTATTCCTGCAAATATAGGTATTGGTCCCTGCCATTTACCATTATGGGTGTAAGTAACCACAATTTGTCGACTTGGATAAAATACATCACCAGGATAGGCAATATTTGGATCTCTTGGAGGGCTTACATCAGTGTCTTTTAAATATAAAATATTTGAACCATTGGGTAATTTAAGTATGTTTCCATCTAAAATCCAATCTTTTCCTTGTATAAAATCCTTCTCTAGTGAAGCACTTTTAACAGAAATAATACTTTTCGGAGTAAATAGAAGTCGAGCCTCAGGTGTCCCTCCAGAATAAGAAATCGGTAAAACCGACTCATTATACATTGTTTCTCCACTCCAAAAAGGCACCATTGAATCTTCTTCGAGATTAGCTTTAACAGGTAAAAATACTGCTAGAGAAAAATAAACAATACAAAAAACTATAAAAAAACTTCTTTTCACTTAATTTTTTAATTCCTGTTTTATACTTAATATATTTGATCTACTTTTTCCCTCAATGTTTGCATTAATAGAGACAAATCCTGTGATTCTAACTTGCAATTACCATTAAGGTCAGCCAACATATTATCTCCTTCAGATCTTTTAATAACTTCATTTTTAATGAAAGCAAAATCTAATCCATTAACAACCCCATCCTGACCATTATCGCCAACAACATCTCCAGCTAGCATTGGATACCCAGTAAAATCCTGTATTGTTGTCTTCAATGAACTATCTTCAACCTTAATTTCTCCACCTGATTTACCATAAAAAGTCGATTGACCATTTACTCCATACTTGGTCTGAATGTGTTTTGGACTTTTAATAAATATTGCTAAATTATCTCTAGTAGCCACTCCCTTTAATGAAACTTGACCACTATAAACTAGTAAACCATTGGCTTTTGTTTCCCCAATTGTCAAAGGCACATTATTAAATAAATTCATTTTATTGTTTTTTTCCATTACCGTTACATTTACATTCCAGTTTTTTGCGCAATTAGCCGCAGAATTAACTCCAGCAAAAGTTATCTTAAATTTTAAAACCCCATCA
>CAYSVP010000042.1:1391-4860 GCA_964434595.1 uncultured Gammaproteobacteria bacterium | reverse complement strand
GGTAGATCGGGGAGCGTAGCTGTCAAAGATAACCAAATTCTAGTGACAGGGTATGTGGGTTCACCGGTAGGTTTTCCTCATTGTGATGAAGTTGGTCATGATCTAAGAAAAGTACTTCATGAAGATGGTTCAATCAGTCAACATTGTATGAGGACGGTTCATTCAGAACAAAATTTGATTTGTCAGGCGGCTAGGAGAGGAGTATCGTTGGATGGAGCAACTATATATACCAGAATGACACCATGTCGAACTTGTGCGATGCTAATAATTAATTGCGGAATAAAGAAGGTTTTTTGCGAAAGGAGGTATCATACTGGGGCTGAATCTGAAGAAATGTTTAAGAAAGCTCGGATAAAAATAGAATATAAATACGATGAAGAACAAGAATATACCAATAAATAAGTATTAATTATTTGTTGGATGGTTTAACATATTTGCCGTAAATGGTGATGGTGGTACCTTCCGAAGCCCAGGCATAAATTTGAGCAACTTCAGGAGTTTTCATATTAATACAACCATGACTCATTGGTTGTCCAAAATTGTCATGCCAATAGGTGCCATGAAGACTATAACCAAGAGATTTAGCAATCTTGTCGTTGGAGAAAAATAGAATATATGGAACATTAGGTAAATAATAGTATGTACCTAGTTCTTTTGACCCACCAGACATTTTTTGAGAGCGAACTTTTTTCCATACAGTAAAGGTACCAGTGGGAGTCCGATCCCAAAGGCCTGAAGAAATTGAAAAATTAAAAACCTGACGATCGTCTTCATAGCCGTAAAGCTTTTGGTTAGTTAAATCAACTTCAATATATCTAGCAATAGGGTCGGGTAATTTTATATCAAAATCACCAAGGATATTGTCGGTAGGAAAATTTATTGGTTGGTTATTAAAAATAGGCGGTTGGGGATTAGTTTCAAAGACGGAAGCAATTGTTTGAGGATCAATCTTGTCTTGATAGGAAAACAAAGCTGGAAGTCTTGGCCATGTAAAAATTGTTATACCTAGAAAAACTGCTAAAACCAGTAAGAAGGAGTAAACACGGTTGATAAATTAATTATAACTAAAAGGTGATTATTTACCACCACCACCTCGATTTTGGGTACGAAATGCAGTTGAGAATTTGGGTAAGTTGTTGTTAAAGTTGGGTTTAGAAAAATGGCTAAAACCGGGATTCTTGGGAGGCAGACGATTAACAATCGGTTTAGTAGATTGGGGAGTAAGTAAAGTGTTTTTAGTATTCGCCATAAAATAATTATAGCATTTTAGCGTTTTTTAGGATCAACATTAAACGATCAAGACCAAAACCACAGCCGGAACAGGGGGGAATATTAAAAGGGTTTTTAGTATCTTCAGTATTGCCGTTGGCAATTTCAATTCGATTGATATAAGCCTCAAAACGCTGACAAAGAAGTGGATTATCTTTTTGAGTTTCAGCAAAAAAAGATAAATGAGTGGGATAATCGGTGACAAAAACTAATTTATCCTGGGGTATTTGAGGTTCAATTTCATTAAGAAATTTTTGATTAAAATCTGGTTCGGAAAGAGTCGGGTCGAGACTAGAAAGTGATAAGTAATCAACTGGAGGAAGTTTGAGGTTTAGGTGAGAATAAATATATTGGAGTAACTGAATAGTTCGGTTTTGAGTGGCAATATCGTTAACGCCAAGTTCATACCACTCAAGCATTAAAAACTCGGGAAGATGATAAATAGTATTGTCTTCAAGATCGCGAAAACAATGAGCAATTGAAAAACAGTTGCCAACTTGGTTTTCAGAAATTAATTTTTTTAAATACATTTCCGGTGAGGTGGCTAGATAGTAAGGTCCGACCTGATAAGCGGTTAAGGTAGATTCAAAAGCTGGATGATCAACAAATACTGGAGAGATGACTTCTGTAAATTTTTGTTCAAGAAAGTACTGACGGGTTAAGTCAACTAACTGAGAACGAAAAACGGCATCAAAATTATTGAGTTTCACGAAGTGATTCTATCACATTTTGACAAGATGACAGAGATAATTCTTGCGGATAACCACAAAGATAGTGTGGATCGCAACAACCAGAACAAAGCTGACATTTTTGGCAGATGTTAAGAGATTTAGAAAATTTATTAATAATTTTTGAAATAGGATCGTTAATTTTGCCAATAGATAGTTTAGTTTCGCAGCAACCAGTAACTTGACCATTACTTTGTAGAGAAATTTGAAAACAGCCAAAGTCTTTTGAGGGAAAAGTTCGATAGTTATTTTTAACATTTAAAACTTGTTGATGATTAAGCGAACCGAGTCGATCGGTTAGATAGGTAATTGGCAAATTATGAAGAGAAAAAGTATCAATAAAAGGAAAGCTCTGAGAGGTGACGAGATAAAAAATATCGACTGGAAAGTTGAGAGATAGAGCGTGTTCAACAAATTGTTTCGATTTAATAAAATTGCCGTGTCCCCGGTTATAATCATGAATCTGTTGGGGGCCATCAAAGGAAACAATTAACTGACAATTGGATGGATCTTTTATCTTGTCAAGACAATCAATAGTACCGTTGGTAATGATGGTAATAAAAATATTTTGAGAGATTAAGTGATTAATTAAATCTGTGAAATCGGATAAAGTAAAAACTTCGCCACCACAAAAAATAATGGATTTAAGTGGCTGGACTTTTTGATAGCGATTAACAAAATCTAGGATTTGCTCGTTGGCGAGAATATTTTTTGTTTTTTTAGTATAACAATATTGGCAATTTAAATTGCACAACTCGAGAGGAGAGATAAAAATATTTTCAAGACTGGAAAGAACAAAATCAGAAATCACAATTTACTTTAGTTTAGTTGATTCTTTGTGTTCAGTACGTTTACGACACCAATTACAGTATTTCATGAATTTTAATTTATCAGGAGTGTTGGTTTTATTTTTCTCTGATAAATAATTTTGTGCGCCACAGACGCTACAACAGAGGGCAATTAAAATACGAGGTGTTTTTTTTGCTTTGGCCATGGGTGATATTTTATTCTATTAGTCTATTTTTAGCAATAGTATCGGCGAGAGTATCGCAAAAGACTTCTTTACCTTCATCAGAGGGGTGAAGATGATCGGTGGAACTGATGAGATTTATTAAACCATCACCCTGATTGAGACTAAGATTATAGGCGTCGGCCAAGGGATAATTTTGAGATTGGGCAAAGTTTATTAAGTTTTGGAGGTATAACTTAATTGTTTTGACTTTTTCAATTTTATCCAGAGAGGTTAAATTTAAATTGGCAATACCATTACCAAAGACTACTGAGTTGGGGGAAATCGTAGTAGCTAAAACAATTTTTGTTTGAGGTAGTTTTTGCTTAATTTCGGCAGTAAGATTGCTTAGAGCAGTCCACTGACGATCAAATCCGGTTTGAGTATTGCCATAATTATTGTAAGCAAAAGATTCGATAACAATAATATCCGGTTTTTGGTTAATAAGTTGCGGTAGACGATC
>CAYSVP010000042.1:0-1291 GCA_964434595.1 uncultured Gammaproteobacteria bacterium | reverse complement strand
AACAGCTGATAAGCCAAAGGAATAATAGTTGTCAAAAACATAATAAAAAAGTATACAGGATTTATCGAAACCTTTCGATTTGTTTTTCAGCTTCCTGAGTTAAATCGATTAGGGCTGATTTAAGAAATTTATGGGTGGTTTGAGCAAAAACATGTTTTTTTCCAGGGAGACTTATCTCAAATTTAAGATCATAGTTTTTAAGTTTATCTTTGTATATATGAAGATAGGCAAATTTTATTTCAGGGTCGAAGTTGGTTAATAACCGATCAAGAGGATTGCCGACTTTGTCGTCGACCATTTTTTTGATACGAGGAGAAAGGTTAAAGTTGTCACCGATGATTTGAATATTCATAGGGAAATAACTATTAACACTTAATGATAACATTAAAGAAGCCTAGAAGAGACAACAATGGTGCCTATGCCAATAAAATGTGAGGTTAAAGAAACTGCCAAAAAATAAACCGGATTCATTTGGGAAAGACTTAAGAGGCTAACACCAAATTCATCAGGAAGCGGAGAGGCAATAACAAAAACGCCGATGATTGGTAAAGTCCAACCAAAATATTTAGTATGAAGAAGTTTGCGAAAATGATGATGATAAAGAAATTTTTCAACAACCGGGGCAATTTCAGCGTCGATTTTATTTTTAACAAATTTGAACATTAAAAAATCAAAAGTGGCTCCGCCTAAACCGGCAATAATAATTAATTGAAGAGGAGAGATAGTTTTAGCAAGGGTTAATAAAATTACCCCACCAGTGGCTATTGTAAAAGTAGAAGCAAAGAGTATACCAGCAATAAAGGCGGATATATAGCCATATTTACCTAAGTGAGTTAAAAATTGATTAAAATTTTGGTTTTGGAAAAGAAAAACAGCAAAAGAAAATCCAATGATAGTAAGGATAATATTTTTGTATTTATGATGATGTGGTTGAAGCTTCATAAAATGATCAATTATCATTATAAAGGAATTACTAGATTTAGTTGATAAGGATTGAGTGACAGGAGTCGAATCCCATAAGGGGATTTTGCTACGCTCAACCTACATGCGGAGAGGACAGGAGTCGAACCTGCATGCCCTTGCGGGCGCTTGTTTTCAAAACAAGTTCCTTACCATTCGGAGCACCTCTCCAGATGACTAGGAGATTATAACAAAAAATGTCATTACTGACCCGAAAATGGTAGAATTTTTGGTACAATACCAGGTGTTGCCCGGATAGCTCAGTTGGTAGAGCATCCCCTTGGTAAGGGGAAGGTCATGAATTCAAGTTTCATTCCGGGCTCAGATGAAA
>CAYSVP010000041.1:0-4934 GCA_964434595.1 uncultured Gammaproteobacteria bacterium | reverse complement strand
AAATTAATAATTAAAAAAGAAAATAAAATCGAAAAAATTATTGAGGAAGGGATGAAATTTATTGATGTGATTGCGGTGACACAAGGACCGGGATTGGCAATTGCTTTGGGGGTGGGAGTTAATAAAGCCAAAGAATTGGCAATTAAATATAACAAAAAACTAGTAGCGGTGAACCATGTTGAAGGCCATATTTTAGCAAATATGGCTAAAAACAAATTTGGTAAACCTGAAAGAAATATTGAATTCTCGGCTTTAGCTCTGACAGTATCGGGGGGGCATACAAAATTGATTTTGATAAAAAACCCCTCTCCCGCTTCGCGGGATCTCCCCTTAACAGGGGCGACAAAAACGAAGCCTGTATATACGATTGTGGGAGAGACATTGGATGATGCTGCTGGTGAAGCTTTAGATAAAGCGGCGAAAATGATGGGATTGGGATATCCCGGAGGGCCGGTTATAGAAAGTTTGGCAAAAACAGGTAATATTAATTTTTTTAATCTCCCCCATCCGTTGGCAGATAAAAAAATATTGGATTATAGTTTTTCCGGACTTAAAACTAGCTTTTATTACAAGATAAAGGATTGGCCAAAAGAAAAAATTTTTGAAAATATAAATAGTTTGACAGCAACTTTTCAAAATGCAGTCTTCGAAACATTGGTACGGAAATATAAATTGGCGATAGTTAAATATCAACCAAAAACTTTATTGGCTAGTGGTGGAGTTTTGTCTAATTTAGAACTAAGAAAACGATTGAGAAAATTAGCCAAAGAAGAAAAATTACCAATTTTTATGCCGGTAAAAAAATGGCTGAATACTGATAATGCGGCAATGATTGGAGTAGCTGGCTACTATAAAGCAATGAGAGGTGAATTTGTGGAAGATATCGATAAATTAGATCGAGATCCGAGAATGGAGATAGGATAGACAATTAATTAGTTTTTGTACCTCGACGGTAGACGGCTGCCCAAGGGGTATAGACACTCTGAAATGTTTTTTGATGGATTACTTCACCATTACGGGTAACTTTCCAATCAAAAGCAGTTTTTAAACCGGGAACTCGACTTTCGTCTTTAACTACTTTGCCGACAGGTAAGGTAGGATCATCTATATAGACATCGGGCGGAGCTGGTTGAGCATCCCATTGACGATAATTGCTAATGTCAACTTTACGACCATCAGAAGTGCCATAGATTTCATAAGTTAGTTTTTTTAGTTTATCTTCGTAAAGACTTTGGATTAAAACATAATTACCAGTATCGTTAATAAATTTTAAGTCAGGGTTGGGAATAAAAACGGTGGCATCATAACCCGGAGGCATATCTTCTTCGTAGTAACTAACACGATAAGCATGATTTTGTCGTTGAGTAATATTTAGGCCGGAATTGAGCATAGCCCGAAAAAGAGTGGTGGAAACTTGACAAATACCGCCACCAACATCGAGCTCAGTTTTCCCTTGGCGGATGATATAAGCTTTTTTATAACCATTTTCCACTGTAACTTCCCCTAAATTTTTAATAAAAGAAAAAGTATCTCCGGGAGCTACTAAAATTCGATTGACGATTGAAGCACCTTTTTCAACATTAAAATTACGGGTGGTACTACTGTGATGAAAAGTAGACACACCCCGACCAAGAAGTTCTTTGATACCGAGGTTGTTAACCTGACTGTTGGTAATCTTTGGTGGAATAATAATCAGTGGCAATTCAAGGTTGAGACTAGATTCGGATGAGCTAATTAATTCCTGAACTTTCGGACATATTGCTAAATTAAGTTTAGATGTATCAAGAGAATAACCATCAGCAGAAGGTCTAAACTCTAAAACTTTATTATTTTCAAATTTAAAGACAGCATCAACTGGATCTTTTTTTAAACTACTCTGAAGAGAGTTGACATAATCAAATATTTTTTGCGAACTACAGGGAGATTGGAAATCCAGCCAAGAAATAAGGGTCTGATCGTTGATAACGATATTCTGATCTGTAGAAGTAAAATGAAGACTTTTACCGATCAATTTATTAGCAGTATTTATAGTGTTTTCAATCGATAATTCATCGGGAAGTTGACCAATTTGATTAAGGGGAATCACAATACCAGACTCAACCTGGTAATTTTTTAAAACAAAAATAATTTGATTTGTTAAAGACGGGATATCGATTTGGCGACCAATTTGACCGTTTTGAACAGTAATTTGTTTTTTGTCATTAATAAATAACTCGGAAGGGACAAAAGGTCGGTTTACTTGGGAAGCAATTTCTTCAAGATATTTATTTAGACTTTCTAAATTGAATTTAATTTCTAAATAAAACGTTTTTGGCTGGAAAAAAGCCAAGAAATATTTTTTAATTCCCTGATTAAGACGACGAAAAAGTAAATTGGAAGCCAGACTTTCTGAATCTATTTGAGCGGAGATAGAGGCTAAATTTAATTCAAATTGTTGATCCGGAGCCGTTAAAATTAAGGTTTGAGGCAAGGGAAAATCAGCTTCTAAACGGGAAATAATATCCGATTTTGAAATAAGTGAATAATCGCGATTGAGAACTTTGGTATCACGACCGGTTTTACCAAAACCGATAATTAAGGGTGAAAAAATCAATAGACCGATAACGATTAATATTAATAAAATTTTAAATATAAATTGTTGATTAATTTTCATTGTTTTCGATCCATAGCCTGATTGGCTAATTCGTCAGCCAGTTGGTTGGATTCCCGAAGAACTTCATTAAAATAACAGGGAGGCTTGATTTGATTTAGTAAAGAAATAACAGTTTGATGTAGCGGTTGGATATTTTTAGCTTTAACTTTGTACTTTCCTAAAATTTGACGAACTAGAAGTTGAGAGTCGGAGTAAAAATTAACTTCATTAACTTCGGATTGATGGTCACGAACCCAAGTGAGAGCTTCGATCATAGCTAAATATTCGGCTTCATTATTGGTTTTAATACCAATATATTTGGATATTTTGGCAATAATTACTTGATTGTCATTGTAGATTGCCACTCCAAATCCAGAAATTCCGGGATTTCCCCGAGAACCGCCATCGGTATAAATTGAAAGTTTCATTTGTATTATTATAATGAAATAAGATAATAGATACTAGAAACTATAATAAAAATTGAATAATTGGTATAGTTAAGAGATGAGTTTAGATGAATTTCAATCACCATTACCGCCAAGAAAAATAAGCGAAGATTCTACCGATGATAATTTGGTGACAGAGAAAAAAGTTGAAGTATCAGAAAAAGAATCTGAGCCAACAACGCCTATTTATGAGAAGAAAGGTTCGGGTTTTAAACTTGATAAGAAAATCTTCATAATCGGGGGCGGAATACTAGTAGGGGCGTTTTTGATTTTTTCATTGGTGAAATTTATTTTAGGAAATTTGAATAATAAACCGGAAGAAATAACGATTAATTACTGGGGTTTATGGGAAGATTCTTCTATATTACAGGGAATAATTGCTGATTATGAATCTAAAAATCCAGGAATTAAAATCAAGTACACCATGAATCAAAAAACTGATTACCGATCGAGGTTACAGGGTAGACTAGAAAAAGATCCGTCAGAGGGTAATGTACCCGATATTTTTAGATATCATGCCTCTTGGATACCAATGATGAAAGAAATTTTAGCGGATGTTCCGACAGAAATTGTTAAAGATATCGGGCTTGATAACGATTATTATGATGTTTTTAAAAATGATCTTAAAATTGGGAACCGTTATTACGGAGTGCCATTGATGTATGATGGCTTGGCTTTGTTTTATAACAAAGATTTAATTAACGCAGCGGCAGATGTGGAATTGCCAAAATCATGGTGGGATTTGGAAACTGTGGCGACGAAAATGACGGTCAGAAACAATAATGAGATCACAATAGCTGGTGCGGCTATGGGTATGACTGATAATGTCGATCACTGGAGTGATATTGTAGGTTTAATGTTGAAGCAATCGGGAGCAAATATCTTAGTTGATGATGTTACTAATAATCAAAAGATTAAAGATGTTCTGACTTTTTATACTTTATTTGCTACTAGAGACAAAATGTGGAATGAAAAATTACCGAGTTCCACCGAACTGTTTGCCAAGGGTAAACTGGCTTTTTATTTTGGTCCATCATGGAGAGTATTTAATATTGAAGACATGAAAATTCCGGAACTAAATTACGAGATAACAACAGTACCCCAATTGCCGACTTTGGAGGGAGCAGCTAGTAGTGGAGATGTTAATAAGGATGCTGAATTGACTAATATTCAATGGGGTACATATTGGGTTGAAGGAGTAAATAAAAAAAGTAAACATCAAGAGGAGGCTTGGAAGTTTTTGGCCTATTTATCAACAAAAGAAAACCTAGAAAAGTTATATACTACCGCTTCTCAAATCAGAGCTTTTGGAGAAATTTATCCTCGAAAAAGTATGGCGACGAGTATTGGATCTAATTTAAAAATTAAACCATTTATTGATACAGCTAACGATGCCAGTAGTGGTTATCTATCATCAAGAACCTGGGATGATGGCCTAAATGATAATATGATTAAATATTTTGGAGATGCGATTAATTCGATGGTTTTAAATGGTAGTACAGTTGATGAGGTGATGGTGCCTCTAAGGGCCGGGATTGAACAACTAAAAGTTAGATATGGATTGAAGTAAAAATAAAATGATCCTCATTAATTTTAAAATTTATCAAGAGACATTTGGAGATAAGGCTATTGAGTTGGCAAAAATTATTGAAGAAGTAGCTGATAAATATAAAATGAGAATAGTAATCGCGGCTAGTGCTTTGGATGCAGTGAGAATAAAAGAAAAAACCGGAGCCGAGGTGTGGCTACAAAATATCGACGAATATATTGACGGAAAACATACTGGCTGGATATCGATTCAACAGGCAATGGCTTTGGGAATTAAAGGTAGTTTGATTAATCATTTTGAACATCAA
>CAYSVP010000040.1:0-5107 GCA_964434595.1 uncultured Gammaproteobacteria bacterium | reverse complement strand
ACACCTCCAGCACTGTAGCCAGCCCGACGCATTCGATAGCTACTTTTTTCCACTAATTTATGAAGTATTGGAGAAATTTGTTCCGGTTGAGAAACGGACATTGGGAGAGAATACATATTACCAAAACTTTTACGACCAAAATCAACATCGTCAATTTCCCAACCCCTTAGACGAAGATACCAATAATAACCAAGAATCGATTGAAAAGCTGATTGAAGTTTATCTATGGAAGCATTGTAAAAATCATTAACAGTAAAAATACCTTTGTTATTAAGACGAATGGCGTTGGCGTTTTTAATGCCATTTAAATCAACCAAAGAAAGTCGGGAATAAATTTGTGAATAATTTTGATAGTTAATTTCTTCCAATCCATCGGGTTTTTTAAGATTGGCGGCTAATTTGGCTAAAAATCGATTGGGGCCGATACCGATAGAAACAGTTAACCATTCACCAATTTCTTTTTTTATTTTTTCTTTAATTTCTTTGCCAATTTGCAACATCCCTAATTTAAAAGAAGAAAAACCTTCAAAATTAGCAATAAACTCGTCGATTGATTTGGGAGAAAAATCGGTGGTATATTGAGAAATTAGATCACGAAGTTGAATGTGAATATTGCGATATTTCCAGGGATCCGGCTCTAAAATCTGAAGATGTGGACAAATTAACCGGCCTTCTTTAACCTGCATACCGGTTTTAATCCCAAGTTTTTTGGCTTCAATTGAGGGTGCCAAAATACAACCACAGGGAGAGTTGTAGGCAGCGACAGCAATTGGGCGGCCACGAAGTAAAGGGTTGGCTTGTTGTTCGATAGTAGCAAAACAAGAATTAAGATCGATATGCATCAAAGTTGATGGCTTAATATTGAATGGTAAATTAGTCAGGTAATCCATCGGATACCTCCTCTAGTCGCCAGGATAAATTATCAGTATTTAAATTGAGACGAAAAAATGTTTCATCTGAAACTACGGAAAAAATATGATGCAGAGTCCGACCTTCCCGAAATTGATGATGCAGGCCAACTTTGGTAATGGAATAAACCAGACCATCCCAACGAACTTTCAGAGGAGAAATTTTGGACCCATTTGGATCATAAACAAAAATAACTGAAACCGGAATGTCGACTTTGAGATGCACTCTAGAAGTATACCCGAATAAAACACGAAGTTCAATTATTTGAAATTTTTATCGAGTAACCATTCTTGATGATTTTATTTGTTATACTGGATTTAATATGAAATTTAATATACGTCTTTTGTATTTGTATTTGTTTTCATTTGTAGGTTTGCTTATTACCATTATCGGTGGAATTCAGTTAGTTGATTTGGGAATGAAAAACTATATTTTTAAAGTCAATGAATATAGTTATTACTACGATCCGATGGTGGCGGAAAAACAATCTATCTCTCCGGAGGAAATAGAAAAAAGAAATAAGGAGGAACAATCTAACCAAACAAAAAGAACATTATCCAATTCCATAGCCATGATTGTAATTGGTTTGCCAGTATATTTTTATCACTGGGGAACAATTAAAAAGGAACAGAAAAATTAAGAAAAAGATAATTAATTAGGAAATAGTTTTGGAAGGAAAGTTAAAAACTTTGACAACTTCGATAACTGAGGTGGTTAGGATACCAACACAAAACACAATGATCCAGTGTTTAAAATCAAGCGGTATAGTGCCAAGAATTTTATTTAATTGCGGTATATATATTGCCGAAAAAAGCAAAATAAATCCATAGAGTACTGATAGGAATAATATTTTATTTTTAAAAAATTTCTCTGTTCTGATAATTGGTCTTTTAAGATTTTTAAAAGAAAAAACATAAATTAAATCAACACTGGCCACAACGGCAAAAATCACGGTTCGGCCAAGAGATAAATTTTCTAAAAAGGTAAGATAATAATTGAAAATAAATAGAGTTAAACCGCCTACAAAAAAACTAATAAAAATAATAATAAATTTCATTCTTGAAGATAAAATTTCCTGGCGACGAACAGATTCTGGATTTTGTTGCATTAAGTCGATTTCTTTTGGTTCATAACCAAGGGCAATGTCTGGCGGACCATCGCAAATTAAGTGAATCCATAAAATTTGGACAATAGTTAAGGGGACAGGAATTCTGAAAATTGTAGCTCCAAGAATTAGAGAAATTTCAACAAAAGAATTGGATAAAACATAAGCAACGACTTTTCTAATATTAGCAAAAATTCTTCGACCTTCTTCAATTGCTGAAACTATAGTACCGAAGTTTCCGTCTAACAAAATTAGATCGCCGGCTTCCTTGGCAACCTCAGTACCCGAACCAATGACAACACCAATATTGGCTTTTTTAAGAGCCGGGGCATCGTTTACTCCATCCCCTGTCATGGCGACAATTTCATTATTTTTTTGGAGGGCATCAACAATACGCAATTTTTGTTGTGGAGAAATACGGGAGAAAATAATAATATCTTTAATTTTTTTAAATAATTCAGTATCGGAAATAGTATCTAACTTTTCACCATCAATTGAATTGTTTGATGTAACATTAAGACCTAATTGTCCAGCAATTGCTTCAGCAGTTTTACGGTAATCGCCGGTGACAATTTTTATTTTTATGCCAGCTGACAAGGTTTTTTGAATTGCCTCTTTAACACCAGGACGCAAAGGATCAGCAACACCACATAAACCCAGCCAAACAAAATCAGAAGTTTCTTTGAGATTACCGGAATTTTTGTAAGCAGTTCCTAGAACTTTTAAACCGGCGGCGGCTAGATTTTCAATTTGTTTAATTATTTCTTTTCTGTTAGTAGAGGTAACCTGACAAAAAGATAAAACAATTTCCGGAGCACCGAGAATATAGGAACTTTGTTTGGTACCGGATTTTATGACCGTTAGGGAATATTTTTTAAGACTATCAAAAGGCTCTTCATAAATTTTTTCTACCGATTCTATAATTTTTTGGGGATTTAATTGACCTTTAGTTTTAACATATTCCCATAAGGCAATTTCCAGACTGTCCCACTGTTCATTGGCAAGGATCAATGAAAGTTCCGCATTGATTTCATCCTTAAAAAAAGTTTCGACTACTTTCATGTGACCCTCGGTTAATGTTCCAGTTTTATCACTACAAATGACAGTGGTTGACCCTAAAGTTTCCAGCGAAAGCAACTTTTTAACTAAACCTTTTTTTCGAAGAATTTTTTTCATACCAATGGCTAAAATTACAGTGATGGCGATTGGTAAACCTTCAGGAATGGCGGCAACGGAAAGGATAACTGACAGACGTAGAGCATTGAAAAGATTTTGGCCGTAAATTATTTCAATAATAAACAGAATTAGACAGATAATAATAATAGTGCGGGCTAATTGCCGAGTAAAAACTTCAAGTTTTTTTTGTAGAGTAGTTTTTTCATCACTAATTTCTGAAAGAGATTTGCCAATTTTTCCCATCTCTGTCTGAATACCAATTTTTTTGATTGTCATAACCCCTTTTCCTGAGAGAACAGTGGTTCCCATATGAAGAATACTCGACTTGGCATTATCGAGTGATATTTCAACAGCAGTACTTTCACCGGTTAAAATTGATTCATCAACTAATAAATGATTACTCTCGAGAAGAGAACCATCTCCGGGAATTTTGTCGCCGGCATTAAGGGCAACAATATCTCCGGGAACTAATTCCTGAATATTGATTTCACGACGCAAACCGTTACGAATGACCAAGGCAGTTGGTTTTAAAATATTTCTGAGTGAGCTTAAAGTTTTTTGACTACTAAGTTCCTGAAAATAACCCATCAGGACATTGAGAATAACAACTGCCATAACCAATACAGCATCAAAGATTTCATTAAAAATAATGGAGACGATGGCAACAAATAACAAAATATAAATTAGTGGGCTATTGAACTGTGAGAGAAAAATTTTGATTTTAGAGAAACCATTTTTAATTGGTAGAACATTGGCGCCATATTTTTTTTGTAAATCGACAACCTGATTTTCGGCAAGACCCTGATAGACCATTTATTAATTATAAATGAAGATTGGTTTTGGGTGGTTATTTATTGATGGATAGTAGTATAAATACTTATTATTTAGTTTTATCGAATTATAATTTTTTTTGTAATTCTTTTAGTTTGTTTGATATCCGATCCAGTTGATTTTTATTTAAATCGGCGCCGTATTTAATAATAAATCTCTCGATTCTGGCAATAGCTTCTATGGTTCTATTTACGGTTGTTTCCAGCTTTTCTGTCATTTTTTCGTTGCTGAGTTTCATAAGATATTAGACAAATGTTTCTAATTTAGATAACACCAGAAAAAAGTAAAATTAAAGCCACTACGGTTATGGTGGCAAAAATACCAACTGTTTTAATAAATAAGCTGACAGCTTGTTTTTTCTTGCCTTCGATAAAAAGTGTAAATGGCTGATAAAAAAATAAGAAAGCCATAACGGCGACAGATAATGTTAAAAGTGATAAAAAGACAACTGGAGCGAAAAAAGTATCGGGTTTATTCTTAAGTGGTTGAGTTACGAAATTCATAATCGTAACTCCGAGAATAATATATAGAGAAGCGCAAAGGGCATTAATAAAAGGATTTTTAGTCATATATTAATGAAATTAGTTAGTTTAAAGTAAAATAAATAACTAATTTTTTGAACATAGATAATTATAGAAATCTAATCTTTTATTTAGATTGCCACAGACCATGGACATTACAATAAGCCCTGGCTTTGATATCATCGCTTTTTATTTCAAATTCGGCAACTGGAGTTTGGCCTGGTTTTAAATATTTTTTGTAAACTTTGTCGTCGGCAATAACTTCGATTAATTCAATATAGTGGTTTTCTTCCATTGGGTGAGGAACGGAACCGATTTTAACGATTATGCCTGTGGCGGTCTTTTCAATAACAGGAAGATGTTTTTCGACACCAACGTCTTCATATTTAGTAACCAAAAGCTCCATTGGTTGGCCACAACAAACAAGTTGGCCTTGACCGGTATGTATAACTTCAACAATGTTGCCACAAATTGGGCAACGATAAATTTGATTTATTTCTGTCATACATTAATTATACTTAATTAATAATTAATAGTAGAAGTAGTGTTAAGTGAATATAATAAA
>CAYSVP010000039.1:0-5153 GCA_964434595.1 uncultured Gammaproteobacteria bacterium | reverse complement strand
TAAAATTTCTTGGTCGGTAAGTTTGGGAAAAATTATTGGTGGATTGGATTTTTTGATTTGTTTTTTGGCGGCACGAATAATTTTTATATAATTTGGTCCAGATAGAACTCGCCATATCATACCGATTTTATTAGAATTAATAAGTTGAGGATCAGTAAAGTTGCGCCAAACTGAAAGTAGACGATTTCTTTCTTTGACATAATTTAAAAGATTTTTGGAAAATTTAGACATGGTAGCTTCATGATGATGTTCAATGACACATTTTGGTTCCCACAAAAGTGTGTAGCCTGATTTCCAGGCTCGAAGACCTAAGTCTAAATCTTCACAATAAAATGGTTCATAAACACTGTCAAAGCCACCTAATTTTTGAAAAATATCTTTTCGAACAATTGATCCACCACCAGAAAGCCAAGCAGTAATGTGGGTTTTTTTAATATCTTTACCTGGTTCATGTTGAAGATAACCGTTTTGCCAATAAATTCTGGCCCAATTTTCGTTGCCTAATTCAGCAAAACCGACGCCAAAAACTTTTGGATCAGAAAAATGATTGAGTGCATTTTTGATGTAATCCTTATGGGGATAAATATCACTGTTTAACATAACAACTAAGTCTCCTTGGCTTTTTAAAATAGCTTTGTTTGAATTTTTTCCAAAACCTAGGTTCTTTTTGTTGGCTATTAATTTTAATTTTGAATATTTTTTTTGGAGCTGTTTTATGTAATCAACACTTTTATCAGAAGAACAATCGTCGGCAATTATTATTTCTTGGGCCTCAGGACTCATTTTAATTACTTGTTCTAAATTTTTTTTAAGCAGATTCAAACCATTCCAATTGGTGATAATAAGTGATATTTTCATTGGTTAATTAATTCCAGAAGTTTAGAGGCAAATTTTTCTTTGGTAAATAACTGACTTTTTTCTATTGCTTTTAGAGAAAGTTGTTTTATTAAGATCGGATCATGAATAAGATTATTAGTTTTGGTGACTAATTCAGATATAGTTGACCAAAGATAACCATCGATACCATCATCAACTATTTCAGTTAATCCACCTTTAGCAACAACAATAGGGACAGAACCGGAAGCCATGGCTTCAACCGGAGCCATACCAAAATGCTCAGTCTGTTCAGGACAAATATTTTCATCAACACCAAATCCAGCGGCATGCCAATATATAGTTGATAAAGCATAAATTTTTTTAAGATCATTGAAGTTGACGTTGATTAAAAACTCAATATTGTAACCTTCAGCTAAACGTTGGAGATGTTGAAGATAATGGTTTTTATCGGGATTTTCCAAACTACCACCGGCTAAAACTAGTTTCCATCCGGACAGATTTAATTGTTTAAAAGCTTCGATAAGAACATCCTGTTTTTTGGCATTAAGAATGTTGTCAAATCGACCAACAGAAAGAATAATTTTTTCTTTTTCTAAAGTTGAATTAAATTTTGCTACGTCTACTGGTGGATATAGAACTGTACAATGGGTATTGTAACTTTGCTCTGTAATTCTTTGAGTAAAAGCAGAATTACAGACTATGTGTTGATACTGATTAAATTTAATTTTATTGATTAATTTATCGGTAGATTTTTGTTTAATAATAAATGGCACTTGGATATGTAAAAGATTCTTTTTGGCAAATAAAAAGGGTAAACTGCCGTCACTTAGGTAAAATATTAAATCATATTGCTTAGTAGTATTAATTTTATTGATAAAATCTTGACTTTTTTGTAGAAGAGAATGGGGAGTAATTGATGATTGATGGGGTAGTTTTAGTTCATCGTCAAAAAACTCGAGTTTGCTGGATGTTAACCCAAATATATCGGGAGCGATACTAATTTTGTCTAAATCCAGGGAAAACCTAATTGAAGCTTTTTTAATTAAATCCGGATCACCATTCCAAAAAACATCAACGTTATATCCATTTTTTGATAATATTTCGGCAACTGTTAAACAATATCTGTCACCACCACCTAGAGTGTCTAAATATGGATCATAAATACCAGCTCGTTTAATCATGTTGTTGTAGCTCCCAAAGTTTAGCATAAATCATAAAAGTATCGAACATTTCAAATATAACGGAAATCCAGCCAACAGTACCGTCACGCCACATTTGCTGAACAACTAACCTTTCCCAAAATTTAGTAAACATCATACGAGGAAATCGCCACCACACAACTGGAGGATGGTTTGATTTAAAAAGCATGTCTGCCTCGAGACTAGTCCATTTGATACTTTTTTCCAACATTGAAGCTAAATCACGATGAGTATAGTGTAGTAAATCGGCAGCAATCTTTTGATCGAGACCAATAAAAGAGGGCTGTTCGTGAAGATCACCAACAAAACCTTTAAAATTGGGACGATACATTAGACGTTTAACATAATCAGGATAAGTACCACCATATTTCACCCTATGGTTGAGGAAATAATTTGCTCTGGGAAAATCGTAGGCGGTATATCGAATTGTAGTTTGATTGATAATTCTTAAAATAACAGATTTAAGTTGAGGAGTAATTCTTTCATCAGTATCAATAAAAAGAAGCCATTGGCCATGAGATTTGGCAACTCCAATATTTTTTGATTCCGAATAATTAAAAGGGAAATGAGGAATAATTTTAATTGATGGTATGGTGTTTTTAGCAATTTGATTGGTATTATCGGTAGCATTGGAGACTAAAATAATTTCGTCGGCAAAATCACAACTATGAAGACAATCAACAATCATTGTTTCTTCATTGCCGGTAGTAATTATGATTGAAAGTTTAATATTTTTCATTGCCAACTGCCTTTACCGGAAACTCCTAAATAAAAATCTATAACTCCCCTTTTTTGCCAGCTTGAAGGTGATTTAAATAAGATACGTAATGATTCTCGAAAAAGAGCTAATTTGGTTCTAAACTTAGTATATTTAAAACCGAATTTTAAGCGATTGCGAGTTAAAAAGTAATCATGAAGTGAGCTAGCACTACCTGAGGAACCAGCATTGAGGTGCCAAATAACTGATTGAGGATAATACATAATCTTGAAACCGTTTTGTTTGGCTTTAAGACAAAAATCCACATCTTCAAGATACATAAAATAATTTTCAAAGACTCCGATTTTTTTAACTACTGATCGTCTGATTAGAAAACAACAACCACTAATAAAATCTAGTTGATCATTGTTTTTTTCAAATTGACCATGATCAACTTCATCAATACCAACATTAGATCCAATCACATTATTCCAGTCTATCTGACCCCCAGCTGACCAAATTACTTTACCCAATTCATTTTTTTGATAACGATTCTGATGAAATTCATAACCAGGGGCAAAATAGATTTTTGGTCCAACTAAACCATATTGAGAATTTTTTTCAAGAAAATTAACCAACAACTGAAGAAAATCTTTTTTTACAAAAACATCATTATTGATGATTAAAAAGTAATCAAATTTATTTTTAAGAGCATAATTTATTCCAAAATTATTGCCACTGACATAACCCTCATTAATACCTGTAGAAATAACTTTGATATTGGCCGATATTGAATACATTTTATTAAATTGAGAGATAGAATCATCATCTGAGCCATTGTCGACAATAATTATCTGATAAGAAAAGTTTTTATGACTAATTTCCAAAAGAGAATTAACCGTATTTATGGTTAATTTCGGTTTATTCCAATTTAAAACAATAATGGCAACTGATTTCATTAATTAAAAATCTTTGGTAATTCTATCAAGAAATAACCGTAGACGAATGAAAATATTTTTAAAAATATTACCAGTATATTCCTGTCGAAAATATTTACTGAACCAATAACTGTATTCAAAGATACTTTCCTGGCTGGCTGAAACAAATGATTCTTTGGCTAAGACTTTTTCGGTTGAACCTTGTTTTTCCCAGAGACGAATATAGATAAAAGCAATGGCAATGGCTTGAAGAATGGAATAAATCAGACCATGGACACCATCTTTATAGCCATTGTCGGCAAAAAAACGGCTATTGAATTCTTGAATTGGTTTAAGAACAAAGTCACTAGTTTTTAATTTGTAATTGTCAGATTTTAATTCATCTGCCTGTATACCGCTATAACGAACTGCACGGATAATAAATTGGCTAATACTAGGATAATTGTGATGGCGAATAGCTAATTTTTCGGTATCGAGAAGGGTTAAACCATTACCTTTGGTTTGAGGTTGACTATGGATTTCTTTTTTCCAAGTTACAAATCCTTTTTTAAAAAAACGGATTAGATAATCCGGCCAACAACGACCATGTCTGATCCATTTACCAAAAATTATATTTTTTCTGGGAATACGGACAAAATCAACATCACTGCGATTAGTAATTCTTATTAATTCTTTTTTAAGAGTTTTGTTCAGATATTCATCGGGATCAAGTAAAAGAATCCATCGACCGGTGGCTTTGTTGAGAGCAAAATTGCGAGCGGGTTCAACGTATTTCATTGGTTTGTACGAGAAAATCTTAGCGCCATATTTTTTAGCAACATCAACACTACCATCGGTTGAATGCATATCGACAACGATTATTTCATCGACTATACTAACAATAGATTTAAGGCATTTATCGAGATTTTCGGCTTCATCGCGAACATTAATAACAGCAGATATTTTTGATTTTTTATCCATGTGTTATTTTATCATTTTTAAGGGTTTAGACCCTTGATGGCTTAAAATAATTTTTGTCATTTTATAAAATAACCAGATATTAATTACTGATAATATTCTAGGTATAGTTCCATAAAATTCCCCTCCCCAAGTTAGAATATTTTTTAGCCATTGCCAACTTAGAGGTATCCACCAACCATTGAACATATTTAACCAGAAAATAATACTTAAGAGTATCCAATACCCCATTAGTTTAGGAAATTTACCTAAAAGAATTAAGCCAATGACAACTGCAGAAAATAAATAGCGTTCGTGCATAGTGACCATAAATAACCATGCAGAAAATCCAACGACAAACATGGCTTTTAATGTATCGTGATAATTTCTTTTTCGATCAATGTAAATAGCAAAAATATTGAAAGTTAAGAAAATAAAATAACCCCAAAACTTTAAAGTCAAACCCAGAAAAGTAATATGGTAATTGGTTAAATACCCAGTAATTACCCGCCAAAAATTAAATGAATTGGCCCAAGTCCACCATTC
>CAYSVP010000038.1:0-5231 GCA_964434595.1 uncultured Gammaproteobacteria bacterium | reverse complement strand
CACACTTTAGCCACTTTTTCCGCCAAATTTCTATCATTATCCGATAAATTCCACTCTTCCACCGCTCCCCCCAAGGAGAAATTACTCCTAAATTCATCACCAACTGCTGATCTTTTCATTGCTCCAATTGCTTTTCCATCAATCACGACCACTCGCAAATCCCATCTGGTCGGCAAATATTTTTGCCACAAAAACATTCCTACATTTTTTTCCTGAATTTTATTTACAAATTTTTCCAACTCAAACCAGTTCTCAAATTTTCTAACCGACTTACCTTGATATCCCTTTTCGTGTTTGGCAATTACCGGCCAATCAATATTATTTTTATAATTTTCCAATACCTGTTCTTTAGTATAAAAAATTTTTGTCGGTACTATTGGAATATCATTTTCTAAAAATACCCCATGTTGAGCAATCTTGCCCATTCTTGACCAGTTTAAATAACCCCCATGATTAGCGCAAAAAATCTCGTCTTGTAATATTCTAATCGCCAAATTCCTGCCTTCAGTATACTTTCCACTAACTGTCCCGGCTACCCTAAACCACATTCCTAAAGTATTTTCCTTCGTTATTTCTTCACCCTTAATAAATAATCTTGGTTTACCATCAACCAAATCAAAAGACATTTCTCGGTAAAGAGCTTTATTTACTCCTACCCCTAATTTGTCCGCTTCCTCAACCAAACGGTTAACTTCAAACTGACTTTGTTTCAAAGACATAGTAAATGTAATTATTTTTTTATTCATATTTTTATTTAATAAATAAGCCGAAGATATAGTTTTTTCGAACATTGAACCTGCTCCGTCAGATTCACAGTTAGAAAAAACTAAGTCGAGGCTTTAGTTTTTAAACTAGCTAAATATTTAACAATTTCCATTGGAACATCAATTCCGGTAGCCGCCATCAAACCTTTAAATTGAGGCCCTTTATTTACTTCCCATATTACCGGTTTTTTTATATCATTATCCCGAAAAGCCACATCAACCCCTGCCACAGCTAAACCACATATTTTAGCCGCTCTAACCGCTAATTGTTTTATTTCTTCTGGTAATTCAGCCACTTCCACGCTACCCCCCGCAGAATAATTATTTCTAAATTCATTTTTATTTTGACTCGATCTTTTCATTATTCCCAAAACTTTTTCCCCCAACACAAATAATCGATAATCTCCATCATTAGGAATATATTCCTGAAGCATATATCTTTTACCCTCTTCAGTCTCTGACTTTCTCAAATTTTTAATTAATTTTTCCATTTCTTCCAAATTATCAGCTTTATAAACCCGTGTTCCTCTATCCCCACCACTGCCTTTAATAATAATTGGCCAATTGTACGGGCGGAATCCCATTTCCGCCCTTTCCTCCCTTTCCACTATTTCCGCCCTTTTATTCATTTCCTCTCTATCCATTTCCGCCCCATTCATAATCTCAAACAAATACCACAAACTACCATAAACCGTTTGTGGTACATCTATTCCGGCTTTCTTCAATGCCAACATTTGATAAGCCTTGCAAGCCATACTTGGTTTACCATTTAAAATTATCGGATCAATTATATACGGGCGAACCGATGTCTCTGTTTTTTTTATTTCTTCAACTATCAAATCCACCTCTTCCCAATGTTTACCGGTAGTTCTAAAAAACAAAACATCATAAGAGTTAATATCTAACCAACCATCATTTTTTACTTTATTCTCAATTCCCGATTTTAAATTTCCCCTAATCTTTATTTGTAAATTAATTGTGTCAAAACAAACTCTATTATAAGAAACCAAATCTAGTCGGACTCCAATTTTTTTAGCCGCCTTTCTTAACAACACCAAATGTTGGCTAATTTTTCCACCAAAAAATAGAGCAATTTTAGTTTTATTTTTCATTCTTTTCATTTTTTCTTTTAAACACTTTTCTGTCAAGTTGTAGATCCCTTTTTGCACTTACTAAAAAACCCTCTAAATCCTTCCTTCCTAATAAAAATTTTGTTCTCAATTTATCCCTATCAGCCACATTTACTGCCGTAACTACCTTTTTTCCATTTAGCCAAAAAGTTACCCCTATCACCGGCCGGTCGTTATGTCTTCCCAAAGAAGATTTATAATGCCGGTAATACAGCACCTTTTCCGGCACCAATAATCCCAACTTAGTCGCTAAATTTCTATCAATTGAACTTCGAAATGCTCCAGTATCAATCTTAGCTCTAACCTCAACAACTTTGTGTTTTCCCTGCTTTAATATCGGACTCTTTTGTAAATCAGGTTTATAACCTTTAGGAATTTTTATTTTTATAATCTCCAATGGTTGAACTGTTTTCATTTTTTCTTTTTGTTCTACTTTTTCAAAAAATCCCTCTCCAAATAAATATTTAGCCAAAGATACAGCATGATCAACACTCTTAGCTTCAATATCTTCTACTTTTTTCATTCGTTGTTTTAATCCAGCTTTATTACAAATCTGAATCGACAATCCCGGTCGGGCATTTACTTCCAAAACCTCTGGACCATCCTCTTTATCCAGCACTACATCGACACCTAAAAAATCCAATCCCGGAATTGCTTTTTGGCAATTAACTGCCGTTTCTAATATTTCCCGCCACATTGGAATTTTAATTCCATTTACCTTAATCATTTTTTTCTTACCTCTGTCAAAAATTCGATTTATTTCCTCTCCTTTTCCTTCTATCCCAAATGTTGTAATTCCAGTAGCCAAATCCACTCCCAATCCAATTGCCCCTTGTTGCAAATTAGCTTTACCTCCACTCTTTTCAGTTGGTACTCTCAACATCGCCATCACTGGAATTCTGTTATACACAATTACTCTAACATCTGGAGTACCGGTTTTTGTAATTCCCAGAAACATCGGATGAATTTTAATTCTTTCTTCAACTAGTACCATATCCGGTGATCCGTGCAAACTATATCTTCCCGCTAAAATTTCCAAACAATGTCTTTTAATATCTTCAGTTAGTATTATCTTCCCGCTCATCATCAAAAATTTTCCATATCCTATCCTCTTTCTAATAATCAAAATACCTTCTCCACCATAACCTGATACTGGTTTAACCACAAAGTTTCCATCTAGCTTTGACCAGTCAAAATTTTCCATTTCTTCGGCAGTTTTAAATCTTCCGATTAATTTTGGTACTCCTACTCTCGCCTTTTCCAATTTTCTCTTTGTACTATATTTACTGTCAGCTATCCGTCGCCCTTCTATTGAATTCTTTCGCAGATAAATCCGATTCCTTTCGTTTTTAGTCAAAAACTGACCATATTGTTTTAAATTTATTCCAAACATTTTTTTAAAAATTTTTATTCTAATTTCTATTTGCTATTTACAATTTTCTTATTTTTCTTTTTTCTAATCGCTCCTTTAAATCTTTTTATTTCTGTTAATCTAATTCCCGAATAACTACCTACTATCAAGTTAATCATTAGTACTATTATTAATGTCACTTCTGGATACAACAAAACCGTTTCCTGAATTTGTCGTACACTCATCATTGCCGCCCCAATTATTGCCAAAATCAATGTTCCCAATGTCAATTTAAATGCTTCACTTTTGCTCTTAGTCAACTGGGTTCTCACGAACTCCTCTACTAATAAAATTGTAAAAAGGATCGGAAAAATAGATATCTGACTAATATCAAAAATCTTAAAATATGTTGATAACATCATTAATCCAAAAGTACCTACTGAAATAAACAATAAATTTATCGATCTTGAAGGCCAAAAATGTAACTTCCATTTCTTTAACATCCAATTACTAACCAAAGAAATCATCAATATCATGGCAAACAACACCACCCCCCCCAGCACCCCGGTAGCCAAAAACGCTATTGCCACCATAGTTGGCATAAAAATTCCGTAACCTGATAATCCTACAATATAGTGTAAAAACGATACCAATGTCGCAATTAATGGAAGTAACATTAATAATACAATCGTATTTGCCGCCACCCCCCGATCAACCGCAATTGTTTCCAATTTTCGAATTGTATTTCCCACATTCCACTTTCCCGGTCGATTTCTTTCTAATACTGACTCTAATCTATAAATAGTCGTCTTATTTGTAAAATCAACTATTCTCTCACTTTCCGGAGTCACTGTTGGTATTACTATAGTCGGAGTTGGTTCAATTGTTGGAGTAATTTTTACTGCCATCACCATCTCTTTACTGCCGACTAAAAACCAAACAATACCTATTAGTAGGGACAGGATTTTTTTTCTCATATTATAGGGAATATTTAACTTTTAAACAGTAATTTCTTAGACAACTTTTGTGGCGTATTATAACACCATTTTTACCCAGTCAATACACTAGTTTTTTATTTCTATTTTATCGTTTTTAACCTTAATGTTTAGAGTTTAGAATTATTTAGAATTTAGGTTATAATTTCCTTATGAATCGTTTGTTAGCAGTCAGCATTAATGATACTTATATCGGTAATGGTAAAACAATTTCAACCTACACTAATATTGGAAAGCTTACCGATTCATTTCTTAAAACTTCTCTTACTGTCGCTGGAGTAATTTTTCTTTGCCTTTTGATTTTTGGTGGACTAAACCTTATAATCGGAGCAGGTGATAGCGATCCCAAGAAAGCCGCTCAATCGCAGGCTATTGTTACCAATGCCATTATTGGTTTTTTAGTCGTTATCCTCTCTTATTTTATTATTCAAATTATTGAAGTTGTCACTGGTCTTCCAATTCTAAATCCAACAGAAACCTATCTAAAATGAAAAAAACTAAATCTACTTTAATTTCTAAATTTCAATTTTTTAATATTTTTGGTCCTATTTCTAATCCTCTTCCCAAATATACCAGTAATAGTGGTGAAGGAATATTTGCTTTTTTTAGTAATGTTTTCAAATTAGTTGGCACCTTGGCTGGCATTTATATGGTCTTCCAAATTATTATGGCTGGTTATGGTTACATTTCCGCCAATGGCGATCCCAAAAAAACCGAAGCGGCCTGGACAAAGATATGGCAAAGTGTTCTTGGTTTAGTAATTATCGCTTCTGCTTTTATAATTGCCAGTCTAGTTGAACGTTTCACTGGTATTAAAATTTTAAATCCCACCATCTATGGACCCACACAATAATAGACTTTTATCAGATATAACTGGAACATTAACCGGTCCTGGCGTCGCAGTCACAGTTAATCCAGATGGTACTACAGATGCTACCAGTAAAGCCAGCTCTCTTATCAGTCAAATAATTGGGATCCTTACTATTTTTGC
>CAYSVP010000037.1:0-5343 GCA_964434595.1 uncultured Gammaproteobacteria bacterium | reverse complement strand
GAAAACGGTACCACAACATAAAAAGATTTTGATAATACATCATTCTTTTTAACTATCTCTTCAATAAATTTTCTATACGAAGAAATTCTTTCTTTAAGCAAGACATTGGTTTGATTTTCCTCTGCTTTCTTTAGATTGTTAAGATAGAAAGTTACGTCCTTCGATCTTGATTGGGTGACAATTTGTATTGGAAAATTAAGTGAGTTTAGAATACCCCCATATGCATATACTAAAGCTTGTTGTTCCCTTTCTGATAATAAATCAAAATTAACTGATGAAATTGCCATTATTGAACAACAAGAGCCATCTTTTTGTATTACCACACCATCAATAATATCTTCTATGGGAAGATGTTCTTGGGTAGTACCTCTGATAGCTATTTTAAATGGATCGATTGACATTGGTTATTTAATAATATCTCATTGGAGACCACTTTTGGCCTCTATTTTAATTGGTTCTACTATTTTATCTTGCAAGTCTATATTAACCCGATCAAAATTATAACCATCTTTATCGGGAATTATTAAATATCTACCTTTAGCCAGAGGTGCTGTAGTTTTAAATTGACCTAAAGAATTAGTTTTTAACACCCTAGCAGGATTACCTTTCTCGTCTTGTATCTCCACAATTGCATCTTCAATAATTTTTCCCTCAACATCTGTTACCATTCCTACTACCAAGTTTGGTATTTCTGGCTTATTGGGCATCGGAATTGCACCAAAAACCACCTTACCGGTCGCTCCTAGCTTATCGGTTGTTTTTAACCTTAGACCCGTTTCTTCATCCCGCCAATCTTTATTCTCAGGTACTGTGTCAACAACCGTTGATTGTTGTGTTTTTGGTTCTTCTGTCTTTAAAATTTCTTGTTTATCAATTAGTGTTTTTGCTTCCAACATTTCATCTTCTTTGTTATTTTTTTCTACCTCTCTTTTAATCGATGGTAACGAGTGGATAAATTCGTCAACTTTTTGCTTATTCTTCTCAGGTATTTCTTCTTCTTCAACCTCTTCTTCCTCCAAAGGTTTTTTATTTCTCAATTCCAACCATTTTTTATCACCTACCTTTTTATAAGTATAAATTGTTGGTGCATAAATTGATCTTAAAAAAGACATTATCCATACCTCCAATGGTCTGTCTTGAAAAGGTACAAAAGCCAACATTAATCCACCAGCTCCAAACAATAACATCAATGGATATTTAAGAAAAAAAATCAGACCAGAAGCATTAATCAACAAAGCAATCACAATTCCACTTGCCGCTTTCAAAAACTGCTTCAGTGTCATATCTCCTACGAGCTTGAATTCGTAGGAACTAATCTGTTGTGGAATTGGATGTTGTTCCATTACTAAATTCTACCTTAAAAAGCTATTGTTTTTTCAATTAATTAACTTTCCTGCGCTATAATTCTTTATCATTTGTTATTCTTTTAGATTTTTTCTAACCAATGTCTCATTTAGTTATTGTTGATGGTCATGCTATTGCTCATCGGGCTTATCACTCTATTCCACCGCTCAGTCTCAATGGCCAACCAGTTAATGCCATTTATGGCTTTTACTCCATGATTTTGTCGTCTATCGATCAATTAAAACCTGATTATTTACTAGTTTGTCTTGATTCCCCAGGTCCTACTTTTAGAAACGAAGAATTTATCGGTTACCGCGCCAAGCGTCAACCCGCCGATCGTGATTTAATTACCCAATTACCACTTTTATCTCAAACTTTAGACAAAACCGGTATTCCCAATATCGCTATGGGTGGCTTCGAAGCCGATGATTTAATTGGAACCTTAACCAAAAAAGCTCAAAAGAAAAAGTTTATTCAAAAGATTACTATCATCACTGGTGACAAAGATTTGATGCAATTGGTCAATAAAAAAGTTTCCCTTTTTGTCCCTATTCGTGGTCTTTCCGAGACTAAAACCTATGACACTAGTGGTGTCAAAGACAAATTAGGTGTCAATCCCCCTCAAGTTATTGATCTCAAAGCATTAATGGGGGACATGTCCGACTCTTATCCTGGTGTTACTGGTATTGGACCTAAAACTGCTACTGACCTTTTGGAAAAATATCAAAATCTGGATAATATTTACTCTCACCTCGACGAAATTGGTGACAATATCAAAGAAAAATTGATCAAAGACAAAGAAAATGCCTATATGTCACAAAAATTAGCCACTATTATTTGCAATATTCCCCTAAAATTTAAATTTAAAACCGCTCGATTAAATAACGACAAATTTCTTGGACTTCTCTCTCTTTTTGAAGAATATAATTTCAAATCTCTTTCCGCCCGTCTCAAAAGAAAACTAAATTATTCAACGGAGATTAAAAACAAGAAACCAAAAATAGATTCAAATCAAGTATCCTTGTTTTGAATCTAAATTCCTTGTATTTGACAATTATCCTTGTATTTAATATCATTTATCTATGATTTCCCAAACAGCCACTATTACCAGTAAAGGCCAAATAACCATCCCTGTTAAAATTATTAAGCAAGCCAAACTTAAAAAGGGTCAAAAATTGATCTTTACCCTTGAAAATAATATTATCCATATGGAATCGGCCACTGATATGGTTAAGCGTCTCGCCGGTTCCCTTGTTTTACCTAAAAAGTATCAAGAAATAGATCTCGATACTCTTATTAAACAAGCCAAAGAAGAACATTTTTCCATAAAAAAATAATGATTTTCATTGATACCAATTATTTCCTCCGTTTTTTTATAAATGATGTTTCCGATCAATACCAACAAGTCAAAAAACTGTTTCTTGAAGCTTCCCAAGACAAGTATCAATTAATTACAGACATTATTGTTGTTTTTGAAGTTTATTGGGTCTTAAAAAAGATTTACAATTTTGATAATTTACAAACTAAACAGATTATAAATCAAATTTGTCATTTTGATTTTGTCTTTATTCCAGATCGTGAAATTTTACTCGATGCTATCAATAACTTTGACAAATTTAATTATGATCTCGAAGATGCCTATCACTTTTACTATGCCCAGTCAAAAAAAGTCGATAAAATTGCTTCTTTTGATAAAAAATTAACTAAAAATTTTAAAAATTAATTATTCTAAATTGATTAAAAACCCCCGCATTGCTCTTGTTCAGGATTATCTCAAAGAATATGGTGGCGCTGAAGCAGTTTTTGAAACCTTAACCGATATTTTCCACGATGCCGATATTTACACTACTCTCTATTGTCCTCACTTTTTTGGTCCTCATCGTCAACGGCTGGAAAAAAAATGGGGGAGTCGTGTTCATCAATCATTTTTTAAATACATTCCTTTTGCCTCTAAAATTATTTCTCCTTTACGTTTATTGTCTCCCTTAGCCTTTAGATCATTTAATTTTTCTAATTACGATCTAATTATTACTTCTGCTACGGGTGCCTATTTTCCCAATGCTATTGATAAAAAAAATGCTAAATTATTCTGCTATTGTCATACTCCTCCCCGTTATCTCTATGGACTTCCCACTGCCCGTAATCTCAAAAAATATCCTATTATTAATTTTTTTGCCCAAATTGCCAACCATTTTCTTCGTCTTCTAGATTTTAAATATGCCCAAAACGTCGACCAATTTATTGCCAATTCCCAAACCACTGCCGCCCGCATCCAAAAATTCTACCGTCGCGACTCAGTTATCATTAATCCCCCCATTGATTTACCTGATTCAAAGCCCCTCTTGTCAAATAGGGATTTAAGGAGATTTAAAAGTGATAAATATTTTCTTACCGGTGGTCGTTTAGCTCGGGCTAAACGCTATGATATTGCTATTGAAGCCTGTAATCAATTAAAAATTTCTCTCAAAATTTTTGGTCGTGATTTTGCTGGTTTTGCCAATGAATTAAAAAGTCTTGCTGGTCCTACTATTGAATTTTTAGGCGAAGTTTCCCAAGAGGAAAAAGCCAATTTATTTTCCCATGCCTCGGCTTATCTTTTTTGCTCAGATAATGAGGATTTTGGCATGGTTTCCGTTGAAGCTCAATCTTACGGTTGTCCAGTTATTGGCTATAACAGTGGGGGAATCAGAGAAACTGTCATTAACGGTAAAACTGGCATACTTTTTGATAAATTAACTCCGAATTCTTGTGCCTCGGCTATTAACAAATTAAAAGTTCAGAATATTAAACCATCTGATTGTATAAAAAATGCCTCTCAATTTTCCACCAAAAACTTTATTTTAAAAATTAAAGCATTGGTAAAGTAATCTGAAGTAAAAATTTATTCGCTTTTTAGCCATCTTTCAATATCCAATCCAGCTTTAGCCCCTTCACCAGCAGCAACAATTGCTTGTCGATAGTTATCATCAGCACAGTCTCCGGCGGCAAAAATACCTGGAAATGATGTCATTGTCGAAAACTGAGGATTTTCATGAACCACAATATAACCCGTTTCTTTAGTTTTAATTAAATCTTTTACAAACTCTGTTGCTGGAGTTCTACCAATAGCCACGAATAATCCGTCAAGTTCCAAAATATTTTCTACTCCTGTTTTATTATTTTTAATTTTTATATTTTCTAATTTAGAGATTGAAGTTTGGAGATTAGGATTAATTTCTATCACCTCACTATTCCACAAAATTTGTATTTTGGGATTATCCAACACTAATTTTTGTTGCGGAGTTTGAGCCCTTAAACTATCTCGGCGGTGAATTAAATATACCTTTTTAGCCAATTTACTTAAAAAACCAGCATCTTCACAGGCAGTATCTCCGCCGCCTACTACCGCCACTATTTTCTCTCGAAAAAATGCCCCATCACAAGTGGCACAACCGGAAATACCATGTCCAATTAATTCTCTTTCTTTTGGTATTTCCAACCATTTTACCCCTGCTCCAGTTGCTACAATTACTGCCCTTGTTCTGAGAGTTTCTCCACTCTGTAAAATGACTTCAAAGTCTCCCTTATCAAAGGGAGATTTAGAGGGGCTTGTATCTTTACAAATCTTTAAAACAACATCATTTAATATTTCTCCTCCCAAATTTTTAAACTGTTGTTGCATATCCATCATCAGTTTTATTCCACCAATTCCATTGGGAAATCCGGGATAATTATCAACTGTTGTAGTAATTGTTAATTGGCCTCCCGGCTGATTTCCTGCCAACACCAATGTTTTCAAATCTGCTCTAATATTGTAAATTCCAGCTGTTAAACCAGCTGGACCCGATCCGATAATTACTGAATCATATATATTTTTCATAAAGCATTCTATCAAAAACAGGGGTAGATTTTTACTGATTATTAGTCAATAATTAATTAAATGTCTCCGCAAACCCGTAAAGTTCTGAACTTTATTTTTAAAACCATTACTGACAAATCAAGTCTTTTTTTCTGGTTTTT
>CAYSVP010000036.1:3509-5548 GCA_964434595.1 uncultured Gammaproteobacteria bacterium | reverse complement strand
AACTTTATCAGTGTTTAACTGTTGTAAAACATCTACATATTCAGCAGCCTGAGATAATTGATCTTTTATAAAACTTTCTTCTGGTTTTATTTCCAATCGTGAAAGTTTAACAATGTGTTGGAATTGGTCGTCGGTAATAGTTGAGGACATAGGGTATTTTATCTTAAAAATTTGGCTTTGAAACGAAGTAGCTTCCAACGCAATTTATCAACCAAATTATAAAGTTTATAAAGTTGAGGATTGATAACTAAATCATAGGTACCAGCAAACTGAACTAATTGACCGCCGTAACCTTGTTTAAAGCGATGAAAACCATATCCATTTTCAGTTTCTTTAGCGTTTGGACCAAGACTGCCCCACATATCAAATTCACGACAACCAAGAGATTTTCCTAATTTTATTGCCTCCCACATCAACAGAGTCGGAGCCATGACTTCACGATTATTGTCAGATGAAGCTCCATAAGGATAAAAAAACTTGTTACCTAGTTTAAAAAACATATGGGCTGCCAGGGTTTCATTTTGATAGGTAGCCAAAAGAATATGAACCATACCAGTGGGTTTTAACATTTTCCAAAGATGACGATGATACATTTCAGAGTGGAGATAAAAACCCTGACGCTTAGTAGTTTCAAATAATAGCTTTAAATAAGTTTCAAAACCATCATTGTCTGTTTTTTCGGTAATTACCACATTATGTCGATTGGCAATGCGAATATTGTAACGGGTCTTTGGATGCATAAGACCAAGTAATTCATCCTCGGTTTTAGTTAAATCAACCACAAAAGAATAAGGATAAAAAGCAACTTTGGGAGAAATTACTAGACCGTCAAAATTTGTTTCGATATTTATGAAATGAGGTGTTAAATTTTCATCATAAGTTTTTAGATATACATCTGGTTCAAATTTAACAAAGATACATTTTTCATCTTTGGCTATTTTACGAATATTATCGATCATCTCCTGATCAATCTTGGGTCCGCGAAGAACTGTACCAATAGAATAGTCGGTTTTAGGAATTTTATGAAAAGAAACAGAATAAGCGGAAACTATATTGTCATGATCAAAAACACCAATACGATAAACTTTGTGTCCTTCACCAATTTGAAAATCACCCCACTCCCATGTTTGAACCGGATGTTTAATTAGTTTATTGTATTGTTTTTTTTCTTCGTTATAGAGAATACGGGTAATCATAGATTATTTAGTATATATCAGGATCGTAGATTAGATCATCGTCAGATTGGTTTTTTGGATGACGATAATCACGAACTGTGTCGATAAGAAAGTCAGATTCAATTAAATCTTTGGGAATATCAAAGAGAAAACGGGAAGGATCGTTTAGAGAACTTCTACCAAAAAATAAACGGCGAGTGGCATAGGAGATAAAAAGAAAGTCCTTTGCCCGAGTAATACCAACATAGGCTAAACGTCGTTCTTCTTCAATATCTTCGTCGATTATCATAGATCGGGAATGAGGTAATATTCCTTCTTCAAAACCAACGAGGAAAACAGCTTCAAACTCCAGACCTTTACTACTATGAAGAGTCATTAGTCGAACGCCTTCACGGTTTTCTTTTTGTTTATGTTTTTCTTGTTGACTATATTCTTGTTGAACCAGGGCTATATTCTCTAAAAAATCATTAAGATTGGGAAATGATGACGCAACCGATTTAAGTTCTTTTATATTTTCAATCTTCCGTTGATCATCTTCATCACGAGGATCAAATTTATCCAGATAACCAGAATTAGTAACCAGTGATTCTAAAACTTGAATCGACTGTAAATCCGATTCAATATTTTTTAGATGATTGTCAAATAGTTGTTTGCGTCGTTTACCAAGTGCTTTTTCAACTCTGGCTTCGGATAGTTTATCGGTAGAATTTTGATAAAAACGCATCATGGCTAAAATATCCTTGATTTCCGCCCGATCATAAAAGCGGAGACCACCAATTAAAACATAAGGAATATTATTTTTAAGAAATGATTCTTCAAGTACTCGGGATTGAGCATTCATCCGGTAAAGAACGGCAATATTTC
>CAYSVP010000036.1:0-3409 GCA_964434595.1 uncultured Gammaproteobacteria bacterium | reverse complement strand
TACCAAGAAGTTTAGTTAATTGATATTGAATTTGATTAGTGTCTTGATATTCATCAACTAAGATAAACTTAAATTTTTCTTGATATTTATCTAAAACTTCTGGGTATTGATAAAAAAGATCTAAAGTTTTAAATAGTAGATCGTTAAAATCAACTGATTGATATTCAGCCATCTTGGCCTGATAAGCGGTATAAATTTTGGCGGCAAAGGTTTCCCAAAAACCATGAGCCATAGCTTCGATGTCGGCCGGGGATTGAAATTTATTTTTAGCATTTTCGATAAAACCAGCAACCGATGATGGTTTAAATTCTTTGGGAGTAAGACCTAATTGAGGCAAGATGGAACGAATTAAATTTTCCTGATCATCAGAATCGTAAATAGCAAAATTGGGAGCAAGGCCAATTTTTGTTCCATCTTGACGGAGAACCCGACAACAAAAAGAATGAAATGTACCAGCAAAAATATTATCGGTTTTACTTTTTTGTCTGGAGGATTTAATCAAGTCTGTCATTCGCTGTTTCATTTCTCCGGCGGCTTTGTTGGTAAATGTAAGTAATAATATCTCTGATGGCTGGGCTAAATTATTTTCAACAAAATAAGCTGCCCGGTGTGTTAATACCCGAGTTTTACCAGAGCCAGCACCAGCTAATAACAGTAATGGAGTACCACTATAAACCACAGCCCGTTTTTGTTCAGAATTAAGACCAACTAACAGATCGGACATATAAAATTTTAAAAATACTTAACAAACAATTATTAATTATGAAGAATAAATTAACAAGCTAATAGATAAAAAGAAAAATTAGTGAAGTTGGTATATTTTAGTATTACCGGAAGTAAAAACAACCTGACCTAGTTGTGCAAAATTTGATTCGTTAAGATTAGGATATTTTTCATATTCATTATCACCGATGAAAATGTACTCAACATTATATTTTTGAAGAAGCATCTTAACTGTTTCCAGATCTTCACTTTCATAAATTTGTTGAACGTCAATTTGGCGACCAGCAGGAAGATCATAACCCCCTCGCCACAACCATTCATGAACGATCCAACCTTCAACAGTAGGTAAACCAGTAGCCATCGAAACATGATTAAAACTAGTATAACTATCACCGACAGCTTCAAGCATTACTGGCTGACCGGAAATATTTTTATTAATCCATTCTATGGCTTGAAAATTATCAGGAAATTGATCGCGGATAAAATCTAGTCCATATAGTCCCCAATATTTTCTTTCCAAATGATGATCGGTATATGACTTAATTGCAAAATAAGGATAAATCATGTGACATAAAAAAATTATCAAAAATAATATTTTAAAAATGAACCGAATTATTCGTGATTTAATACCAGATGATAAACGAACAAGAATATAGCCGCAACAAAGGGAATAAATAATAAACGCCTGATAGACCAATTTAAACATAGTATTGGCCCGACGATAGTCTTCAGTATAAATGTCTTTGATATAAAATATTTCAGGAATTAGAACCAAAATAGTGGCAGTAAGAATAAGTGACAAGACAAAATAATCGGAAACAGTTAATTTTTTAAGTTTTTTAAATAAAATACATAGTAGATAAAACAAACAAATTAACCAAAATCCACCGTATAAAATAAAAAGTTGATAAAAAGGAGAATGGACATCAGATAGTCTGAGCCCCTCTGCCATAGGAATAAAATTACTATAAAAAGGGAAAGTAAAAATAACCCAAACAGCAATAGTCATAATACCGTTAATAAGGGTTTTTAAGAAATTAAAACGACTGATAATAAAATAAGAAATAGCAAACAAAAGACCATAAACAGCGAAATCCCAAGCATTAGTCATAAAAGCTATCGAAAGAAATAGTGCCGTAAATACATCTAATTTCCAATTTATAAATGTACCGACAATAAATCCCCGACTAGAAAATACAGAAAAAAGAAAAGCCATAATAAAGAGAACTACCGGAATATCATTCATGTGACCGTGAAGATCAGAGACAACAAAACTATACATCGGAAATTCATGAATAGTTTTATCGGTAGTGTCAGGATCAAAACCAATAAAACGGGTAGCGTCAGGATACCAATAGGTCTTGGCTGCGTTTTTAATTGAATCTATTTTGAGGACTAAATGACCTTCGTTTTCAATAAGATTGCTTCCAATTTTGTAAACCGTATGAAGATTGCCACCAAATGTTAGGAGTAAGGCAGAAATAATTCCTGCTGAGAAAATCATTTTTAAATTGAGTTTGGAAAATATCTTGGCAACTATATTTGAAGCTAAAGAAAAAGTACTGGTAAAAGTTAGGGCGCAAGTTGAGGCAATAGCCAAATTGTAAGTAAGTGTCGAATTGATACCGGAAAGCCGGGTAAGGACGGCAGTCATTACCTGACCAAAATAATAATAATTGACAATGTAGCCGGAAAACCACATATCTGCGGGAGGTAAATATTGCCCTCGAAGAGCGGAATTCACAAATCCCCAATCCATAAATTTTTCTAAACTTTCAATGTCTGGAGAAAAACCACGAACATAAGACCAGCCAAACAAAATAAAACCAAATAACAGTTCTTCAAATAAAAAAATCAACCATTTTTGGCGTAAATTGGTAAAGAAATAACGACGATTTTTTTTATTTAATAAAAATAGAATATCGACAAAGAGTAAAAAAATAATTACGGAAAAAAGACCAAAACGGGAAAAAGGGATGATTTTATAAATGCCTCCAACCAAAGTAAAATAAGTTAGGAAAGATATGGCAGTAATTTTGGCAAAAGCATACCCACTATCCCAGAATTTTTTAAATAAATAAAAAACTAATGGCCAGGCGATAATACTTAAAGAAAAAATTGTTAACCACCAGATTGAGACTAATTTAAAGTCTGATAACATGAGAATTATTTTATAAAAAAGACAAAATTAAATAAAGTTTGAGTTAAATGATTGATAGTATCTGGTAATGTAATCCACGAAGAGAGCAACCAGACTAAAAAACCGATGATAATTCCCCCAATCATATCGATTGGATAATGAAAACCAACAATAACTCTAAATGTAAGTAGAGGGATAACAAGAAAAATAAAAATTATAGGAGAAAAAATATGATATTGAAGAATGAAAAGGAAGAAAAAAACGGCTTTGATAGTGTGACCTGAAGGAAAAGAACCAGTTTTGTACCAACTATCAACTAAACCATAGGGAGTTTTGTCTTTACGCTCGAACATTGGTCGACACCAGAGGATTTTACTTTTAACAAAACGTTCGACCATTTCAGCAACTATAGTAGCGAATAAAATTTGCCAAAAAGAATTGATATTATTTTTTATGAGTAAATACGAAATAAAAAAGAAAAATATCCAAATAATATAGTTGAGAACGATTAAGATTTTTTTACCAAGAAGATTTTTTTCAAACCAA
>CAYSVP010000035.1:0-5741 GCA_964434595.1 uncultured Gammaproteobacteria bacterium | reverse complement strand
CCCCATGGACACTATCAATTGGTAAATATCGATCACCAAGGACAAGTGCTAGCAACCATTGACACCCGTCATCGCCTAACTGGTTACACCACCGTCAATCAAAATTTTCAAATTTAAACCCTCATACGTCATTGCGAGCGTAGCGAAGCAATCCCGTTGGAATCTCATCAGCCTAAATCCTCAAATATCCTCCATTTTTCGATCAATTTCAATCTCCCCCTACCCCCTCTTTGACAAGAGGGGGAGAAACCCTCCCCACACTCTCTCCTCTACGAGGATCTAAGGATTTAACAAGAGGGGGAAGAAAGACAAACTTTTTTAAGACAGGGAATGGCCATAGGCCAAGAGGTTTAAATCAACTTCTCAACCATTTTCTTCAATTCCGGTAAATCTTTTTTTATTGTATTCCATACAATTTCCAAATCGATATCATCATATTGATGAATTAACCTGTTTCTCGTCGACACTGCTTCTGCTAGTGGTAACTCATTCCTATATTTTTCCCAAAAACTAGCTGTCAATCTTTTGGCTGATTCACCAATCAATTCAATTTTCCTAATCACTGCGTCTTGCAATAATCCATTTTTTTCAAAACTATTAAACTTTATTCCCTCCATATATACTTCAATATCGTTAATATAATCAACAATTTGTTTTAAATAAACTAAATTATTTTTCATAAATAGTTTTCAAATCCTTCAACGCTTCTGGTTCAATATATTTATTAATTTTTGTTACTAAATCTACTTTTCTCCCAAATCTTCTTTCAAAATTCCTTTGTATCTGATCCAATTCAAATAATCCCACTTTATTTTTGCTATCAAATTTAACCAACAAATCAACATCACTATCCTCTCTTTCTTCATTCCGAGCCATTGATCCAAACATTCCTAAATACTTTATATTGTATTTATCGCAAATATCATCAACTCTAATATTTTTCTTTTCCGTTATTTGGGTCAGCAACACTCGAATCATCTCCTGTATCGATGAAAACCCTAATTTTTCCGCCTGTTTTTCCGCCTTCTTTCTCAATTCAACTTTAATCGGTATCTGTAAAATATTCCTCTTCATAATTACAATTATATTACTTTTGTATCACATCTGTCAATCGACCCTAATCCCAATCCAAACCCATCCCTATCCCCTCATACGTCATTGCGAGCGTAGCTCTCCCGTCATTGCGAGCGTAGCGAAGCAATCCCGTTGGAATCTCCCCAACCTTTCGTTAAAGCAATCCCAAACCAGATTGCCACGTCGCCTCTGTATACTGGCTCCTCGCAATGACGTTATTACAATCTTCCTATTATCAGGGCATAAAGAAAATGTCTTCCCCTCCTTTCGTCAAAGGAGGGATGGCGAAGCCAGGGTAGATTTAAAATGTCCAAAGGTGGTTTACTATTAAATACTATTCCTAAATGTAACAGTCACAGTCCTTGGCAGGGCTATACCTTCAACCATTGCTGTAATTGGAAATTGTCCCTCAGTTGTAGAACCTAATTTAAAAGTTACTTTGCCATCCGAATTAGTCTTTGAAACATCTGGTTTTATATCCTTTATACCCTCTAAAACGACTGATTTACCAATAACCCCCTTACCACTACTATCAAGTACAAAAACATTTACTACACACTTATCATCACCATCAGCCTTCGCCAGCATTTTTTCTCCGAGGACATATGAACTGGATATAGACACTTTAGTTGCTGGTGCCGCCTTACTCATAGTTACTAACATTCGTGGTACCATAAACACAGATAAATAACCTGTTATTGCCAAACCTAAAACTATCAATCCCATCTTTACAGGTAGCTTTTTTTTGTTTTCCATTAAAATTATCATACCACAAATTTAATAGAAGCCTCAATTTAGCAACCACTTCATACCTTTGCTAACTAATTTACAATATTTTTTTAATGTATCTATTGGTTTATTTATCTACTTCTACCCATCTATCTACTCCTTAAATATATATCTCTAACCAACATCAAAATTACTAAATATTTGTATATTTTTGTAATATATCATTGTCTACCTTAAAGTAAACTAATATTACAAAACCACTCCTCAAAAAATACCTGTCTACTATCTTACAATCTATAAACTATCTACCTATATATTCAATAAAACCATTTTTTAATTTGCGTAATAAGATTTTAATATTTGTATCAAAAAATAAAATAGAAATTATATTCAAAAAATATTTAATTTTTTAGAACATTTAGAATCAAACTATCTATTCCGCATATTACCGCAGGGTAATTATTAAGAAAAAAGAAAAATTATTCTATTTGTTTTATTTAGCAATATATTGATAGTAGGTATATCACCCGTGCTAATAGTTGTGAAAAAATACCGCAGTTATTTTCGGATAAAAAAGTGCATCATTCATAGTTACAAACTATATCATTTTCTCCATCTTTCCGCCTCTTGACAGCTTATTCTAAGAAGTAGATAGTTATATTATTAATAAACATTAAGCGTATAAAACATGTATAAAAAATATAATTTTAGATTCAAAACTTTATCTCCGCTGTTAGAAAAAATTACTCCACTCTTAATCGTTGCTGCCACTTTCGTGTGGCTCTGGAGATAAGCATTTTTCTATGACTAATCTTCTGCCCAGTTTCCGTCTTTGGCTCCAAAATAAAAACTACTCTGATTCAACCGTTCGCAATTATTTAGTCGACATTCGCAAGTATCTGGATTCAACCTCAGCTGATTCAATCTTCCAACGTCAAAGCTTGGCTAATTATTTACAGTCTGTTGCCACAGATGTTAACTTGGCTCGAATTCTTTCTTCTCTCAACAAATTTTGTCAATTCGCTTATTCCCAAAACCTCGTTTCTGAAAATCCTCTCAAACCTCTAGCTAAACACCTCAAAAACACTCATCAGACCACAATTGATACAGTTATTTCCGACTTTCAAGAACATTTATTTAAACACCACCATTCTAATTCAACAGTTCGTAACTACATCAATGATGTTCATCAATATATCAGTTGGCTAGAAAACCCCATTGAACCTCAATAACTCATTTAACCAGTCTCGTTTGTCCCAATACGCAGATTATTTAAAATCTCAGGGTCTTTCATCCGCCTCCATTAGTCGCAAGCTTTCTTCCTTGTCTACTTTTCAAAAATATTTAATTAAGAAAAAATTAATTTCTGGTATTCCCAGTCCTGTACGAACGGATTCTTATATCCGCCCTTCTGTTTCTCCAGAGAATCCCAAATCCAACCAACCTTTCTTCCGTTATCTTTTGTTTACTCTTTTTATCCTTTTAATCTCTGGTCTTGGCTATGGTCTCTATACCCAAGTAATTCTTCGGGCTACCAAAAATCTAGCTTATTCCACTGCTACTAACCCAGTCCGTTCCGGTCGGGTTATTTCCTTTCAGGGAAGATTAACCGATTCTTCGGGTAATCCTATTACCAGTTCTACTAATGTTATTTTTGATCTTTATACTGCCGGCACTGGTGGTACTCAACTTTATACTTCGAGCATTGGCAACAGTCTTAATGTTGTTCCCGATGAAAATGGTATTTTCTCAGTGGTTATTGGCCGAACCCACGGTACTGAAATCCCCGCGACTGTCTTTTCCGAAAATCCTGAGGTCTGGCTAGAAATAACCTCGGGTGGAGAAACCATGAATCCCCGCCAACAAATCGCCACTGTCGGCTATGCTATGAATGCTGAAACCTTGCAGGGACTGCCACCGTCTGCTAGCGGTCTAAAGAACACAGTGATGGTTATCGACGAAGTTGGCAATCTTAAACTAGGTGAAACCTCGCCAACAATTAAATCAACCTCTGGTACTTTAGGAATTGAAGGCCAAGCCCTCCTCCTAACCGCAGTCAATGGCCTAGATAGTGCCAATCTCAAGATTGATCCAGTTAATTCCAATGGTGCTATTCAATTAGTCACCACTGGTAATGGCTCTAGTAACTCAATAGTCGCTAGTAACAGTAATTTATCTACTGGCAATTTATTTCTAGGCAAAATAGGCAACGAAAATCGTGGTTACAACTTCATTTCTTTTCAAAATTTTGATGTCGGTGGTAGTGATTTAGTCACCCGTTTCTCGGTTAATGCCTCCGGCGATATCTTCACCGCCGGTAACATAAATACATCAATTGGTATCACTACTCCTAAAATTACTATTACTAATGGAGCGGTTAATGGCTATATCCTCAAAACTGATGCTAATGGTAATTCCTCTTGGATTGCTCCTGATTCTCTTGGTATTGGTACCACCTATGCTGCTGGTTCTGGTTTAACTCTTGCTTCTAATGTTTTTAAGCTCGGTGGAAGCTTAACCGAAAATATGCGCCTAAATATAGGCAATACCGAAGCTTTATTTATCAATTATTCTAATGGTAATGTCGGGATTGGCACTACTGATCCATCATACAAATTAGATGTGATTGGTGATGGTTATTTTTCTGACTCAATCACCGCCCAAAACGGATATTTTAATGGTTCAGTCAACCTCTATTTTCAAGATCAAACCAATTGGTCAAACGGACTCAATGTTTACAAACGGGGCAATAGTACCGATATCAATGGTGCTGTTGTTACCGGTGAAGAAATAGGCTACCATAATTTTTACGGTTGGGATGGAACTGTCTACAGTCGGGGTGCTTATGCCATTACCAAATCTACCCAAGATTGGACTTCATCAGCCCATGGAAGTGAATATTCTATTTATACCACCGCCAACAATTCCACTACTTCTCAAGAAAGATTAAAAATCAATGAAAATGGTTATTTAATTACCACTGGTCTTGTTGGTATCAACGAATCCGATCCTCAGGCTCAGCTACATATTACCAATGATCAGGATAATTTAACTGAATTAAGAATTGATAATACCAACAATAGCACCGATATTGATCACTCCGGTTTAACATTCTATGATGGATCTTCACTCCGCGGTTTTGTTAAATACAACAACTATTCAAAAAATCTAAGTATTGGTAATGCCAGTACTACTGGATCAATTAATTTATTAACTGACAACCAAACTCAATTAACCATTCTTTCCAACGGCAACGTTGGTCTTGGTACCACCTCCGCCGTCGCTAAACTTTCATTCGCCGCCGACACTACTCCCGCCGGTGGTATAGATTTTGGCGGTGATACCAATTTATATCGAGTCTATGCCAACGTTCTTCAAACCGATGATGAATTGTGGTCAACTTCTAAAATTGGAGTTAATACTACCGGAGCTAGCACAATTGATCTAAATACTAGCAGCAACAGTGCCGTCGAATCATTTAGATTTTTATATAACAACACTCTTAAACATCAATTTGGTAATTACACCGGCAACAACGAATTTTTTATCGATTCATACAATTCATCTAACGTTAAGAAAACTTCACTTACTCTCAATGCTGATAATTTATTGTTTAATATTGATCCAAATAAAGAAGGTTGGAAAATGACCTTTGGTGGCGATACTAATTTATATCGCAGTTCTGCTGGTATTCTCCAAACTGATAACAGTCTATCTGTCGGTGGAACCTTAACATTAAGTCAGGGAGCAGTTAATGGCTATATCCTCAAAACTGATGCTAATGGTAATTCCTCTTGGATTGCTCCTGATTCTCTTGGTATTGGTACCACCTATGCTGCTGGTTCTGGTTTAACTCTTGCTTCTAATGTTTTTAAGCTCGGTGGAAGCTTAACCGAAAATATGCGCCTAAATATAGGCAATACCGAAGCATTATTTAT
>CAYSVP010000034.1:2624-5798 GCA_964434595.1 uncultured Gammaproteobacteria bacterium | reverse complement strand
TTTCTCTTGCCTCCACTTACTATAAAGTTTCCAAGCTCTTTCTTTAGCTTTAATTCTTGATTTCACTAAATAATAATATCAGAATTTGTTACTTATATTACATAAAATAACAAAAAATATTATCTACAAATTTATCTTCCTCGATAACGAACATTAATCGTCGGAGTTGGAGTTGGTGTTAATGTTGGAGTAGAAGTAATCATCAAAGTCGGCACTGCGGTTGGTACTAAAACTGATGATTGCATTTCAATTTTGTTTTTTTCTTCGATTAACCGTCTTATAGTTTTCTCATTTTGAGACAATCTCCATCCCATCATTGCCATAGCTAGAACTATTAATATTCCCAACCACCAGCTCCAGTTATCAACTTCACCAACTTCAACTTTAATCCCTTTTATTGGCACTTTTATAGTAATTTCTTTATTAATTTCCTTCTCAATCCTTTTTGATAATTCATCCTGATTAATCTTAACTCTGACCTTTTTTATATTCATAAGCAGGGATTATATCGAAATTAATTGTAGTAATCAAATATTTATACCCTATAATTATAAAATTCACTTTACCTATTTTATCGATATATATTGTCTATATTGACATTATAGGATTACTATATTATAATATAGGCCATCATAGATATTCTTCTATGATTGGAATTTAAAGCTAAAAGAGAAAAGGGGGTAGGTGGCTCCTCTAAGCTTTCTTACTCCTTTTCCCTTTTGGTTTTAAAAACCAAAACTACTCGCGGCTGCTCAAACACCGCGTTTGAGATCAGCTTAAAGTAGATAAACTATTCCGAAGCTCACAAGAGCGTAGGATAGGCTCTTTAACAATCTCTTTCTTCAATCTTTCCAAAAAATTCAGGTACTCACTTTGGGGGTATTCCCCTATTCCCAGTGTGAGTACTTGAATTTATAGACCCAAAAAAAGGAGGCAGGTCTTCCAAGAACTCGATGAACCCGCTCGTGATGCGGAGGTCGTCGTTCCTCTCGGAACACGATTAAGAACCTATGGAAACATAGAGAAACCTAATGTTCTTATTAAAAAAAGGAGTTCACAATGCAAAAGCAAACACGTTCAGAAATGCAAAAGCAAACACGTTCAGAAAGAAGTAAAAAAGGTTGGGAAACTCGTCGTGCAAACGCACAAGCAAGAGCCGCTCGAACCGCTGAAAGTACTAATTCCAATTCCTCACGGAAAAAGAATGACTGGTTGTGGTGTTTACTACTGATGCTTGCAATCGTAGGATTTTTCATTTGGAAACCATGGGCATTTGAAATACCAACTGTTTCAGCCAAAACACCTACCATGATCGTACCAACGGAACTACCAGTTGTTGGAGCAACATGTCCGACAACAGGCGAAGCTCAAAGCTTATTTGGTGTTTCCGTACAAAAGATCGGGACAGAAAGCTGTGGATGGGTCTGGAGAGGGAAACCTCTTCACGCTCAGGCAGTTTGCCCGGCTGGATTTATTTGTACTTTTGATGTCGTGGACGATATAACAGTTGTCCACTTAGGCATTAATCAAAAGGCAAATATCTTTGCTGGGACATGGCGTTTAATCAATGCCTATCCAGTCGGAGATTCTGTCTATGATACCTGCGCCTTATACGCAAAAGAAAAAGAATTTGGTCAGAAGGAAATTCCTTCTTTCGAAGTTCGATTTCAGCCCGTACCAAAAATTGGTCCTCAGACCTGTCCGTAATATTTTGCAAAAAGCTTTTTATGGTTTCAGCACCTACCCAATTAAGCTTCTCACCCCTAAAAAAGTGAGTTTTGCCAAAAAAGGTGCAAGAAAGGAAATAAAAAAGAAGAAAAGAGATTAGTCCTGATGAATATCAGAAATGAGTTCATCAGGACAGGATGGAGATAAAATGGATCGGTTGATCGAATTTATAATGCTTATTTTGCATTGTATTTTCCCTTAACCACCCATTTTCATCTCCACCCAGCAGTCATCGAGTAAGTGCTCGATCTGATGAGTCCGGAAGGACGAAACTGCAAAACAATATGAAAACTTTAGATCTAATCATTCCTGTCTACAACGAATCTAAGCGTTTGAAACTCACCTTTCAAGCCCTTAATTCTTTTGTTCCTCCTCGCGGTCTTAAAATTAATAAAATCATCTTTGTAAATGATGGTTCCTCAGACGATACTCTCCGAAAATTAAAAAATGGCCACCTTAAATTTTCCAAAAAAATTCTTTCTTATTCTCATAACCAAGGTAAAGGTGCCGCCATTAAGCTAGCTTTTCTAAATGCCACTGCTGACTATGCTCTATTTTTAGACGCCGACATGTCCACTCCCCTAACTGAACTATATAAATTTTTACCTTTTATTAGACAAAATATACCCATTATTATTGGTACTCGTAAAAACGGTCACTCCACTGTTACTGTTCACCAGCCTTGGATTCGAGAACACCTAGGAAAAATATTCACCTTCTTGTCACAATTAATTCTCAATACTTGGGTCACTGATTTTACTTGTGGTTTTAAAGCTTTTTCTCGCCCCGCTTATACCACTATTGCTTCTCTAATGAGAATTAACAGATGGGGTTTTGACAGTGAAATTATTTTTTTAGGTAAAATTTATAATTTTCCCATTCAGGAAAAATCCTTAACCTGGGCCGACAACCCCAATACTCGGGTAAATTTACTCAAAGATATTTTTCTTTCTTTAGGTGAACTTTTTCAAATTCGCTTCAATCATTTTTCTGGTCTCTACCAATCGGCATTAACAGGTTAAAATAAATTGTGAAACCTGATTTAATTGTAGTCAGTAGCTACCCACCCCAAGGTCAGACCCACGGTATTGGAACGGTTGGAGTTGCCTCATATACCAAAAATACCTTAACCTCCCTACCTTCCGCCTTAAATATTTTAGTTCTAGCAGAAAAACTGCCAAACCAATCACCAGAATATCAGGAAAAAAATATTAATATTCTTCGTTGTTGGCAACGTAATTCTCTCAAAGCGTTTCTAGACATTCTAAAAAATATCAATAAGTATCATCAAATTCCAGTAATGATTGAATTTGAAATGGCAATGTTTGGTAAACCAATTCTTAATATATTTTTTCCCATTTTACTATTAATATTAAAACTTAAAAAACATCCTACTACCATCGTTCTTCATCAAGTTGTCCTCAATTTTAATGAAATTAGTGGTCA
>CAYSVP010000034.1:0-2524 GCA_964434595.1 uncultured Gammaproteobacteria bacterium | reverse complement strand
TTAGCAAGCAATACCTCACATGCTTAAATTTATAAAAAAATACTGGGCTCAATTGTTTCTTTTTATAATTATTGCCATACTTTGTTGGTGCAATTTTACTCCTGGAACTTTTTTAAGTGGCTGGGACAATCTTCATCCTGAATTTAATATTCTAGCCAATATTAAACGGTCTATTTTTTCCACCTGGCAGGAATATCAGGGTCTCGGTCTTCTAGCTGGAATGGCTCATTCTGCTGATCTAGTCCATCAATTAATAATTTTTCCCTTTACGTTATTCTTACCCCAAAATCTAATCCGTTATTTTTGGCATTTTTCTATGTTATTTCTTGGATCTTTTGGTATTTTCTATCTTTTAATTTACCTCACTAAAAATCGCCTCTCTGGATTTATTGCCGCCATTTTCTATCTTCTCAATTTTGCTTCCGTTCAATATTTTAATGTCCCTTTTGAACCATATTCAACCTTCTGGGGCTTTTTCCCCTGGTTAATTTTGATTTTATTTCAAGCCCAAAATCGCCCCACCCGTCGCAATTTTATTAAGTTGTTATTAATTAATTTTCTTGCCACTCCTAGCTTCTATGTTCAAACAATCTTTGTTGTCTATTTTATCTGTGTTTTAATTATTCTTTTTCTCCATCGCCAATCATTATCTTCTCGTTTAAAAATCATTTCCCTAATTATTTTTATCAACAGTTTTTGGCTTCTTCCCAATATTTATTTTACCCTCACTCGAGTTTCAGTTACCCAAAATTCCATTATCAATTTAATGGCTACCGATCAGTTTGTCGAACAAAACATTTTTCGTGGTAACTTAAAAAGTTTCGGTCTTCTCCAAGGGCAATACTACGATTTAAAAAGTAATCAAACCAATTTATTTACAGTTTGGATCCAACACTTTTCTCAAATTTCTGTTCAAATCGTTGGTTATCTCATTTTTATTTTTTGTCTTTCCGGAATTTTTATTAAAAATCAATACAAAAAATTTTTTTTAGCTATTCTATTCTTTGGTTGCATCGGTTTTCTTTGCAATACTCCACCCTTTAATTTTATTAATTATCTTCTTCGTCAAGTTCCTCTGTTAAACCAAATTTTTCGTAATTCTTTCACCAAACTTCTAGTTCCCACCATAGCTTCCCTTTCAATTCTTCTTGGATTATTTGTTAATAAATTTAAAAAATTAGGGTTAGTAATTCTTGTCTTAATTGCCTATCTTTCTTCACCTTCTTTTCTAGGTCAATACATCAATCCCACTATGAGAGTGTCTATCCCTGCCGAATATTTTCAACTCTTTAACTATCTAAAAAACCAAGACATTTCAAAAAGAATCGTTGATCTACCTCAATATAATTATTGGGGTTGGTATAACTATCGCTGGGGAAATTATGGTTCAGGTTTTCTTTGGTATGGTATTGATCAACCAATTACTTCCCGAACTTTCGACGTCTGGGATAACCATCTAGAAGAATTCTACTGGCAACTTCATCATTGTCTTCTTTCCCGCAATACAGATGAATTTCAACAACTAATTGATAAATATCATATCTCCTATGTTCTTTACGATGAAAACTTATTTTTTCCCGACTCTCACAATTCCGGTAAAGTTTCTTCTGAAAATTTAAAATTAATTACCGAATCCCCTTTTCTCACTCTGGAAAAACAATTTGGAAACCTCAAACTGTACGCCGTTAACCAACCATCAACTAATATTGTAGGTTTTAACTCTTTACCCAATATTAATATTCAACCCCAGTTTTCTTATGTCGACCAAGCATTTGCCATTTACTCAAATTATCAGAATAATCAATCTCAAAAATACGATACTTCATTCACTTTCAATAACCTTTTTTCCAATCACCCAAATCTTCCCACCACTCACCAACTAATCGATCAAATCAGTCCCAATCCTATCTGGAAAAATTGTCTTGGTAATTCTCAAAAATCTTCAATTTCTGCCATTAATCAAGAAACAGTTGTTTTCTATGACTGTGGCGATAATCTTGACTTTAATCAGGGTCACATTATTAAAGTTGATTCGAAAAATCTTTCCGGCAGACCCTTATTAATCAAAGTTTTTTCTCTACTTAACAATCGCCTGATTATCGACACTAAAATTAATCCTAATCAGAATCCTAATTATTTCATCATACCTCCTATTGACAGTTTTGATGCCGGTCTTGGTATCAACGTTTCTTCATTGTCTCAATCTAATCAAATTTCAACCAATATTATTAAAAATATTTCCATTACTCCATTTGATTTTAATCATTTTAGTAATTTACATTCAGATTTTTCTAATAAACCCTCTTCAGCAATTAACCTTGATTTTCATCGTTTCAATCAAACTTTTTATTCTACTCACCCAACATCTGATACTAAATACATCACTCTGTCTCAATCATTTCATCAAGGTTGGATTGCTTTTTATTTCAAAAAACTCAAACCTGTTTTTTTAACAAACCATTCAATCTACAATAATTGGGCCAATGCTTGGAACATTGAAAATATTTGCCGTACGGACAGGGCA
>CAYSVP010000033.1:0-5943 GCA_964434595.1 uncultured Gammaproteobacteria bacterium | reverse complement strand
AAACCTAAATAGCCATAGTTACCTATCATAAACAAACAAACCAAAATAAGGCCAACAGAAGCGGCAAAAATACCCTTTTGAATTGATTCCTGACCAAGAGTGGCACCAACAGTGGTTTGACGAATTAATTTAATTGAAAGGGGTAAGGCACCCGCATTTAGTTGAGCAGAAAGTTCTTTGGCCGACTTAGTGTCGAAATTACCATTAATAACAGCCTTACCATCGGTAATAACTGTTTGAACTTCGGGATAGGTTATTGGTAAGTCGTCAAGGAAAATGGCAATTCTTTTGTTTAGAAATTCTTGAGTGGCTTTTTTAAATAACTGAGAACCTTCAGAATTAAATTCTAAAGCTACTTCAATTTCGCCGGTATTAGGATTGGGTTGAGGACTGGCTTTGACTAGATGTGAGCCATTAATACCGGTGTCAAAACTAAAAGCCTCTTTGAATGTGGCTGAGGTGGTAGATTCGGTAACCTTGGTATTTTCTCCCCAAAAACTTAATTGAGCAGTTTTGCCAATTAAATTGACGGCCTGGTCAACATTTTCAACTCCGGGAAGATCAACTGATAAACGATTAATATCCCCCTGACTTGATAATTGAACTGTTGATTCACTGACACCAAATAAATTAACCCGGCGCTCAATGTTGGCCTTAAGCGATTCGAGAGCTGAAGGTAAATTTTCTTTGGATGTTTTACTAGTATCAATATCAAAAATAATTGACGCTCCCCCGGCAAGATCCAAACCATACCTCAGATCAAGATCTTTTTTTAATTTAAAACTACCTATGTTAATTTCTAGAGGTGGTCGATAAAAAGTATGTTCCCAATTTATTTTACCAATATGTATTTTTACTGGTAAAGAAGGAGGAATATTAATTATTAAACAAATTATTGTAGTTGCAATAATAGTCCAAAAAATATTTAAATGACGATTATTCTTTGACATTGTTTTTGTTGGCCATAAGTGATAATTGACGGGGATGACCGGTGAAAATATAAGTTAGTGAAGTTTTTGATCGGTTTATTTTAATTTGGGCTAGGTCACCTTCTTTAAGACTGAAATCAGAAATAATTTTAGAAGGTATAGTGATAGCTAAACTATTGCCGGTTTTAATAACTTTACGGATTCTAGTCATGTTTATATTAAATCGATGGGGTTGCCAATTATAACAGCTGGACAGTTTAAGAAAAAATCAACTAAGATAGGGTCTCTTTTAAGTTTACGAAGCTTAAACTCATCTTTGTTCATAACCATATAATTAATTTCGCAGTTTCGACTTTTCTCTTCGGCCTTGATTAGCTCATCGAGTATTTTTAAAGAAGCATCACCGACGACAATCAGATCAATCCCATTATTTTCCTGATGATTAAGAAATAAATGATTGAATAGTACTAATTTAATATTGCCTAGTTTGTGGCGATTATTTAATAGTTGTTCCCCTAAGCCAGTATTTTGATTAGCCAAAATAGTTAACTGATAAAATAAGAAATGATTTGGATTAGCCCAATAATAAAGACGATTAGATCGATTTTCTGATAGAACTATAGTCGAAGATTTTAAGTTGGCTAATTCGCGACGGACAGAGTTTATTTCTTCATCAGCCAGGCGAACTAGTTGACGGACATAATAGAGTTCACTAGGATTAGAAAATAACAAACTAATTAGCTTGAGGCGAGTATTGGAAGTAAAAAGATTTTTAAAACTATGACTACCCTTCATAGTTAATGACATTGTTAATAGGTAAAATCTCTATCCATATTTGCCCTGGGATAAAATTAACTTCTTTACCGGAATTATCTCGATAAATTGTGCGGGAAGTACGATTTGATTTTGCCCAGGTAATATCCTGTTTGGTTCCATTTTGAAGTAAAACTCCCTTACCTGAGCCAATAACATCATAAAGATTGTGAAGATGTTCATCGACAGCTCTGGTTTCTTTGACGTATTGAATAACTATATTTTTAGTAGTTATCGTTTGTTGAGTATTAAAATCGATATGGGATTGACCACCATTCAATCTTGAATAAACATTATTAGTGGCATCATATTTCCAGTTGACGCTATAGTCTTTGTAGCCTGACCAAAAATCGAAACTAACACCAGCTACCGGACTATTACTGGCTATGTCTTTTTGATTAAAGTTCCATGATTTATAATTTTTATCCCAACTATTGCCATTAATTTTAGTTAGATTAGTTAATCCACGATCGGAGGCAACATTCCAAAGTTCAGTACTGTTACAGTACATAGTGTGTTCAGTCGCCCTAACCACACCATCGCCGATACGATCTGGCTCTCGGCGGCAGGCTTTATAGGAAAGAGAAAATTCAGAAAGATCACTCCAGGTGCCTTTTTTCATCCAACCGTAACTATCGATTTGTTCTAATGCTTGAGCTTTTTTATTGGTAGTACATGGTCCACCATTGGTAGCGGCACTACAATTAGCCCCACCAACATGAACATAAAGCGGGGCATCAGAATATTCGGAAGCTAAATCAAGAAAATATGTTCGAGCAGAACGTACTGGACCAATATCATATTTTTGAGTGGCACCTTTAACAGCCCCACAATAGAAGACACCCATAAATCGAGTAATACCACCCTCGGCAACTGCTTCGTAAACAATGTCAGCGTTTTGAAGACCTGATTGAGGTCTAGAGTCGGCATGATTTTCAATCATAACCATCAAAGGACGACGTTGGCTCCAAACTGCTTTTTCTTCTTTGGTATAAAGAGCACCATTGAGGGGGCAAACTTCGGTTTTAGGACCAGAAAAAGGAATTACTCCAGTCTTTTTTTGTTCTGTCGAAGGAGAGACGATCTCGTTATTATTTTCGAGTGATTTGGCCGAGGAAACAGGAAGCAATTGGCCAAATAAGTAATAAGATGAACCAGAAAAAATCAAAAATATCCCTATGTAGCTTGAAATTTTTAAGAGATTTGACTTCATGTGTCAGTAACTAACTGTTAATAGTTTTTATCAGGGCTTTTGTTTCTTCCCTGGATAGAGCAACATTATCGCTTTCGCCATTTTTAATTGATTTGGCGTAGACACGAGTATTATTGCGACTATGCAATGAAGTAATAATAACACCTGAATTAGTATTGTCCAACAAGCATAAAATAAAACTTTGATCGCCACCAACATCCTCAAAAGGATTGTAGCGAACTAGCTGAATTTTGACTTTCTGAACGACAGGAGGAAGATTGATTGAATTTGATTTTAAGGTACTTGAATTCTTTTTATAAAATAAAAATGTAAGGTAAGCTAGCCAAAATATATTTAGAGCCAAGATTACAAAAATTAACGGAGTCATATTAAGTTAATTGTAGCAGAAAATGATTGTGCTATACTGACTTTTGAAGCTAAATGAAAGAAAAGAATTATTTGAAAATTGATTTAATAAAAAGTTTTGGATTAAGTGTGTTGTGTTTTGGGGTGATTATTGCCTTATATTTTATTGTTTATAAACATTAATAATTATTTTTAGGAGGTGAATAGTTCATGTCTACTATTAAATTTTACTCAGTAAAATCAAGAAAATCTGTTGAAATTGATGTTTCTCAGGTTAAAAAAGTTACCTTAAAAAATGGCCGACCAGCAGCAGAAGCTACTGATCCAGAAACCGGAACAAAAATGTTCAAAATTTTATCTGCAGCTGATGCAGCTTTATTGCAGTAGTATTTTTTACAAGAATTCCCCTCGCCTTGAGCGGGGGGATTTTTTTGAGGTAAAATAAGACACTTCAAAGAGATTGAAGGATCAATCCCGGTGTCGGCGAAAGCCCTATCTGGAAGGAAAGTCCGGACCGCAAAAAGCAGGGAAACTAAAGATGTAGGTACTGTCGCAAGATAGTGGCAATGCTACAGTGACGAATACGTGAGCCGTTCCGCCTTAGGCGGTACGACGAGCCGAAGTGAAACGAGCACCCTTCCCGCGGAAATCTCGAGACGAGACGTTAATATCTAGCTTTTGAGAGTCTCAGGTAGAGAGACTAGATAGATGATCCATAAACAAAATTCGGCTTAACAATCTCTTTGAAGTACTATTCAATCTTTCTTTATTAGAACGGAAATAATTGTTTCAATGGTTAAAAAGACCGGTACGGCTAGCAAAGCTCCACCAATACCAGCCAATTTAGCGCCAATAGTGATAGTTAAAATTGTGATAATCGGATTAAGACCAACAGCTGCTTTCATTACTCGAGGAGTAATAAAATTATTTTCAACTTGCTGAACAATAATTCCCCATATTACGGCCAAAAGAGCTGTTAATGGTGATACTGTTAAACCAATTAATCCGGCTAGTATAGTGGTAATCATCGGTCCAATGTTGGGAACTATTTCCAAAATACCAGCAATAATGGCTAGTGGGATGGTGTAATTTAAACCAAGGAAAAGATAACCGACATAGGATAATAAACCAACTAAGGTCATTAAGATTAATTCACCATTAACCCAACTACCTAAACGATTCTCTAATATCTCTAAAATTTTCATGATTTTTTCTTTAAAATCATGACCAAAAAAACGGAGACTGTAGCGAACAAAGTTTCGTCGTTCGATTAATAAATAAAAAGTAATAACCATAATTATAAAACCAGAAAATATATTGGAAAAAACTGATAAAACAGTTTTTGCTATTTCAGTCGGTAGAGATTCCAATAATTTAAATTGAGCGGAAAAATCAATAGCTGATGTTCCCAAAATTTTTAAATTACTAATAGTGTTTGGTAAAGTTCGAACCAATCCAGTTGTTTGTTCAACTAAAAGAGGCACAATACCAGCAATTGACAGAGAGATTACAGCAACAATAACTAGATAAATTACTAAAATTGCCAAAGCTCTGGGTATTTTAAAGGATTCAAGTTTGTTGATAAGAGGATTTAAAGCCTCCATAAAAATAAAACAAACAAAAACTAATAGAAGAATGTCGCGAATATTCCATAAAAGTAATAATCCAAGAACCGAAAGAATGGTAAAAATGATAGTTTTATAAGAAATCTCGATACGTTGCGGTTTCATGCTTTATTGTACCATTCTTTAACCAGATTAAAGGCTTTTTTAGAAAAATCACTGTTGGCAATATCTAAAAAATAAATTGGTGTTAGTTTTTTAAAAAATGTTTTTTGACGACGGGCATATTTGTGTTCATCAAACCGCCATTTATCAATATTTTTTTGATTAAAACCTAAAGAAAACTCTTTATAGGCCAATGTGTTCAGACCGGGACTAGACCAAGAATATTTTTTTAATAGATTTTTTATTTCATTAAATAGACCAGCATCAAGACGAGACTGAATACGTGAATCAATTCGTTCATAGAGAAATTGATTAGAAGCAGTAAGGGACAAATGGAGACAGTTGTAATTATTTTTTACAGATCTGTTAGTTTTTTTATTTGATAATTTAATTTCGATTTTCCTAATTAATCGATGGGGATTGTTAACATCAGAATTATTTAACTTTAAAAAATTATTTTTATCTAAACATTTATAAATTAATTGTAAATAGTTAACCGATGATTTATTGAGAAAAAATCTTAAAATTTTATTTGGTTTAATTGAAAATGTTGGTTGAGGATTAATAATAGAATCAATATATTGACCGGTGCCACCAACAATAATTGGTAATTTATTTTCCGACCAAATTTGATTGATTTTCTTCAGAGCTAGTTGACGATATTGCGCCACAGAAAATGTTTCATTAGGATAAATAATGTCAATTAGATGAACAACAATGTCCGGAGAATGGTCTTTACCGGTACCAATGTTCATACCCCGATAGATCTGACGTGAATCAGCAGAAATTAATTCACCATTGAATTTTTTTGCCATTTTAATGGCTAAATTTGTTTTACCCGTAGCGGTTGGTCCGGAGATAATTAATAATTTGTTCATATAGGATATATGTATTATATATTTGAATTTAATTCGTT
>CAYSVP010000032.1:0-5954 GCA_964434595.1 uncultured Gammaproteobacteria bacterium | reverse complement strand
GAAGAGGTAATACTGTTCATTGCCTCATTAATTGATGAAGTTACCTCCCCAATATTAAAAGATCCATTATTTTCCAAATTTCCGCCACCCCAATATGTCATCATTATTGCCCTATCACTATTATTTAACTCGATTGGTAATTCACTCAAGGCTTTGGCTGATACTCCCAATACTGTTCCGTAAACCAAATATTTTTCCCATAGTATTACCGAATCAAGTGGATCTTTTACTGTTTGTTTATATTCTTCCAAATGTTTTTTAAAACCCTTCCATTTTGCCGTTTCTTCAGCTCCTTTGGGAGTTCTTTTCTGGCCATAGGTTTTAAAAAAGGTTGTTATCATGATTATTATTATTGATAGAAAAATTATTGGTATTAAAAATAAGATTGTCGTTAGTCCAAAATAATTTGCCAGAAATAACCCCATAAAACCTAATACTAACGAAAAAATAGAAGTTTTTGGTATATATTTATTTTTCATTTTTTCCGACTCCGAATCGATATAACCTCCGGTTAAATTTGCTTTTACTGCTAACATAGGTAAAGTTTTCATTAATAGTGTTCGAGCTTGAGATGGATTATTTCTAAACCACTGGCTAATTTCGCTTATTTTAATTTTTCCTTTTTCAGCTTGAATCCTTTCCAATAATTCCATTATTTCTTTTTGTATTTCTGTTGGATCTTTTCTTTTTTCATTGGTTTTTTCCAAAAAATATTCATATTTCTTGATAATAAATCCTTCCTTCTTATCACTTCTAATAATTTTGTAAAATTTATCCGATATTAATGAAAGAATAGTTGCTGTCATTACCTTTGGACTCAGTACTTCCGTTCCATTAATCAGTTGTTCCACTTGAGCCGGATCAATACTACTTGGTGGTTCCCACCATCTTCCCGACATACTTGGAATTGGTAATTCAATATCCTTTCCATACTTTTTAAACATTTTAATTTGTTTAATCAATTCTCTTATTTGCATTATTACCAAACCTAAAAACGCCACTAACCCAACTGTCGCCATATTTTTTGCCTTCTTTTTTTCATTAATAGTTTTGGCAATGAACTGATTTTCTTCCGAAATTATTTCCGCCTTATTATTTTTACCCTCGACTCCATTACTAAAAATTTGTTTTGGCAATAATATTCTCCCTTCAAAAAAAGTTTTTTTTGATAAATTGTCCAGATTTAAACTTACCTCAGTTTTTGTTGGTATCGACACTGTTCCACTACTTGGCCCATGTGCCCAGGCTTGAATTTCATTATCTTCTATTCCTTCGGGTAATTTAAAAGAAACTAAAACATTTTTCTGTGGAATTTCCCATTCATCTCCAACAGCTTGCCAATAAATTTCAGCATTGTCTGGATTCAATGTCACTGCATTTTGTACTCGATAGCTCAGACCAAAACGTCTAACCTCATCTGTCGCCTTGTAAAACCACTTAATATAATAACTTCCGTCACTTTCTTCTCTAACATAAAAAGTTTTCTCTGGCTTTTCAAGGTCTGCTTTTGATATTTCTTCGGTTGATAATTGTTTATAGCAAAAAGTAGTTTCACATAACTTAAAACTATCCAAAATATATTTTTCTTTTCTTTGTCCTTGACTATTAATTTTTTGATAAGCAAAAGTATAATTCCCTCTAAAGTTGTAATCTCTATCTTCTTTTACTTCCATTGACCCGTCAATATTAACGGTTGTTTGGATGTTTACTCGATCAATGGAATAATATTTATCACTGTCGGCCGCTCTGATGTCTCTAATCCCTAATAAAAAAAATCCCCAAACAAACAATAATCCAATTTTATTTATTTTCACCTAACTAAATTATATCTTAGTTTTTATTTATTCAGCCACCAAATTGCTCCGTTTAGAATAGTCGCAAAACTAACCCAAGCCAAATAGGGAGTTAATAATCGAAAATTTTTCATTGTTTTTCTAATTGACCACCATAAAATTATTATTTCTATTAATGCCAATCCTGGTTTTTCCATTCCAAAAAATATAAATGACCACAGTGTGTTCAGAACCAATTGAATCCAAAACCATTTAAAAACCGGTTTAGTCAAACTTTTATATTTTTCCCATCCTAAGTACAAAGAAATTCCCATCAATAAGAATAATAAAGTCCAAACCGGAGCAAAAATCCAACTTGGTGGATTAAAAAAAGGTTTATTAAGAGTGCTATACCAATTACCAATTTTTGGTGTTGTCGCCATTGACCCTAGCATACCCATTCCTTCGCAAATAATTATCGAAATTATTAATCTTTGCCAGTTTATCTTAGTTTTTTTAATCATATTCAAATTATACGACAACAAAAAACAATTTTTCAAAGACTACTTTCTATTTTTGTAAATAATCCTATCAAACCTGTTAGTTTTTGTTTACAGGCCAAACTTTTTTGTCTATTCATTGGTAATTTATAAAAATCTATTGTCTTTTCGCTTTCCATTCTCTCTAGTTGATTAATTAAACTGTTTTTAATTCTTGGCACAGTAAAATATCGTAAACTTTTTAGTTCCGGTATTTGGCCACTATCGTTAATATTTGGCAACACACAAAAAATTAACCAATCTTTAACATTATTTACTTCTTTATTTTTAGCTTCTACTTTCCAATTTCCCAAAGTTAGATTTATAAATGGTGCCGCGATGTTATCAAGCCAAGCTCCACCATTTCTGCCTTGATCAATTTTGTTACCTCGAAGTTTAACGTCAATTCCCATCATTATCTTTTGATTATCATCTACTACCAGTAAATCAACTCCTCGTTGTTCTTTGCCGTTTTCAATCGATTGGGCCGCCATATCAACTCCGTAGCCATATGGAGAGATTAAAGGATTAACCGCCAAAGCTACCACAAATTCTGACAGCAGGGCATGTGGCATACCGATAGTTTCATTTTTTTGAGCCAACAACTGTCTAATTAATTTTTCTCTTGATTTTTGAAAATTATTCGACGATTTTGCTTGTAGATTATCACTTAATCTTCGGTAATTAATTTCCGGGGGGTAACTTTCCGCGTATTTTTTTGTAAATCTGTTAAGGCATAAATCTGCCTCTTTCATATATCTTCCCAAGATCTAATCACAACCACAATCAAAAAACCATAATTAATTTTTGTCTCTATTCCTTGGTTTCTCTAGAATTGATCAATCTTTTTATATTTGCTTTATTTTTCCGAATAAATTTAGTATGAAGAATTTTTTTTCTTATCTCAATATTATTAAAAAACTCTTTATATATTTTTTTTATTGCCAGATTCTCATGAGCGCATTTAACAGTATTTTTATCATCAATAAAATACAATAATTTTGATCTATTTTTAACTATTTTCCTGTTAGTTGGTAAAGGTTGTCCTCCTCCGCCCACACAACCTCCGGGGCAGGCCATTACTTCTACTGCATCATAAAGATCCGGTTTATTTTTAAGTTCTTCCAAAATTTTTTTAGCATTTTTAATTCCACTCACCACCGCTACTTTAATAGCTTTTTCTCCGATTTTAATTTCCTTAGTTTTTATACCTTTTTCTCCTCGTATTTCTTTAACTGCATCTTTCCCTAAGTTTTTCTTAGTCATTTTAAAATAAGCAGTTCTCAATGCTGACTCAAACACTCCACCGCTAGTACCATAAATTACCCCAGCTCCAGATGGGTTTCCTAAAGGATTATCGGCTTCTATTTCTTCAATTTTCTCCAAATCAATTCTGTTTTTCTTAAACAGTCTGATTAGTTCCCGGGTAGTTAAAACCAGATCAACTGGATAAATATCATTTATCTTCAACTCTTCTCGTTTAATTTCAAATTTCTTGGCAATACACGGCATTATTGATACTACAAAAATATTTTTTGGGTTGATATTGTGTTTATGACTAAAATAAGTTTTCACTATTCCTCCCAACATTGTTTGTGGTGAACGCGAAGTACAAAGATTAGGAATAAATTCCGGATAATTGAATTCAATAAATTTAACCCAAGCCGGGCAACAGGAAGACATTACCGGTAACTTTTTATTACTTGTTAATCTTTCTATTAATTCATCAGATTCCTCCATGGTTGTAAAATCAGCTCCCGATGCCGTATCAAAGACATAATTGAATCCTAGTCTTTTTAATCCAGATACCAATTGTTTAGTGGTAATATTTCCCAAACTTGCGCGAATTGAAGGTGCAAATTGAACTACTGTTGTTTTATTTTTGTCTTTAAAAATGTTTTCTAATTCTTCAAATTCTCCCACTCCTTCAATAGCTCCAACCGGGCAATGCAAAACACATTGACCACAATTTATACAGTCCACTTCTTTGTTTTGTGAACATTCGATTTTGTTGTCTTGATTTAAATTTAAATAATTTGTCGGGCAAACATCTAAACAATTTCCACAACCGATACACTTAGTTTGATCAAAAACCATTTTTTCCACTTGAAAAACTTTGCTATTATTATCTTTTTTTGAAATTGGTTTTATTCCTAATCTATTAATCAAATCTAAAATTTGGCAATTTCCCAACCAAACGCAATCATCACACTCCAGTAAATGCTTTTCTAAAATAATTTTCATTCTTTTTATCCGTTCTTTGTTTATTTTCCTTGATTCAGTAGTTATTTCCATTCCTTTTTCAACCAAGGTTGTACACGCCCGTTTCATTTTCTTTTCACCATTAATCAAAACTATACAAACCCCGCAATGATGTTTTGTTTTAACATCAGAATGAGAACACAAATAGGGGATTTCTATTCCGTTTTCCCTAGCAGCTTCTAAAATTGTTTTTTTTGGGTCGGTTAAACAAATTTTATTATTAATCTTAATAGATATCTTATCCATAAAGTTTTTATCTCTTGTAAGAATAAAACATTATATCTGTTATTTAATACCAAATAGTTGAATTATTATTCCCGTTAAAGCACTAATTCCATAAAGTAAGGTAAGTATTGTTAAAAAGACTTTCTTATTTTTCTCCTCCCGATAAAGGATCAATAAACCCAAACCACCTCCAGCCGCTAAACCGGCAATTGTTGGTCCAAATCCGATAAGGTTTTTTAAATACAGTTCAGTAATGGCTACTGATGACGCACAGTTAGGAATTAAACCAATTAAAGCTGTTAAAAATGATTGCCACCATACCTCTTTGCCAAACAAATTGCTAACTGCTGTTTCCCCAATTCCAAAAACTACTAAATTTATTACTAAAGTAGTTAAAAAAATAAACGTAAAGACATTCACTGTATGAACAATTGGGTGCCAGACTATTTCCTTAATATTAAAATTTTTTGACTCTGCCAAAGTCGAGTGACCGCAGCAGGCAGTTTCCCGTAAAACAACTTCATGATGATGATTTTTATCATCATGTTTTCTTTTATTTGTTTCAGTTTTATATATAAAATCTATTCCATAACCGACTAATATTGCAATCAGTATTTTTATCCCTAATATAGGCATTATAAGGTTAATCCCATTAGGTTGTGACAATATAATAGGTATTGCTTCATCAGACGTCGATATATATATTGCCAACAATGTTCCGATAGTAACCAATCTCTGTGTAAATAAAGCAGTTATTATTACTGAAAATCCACACTGAGGAAAAGCCCCAATAATTGCTCCAATCAGTGGACCAATTTTTCCAGCACTTTGAACAATTTTTCTTATTTTGTCGCCAAATTTATATTCAAGTAGTTCTATTCCTATATAAATAATCAACAGCAATGGAACAGTCTTTAAACTATCTTTGACGGCATCAATCAGTATTTCTAACATTTTATTAGCTGTTTTTTAATAATATTTTTACCCTATTAGTATATCAACAACAAACTTCCCTTCTTTTAAGTCTTTCTTTATTCTTTTCCAATCTTTATTTTTTTATACCTTAGCAAAAATAATCATATAGTTATGGCCGAATTTTTCCGCACACTTCGGACAATAAGTATAGTGAATATAATAGTCAATTGCTTTTTTACCT
>CAYSVP010000031.1:0-6360 GCA_964434595.1 uncultured Gammaproteobacteria bacterium | reverse complement strand
TATTTTTCATTTGGATTATTTTATCATTTTGGTGGTAAAATCGACGAATGCCTAATTACTCTGATATTAAAAATGTGGCGGTAATCGCCCATGTTGATCATGGAAAAACTACCTTGGTTGATGCTTTATTAAAACAGACCCATACATTTCGGGAAAATCAGGAAGAAATGAAGGTTGATAGAATAATGGACAGTAATGATTTGGAAAGGGAAAAAGGCATCACAATCTTATCGAAAAATACTTCAGTGGTTTATAAAAATGTCAAAATTAATATTATTGACACTCCGGGGCATGCCGATTTTGGCGGTGAAGTTGAAAGAGTTTTAAATATGGCTGATGGTGCTTTGTTGATTGTTGATGCGGCTGAAGGGCCATTGTCTCAGACTAAATTTGTATTAAAAAGAGCTTTGGATTATGGATTAAAAACAATTTTGGTTATCAATAAAATCGACCGAAAAGATGCTGATGTCAAAAGAGTTGTTGCTGATACAGAAAATTTGTTTTTATCTTTGGCTTCTGATCCTGATTTATTGGATTTTCCAATAGTATATGCTGTCGGTCGTGATGGAAAAACATTTTTAGAAATGCCTAGTGATTGCAATTTGCCAGCAGATACAACTCCCCTATTTGAGACAATTCTAAAAACTATACCTTCAGCGGTCAAAAATCCAGAAAAAGAATTTCAAATGTTAGTGTCATCTTTTGAAAAAAATGAATACTTGGGGAGATTATCAGTTGGGAGAATTAACCAAGGAACGTTGAAAAAAGGTCAGTATGTATCTCTAATAAAACCCAATCAAGAAGTGGTTGGCAATTTTAAAATCGAAAAAATGTATGTTAATGAAGGAATAGAAAAAGTCGAAGCTGATGAAGTTCATAGTGGAGAAATAGTCTATTTAGCCGGTATTCCCGAAATAGAAATTGGTCTAACTTTATCCAGCCCGAATTTTCAAGTTGCCATGCCAACTATAGAAATAGCTGAACCAACACTAAAAGCTAGTTTTGGTCCCAATACCTCACCATTTGCTCGTGATGAATCCCGTTTTCTTACTTCACGTGAATTAAAAGAAAGATTACATGAAGAAGTAGAAACTAACTTGGGTCTGAAAATTGAAGATGATACTACCGATAGTATTCGAGTATTGGTGTCTGGACGAGGTGAATTACATCTGGCCATATTAGTTGAAAAATTGCGTCGTGAAGGTTATGCCATGGAAGTAGGAAAACCTGAAGTTATTTTAAAACAAATTGATAATAAAATATGTGAACCATATTCAGAATTAACTATTTTGACTCCGGATGATTATGTGGGAGTGATTACTGCTGAATTGGGTAAACGAAAAGCACAAATGTTGGATATGATTGCTGACGATAAAACTGGCGTTAAAATGGTTTATAAAATTAGTGAAAAAAATGCTTTGGGTTTAAGAAGTATTTTAATGACCGAAACAAAAGGTTCGGTGTCGATTAGTTTCTTATCTCTGGGATATGAAGCAAAAATTGATGATATTGCTCATGAAAGAAATGGAGTAATGATTGCCTCTGAAAGCGGTAAGGCTTTGTCATTTGGCCTAGATTTAGCCCAAAAAAGAGGTATCACTTTTGTGGGACCAACAGAAAATGTTTACGAAGGCCAAATTGTGGGTTTTCGTCCTGTCGGAGGTGATTTAGAAATTAATGTTTGTAAAGGTAAGCAATTAACTAATATGAGATCAGCTGGAAATGATGATGCAATTATTTTGGCACCTGCTGTACGATATTCTATTGAAGAATCTTTGGATTTTATTGAAGGTGATGAACTGATTGATATTACACCAAAAACAATTAGATTAAGAAAAAAGTTTTTAACTAAAGTCGATCGAGTAAGAGCGGAGAGAAAACATTAGTTGAGTTGGCTGAATATTTTGGAAGCCAAGAGAATCATTTCATCAGATGTCTGATTGACAATTTGTTTAGTATCAATGCCATGAGTGTGTTTATCTTCGTAAAATCTTGGAATAATTCTAATATGGGCATGTTCAACTTCCATACCCAGAGTTAAAAATGAAATATAATCAGCATTAACAATATTTTTGGTAGCTAAGGCAATTTTTTTAGCTGTTTCCCAATATTGACCAAATTCAGGTATATCAGTAACCCAACGATGGTGATTTTTAGGAATTAAAAGAGAATTACCAATATTAAGTGGTTTTATGTCTAAAAAGCCTAAAAATAGGTTATCTTCATATATTTTATAACACGGAATTTCACTGTTGATAATTTTACAGAAGATACAATCTGACATATTTTATTTAATTATTAATTTGTATGGTGTTATGGCTTACCAAGATCTGGACAAACTGTGGCTATTTGTTCAATTATTTTATTAGTAGCAGTTTTTGAATCAGAAAAAATAGTTATTCCTGAAGCAACTACATGACCACCACCACCGAGATTGCGAGCGATTTGGGAAACGTCAAATTGTGGACCATGGGACCTGAGAGATACTTCACACTTGCCAATTTCAGTTTCTACCAAAGAGACTGTAATCTGCCAGTTAATACAAGTTCTAAGAAATTCTGAAATAGAATTTTTGCTGGCCTGAGATGTTTTAAGATTGTTTTTTTCCAGATCTTTTAGAGAAACAGAGGAAATTGCTACCTGACCAGAAAAATAGGTCTTGGTTTTATCCAGAGCTAGCTTGGTAAAGATAAATTCTTCTGGTTGACGATGGAAAGAATAAATTGAGGTAAGTTCATAAAGATTGGTTATTTTTTTAATTAATTGTCCGCATTTGGAAAAAACTTTAGGGGTAGTATTTGAATTAATTAAGCCACTTGTATCACTGAATATACCGAAATATAGGCATATTGCTATGTTTTCAGTTATCTCAATTTTCCATTGCTTAAAAAGATCAAAAACAAGTTCACAAGTGGCGGAAGATTGAGGGATGTTTAATTTGTAAGGGGTGACTATATTATTATGAGGATGGTGGTCGATAACTATTGTCGGAAAATTTTTCAAGAGGGATTCAGTATCTCCAAGCTTGGAAATTTGACTATAGCTAGCAGCATCCATTGAAATAAAAAGATCATAGTCGGCAATATTAATTTCAAAAATATTTTTTAATTCAATTGAAGAATAATCTGCAAAAATAGTAGGACGATTTTTAAGCTCGGAATCCCCTTTTATGACGGTAGGATTTTTACCAATTGACTTAAGCCAGGAATACATGGCCAAATTGGAGCCGAGAGAATCTTCGTCGGGACTGGGGTGAAGACAAAAAAGAATATTTTTCGATTGATTAATAATTTTAAAAATTTCCTGAGATATTTTGAGGTTTTTTTGATTGAACATAATTGATTTTAACAATATTGATTAATTATGATCGATTATAAAGAGCACCACGAGTGATACCAAGTTTGGTAATTAGACCCTGATCAATTAATTTTTTTAAATCATAGTGAAGAGTTTTGTCATTGATCCCAGAGAATCGACGAGCTAGAAAATTAAAAGAACAGTTGGGGTGATCGGTAATAATGTCAAGAATCTCCTGACGGCGAGGTAAAAGACTGGTACTAGTAGTGGGATGATCTAGTTGAGGTAAAATTTTTTGACCAGTCTTAACCAATGATTTTATAAAATATTCTATAAATTCGGTCATATCAGCACTGGGTTCAAGGGCATAGTAGTAAAGTTGACGATGATTATCGGTGTATTCTTCAAAAGGTAAAATACCACGAAGATGATAATTATTTTGTCTTAATAAATAGGCAGAAATTAAACGACCGGTTCGACCATTTCCATCAGCAAATGGGTGGATTTTTTCAAAGATAAACTGAGCAATTGCAGATTTAATAACTGAATGGCAATCAAGAGATTGTAAATATTGGAGATATTCATTAATTAATTTAGGTATTTCAAAGAATGGCGGTGCTAGATGAACAACATTACCTGATTGGTCAAATATAGCCCATGATTCCTGACGAAATTTACCAGCCTGAGAGCTGATGTTGGCCATCGTTAATGAATGAAGATGTCGGATTAAATCGATACTAAGAGATTGGGGTAAATTACTTAAGTAAACATAATTGTAAGCCTTGACCAAATTGGCAATTTCTATTTTAGTTTCATTTTGATGATCAATAGTTACACCTTCAATTTTAGCCGAATATATAGAACTTTTAAGAATTGATTCCCGACGAATTTTTTCCTCGTATTGAGGCAAAATTTTCGCTTTATCAAAAACTAATTTAATGGCCTCTAATTCGATTAGATACTTTTTGATATTATCTGTTTCATTAAAGTGATACGAAATCATTAGATAATGTTAGAAGATATTAGATGATTTGAGAAGATATCAGTTTTGGATAAAAACATTATTTTGCTGATTACAAGTTTTTTTCCAATCGGGGTTAGTCAGATAACCTAAGAGTAGGGGTTCGCCATGATAATTTTTATATTCAAATACTTTGGTTAAACAATATTCTTTGATTTTAGCTTCCGAAAAAGCATTTTTGTCTGAAATCATTACTTGAGATTTGAATATATCATCCCTCCAGACAAAGGTTCTAATTTCCAGATTATTAAAATTATGAACGATCGGAAAATAAGTATCATAATAATATTGTTTTAATATTCCATTCTCCTGTTGATATTTTTGAGGCGGATATTTTGAAAAAAATAAATATTCTATATGAGGAATGTGGTGGGAATTATCAAATAGAAAGTGCCAATCTGGATGATCTATAATTAGTTTGGAAACTTCTTTAAAACCGCCATACCATTCGGCCGATCTTTCCTTTGGTAAAAAAATAAAATAGGAACGCCACAACAATAAGTATGAAAAGGCAATTATTAAAATTAATAAATATTTATAAATATTATTACGCTGAAGTAATTCAATTATTCCCAAAGACATAATAATTGAGTAGGGAAATAGCATTGCTAAAGCCCTTTGGGTGGCGTAATTGGCATTGGCAAGAGACGCTGGTAAGGGTGACAATAATAACAATATAATTATCAATTGATAGATATGGCGATGACGATTTTTAAATAAATTCATAATGCCAAAAATCAGAGGGATTAACTGCCAAAAATAAAATATAGCAATTTGAGGAACAGATCTTTGAGGATCATGATCTTCTGAATAGAAAATATTACTAGGAGAAAAAAAAGTTAAATATTGATTGATGAAATTGATATTTAAGTAACTGCCTTTTACCCAAAAAGCAGGAGTAAAAACTAAAATAAAGTGAGGAATTTGGATTAAAATAGCCGGAATTAAGGAGTTGAAATATTTTTTAGCTGATGGTCGAAAAATAAGAAAATAAATTAAAATTATTAAAGGGGCTAGATAGCGATTAGGGTGAGCGGCATAGGTAGAAAGAGACAAAATAGTAAAGGCAATAGATATTTTTTTTCGGGAAAGAAAATATACTGATAAACAAAACAAAAAATAGGCAAAGGTGGTTTCGTAACCCAGACGGGCATTAAAAACTGTCCAAGGAGTTAGATAGTAACAAAGTAAAGCACACAGTAGAAGATATTTATTTTGTTTTGGTAAAAGATTTCTGAGAAAGTAATACAAAATAAAACCGGTACCAATCATTAAAAACGCATTGACTCCTCTAATGGTAGTAACTGATAATCCGAATATTTTTATAAATGGAACCAAAAAATAGACAAATAAACCGGGAGTATAAGAGCCAAAAAATTTAAATAGAATCGGAAAAAACTTGCCATATTCGTCACGGCCAGTTTTCAGTATAGAATAGGCATTGTAGCCGACAACAGCTTCATCAGAATAAAAACCAGAGGGAATGGTGGATAGATTAAAAAAGTAAGTAAAAACAGCGATTAATATAACTAGTAAAAAAGAAACATTAAACTTAGTAATTATTTTTTGAAAAGACATTTTAAGTTTAACCAGAATATAAGCGGATAAAATCCGTACATTATTAAATTAATATAACCAACAATATTAATAAAAATTAAAGGTATAAATAATAATATAAAGAAGGTGGTTAAATCTTTTTTTCGTAGTTTAAATAGTCCAACTAAAAATAAAGGTAATAATACTAGACGCCAATTGGAAAATTGAAGATTAAAATTTAGAGGATAATAAAAACGATCAAGACTTTTAAAAAATAACTGAAAATATTTTTTGTTTTCTAGTTGGTTGCCAACTTTTAAGAGCCAAACCGGATAAGAATTGATATTGCGGTACTGAAGGTAATATTCAGCTGGGGTTTGTTGCCAGAGCCACTGAACATGGGTAGTTTTATACTGCCAAAATAGAGATGGAATGAGAAGAAAGATAAAAATAAAATTAAAATTGAGTTTTAATTTCATGACAAATTTATTTTACCCTAGTTCCGG
>CAYSVP010000030.1:0-6466 GCA_964434595.1 uncultured Gammaproteobacteria bacterium | reverse complement strand
AATCGGTACTAATATTATCGAGTTTTGATTTAAGAAATAGAGATAAATTTTCTTTGTTTATAGGGATAACACCTTCTTCAATTTTTTTACGCATTCTTCTGGCAATTTCTTCGGCCCTACGAACGGAAGCTTTTTCTTTTAAAACAATTTTATATGCTTCGATCATTAATCGAGTATCGCTAATAGAGCTTAAAGCTCGAGCATGACCTTCAGAAATGAGACCAGACAATAGACCATCTTTAAGAGCATCGGGTAAGGTTAATAATTTAAGACAATTGATGACGTATGGCACACTCTTGCTAACTTTTTTAGCAATACCGGGATGATCAAGGTTAAATTCTTCTTTGAGTCGGAGAAAGGCTTTGGCGCGTTCAATAGGATTAAGATCTTTTCGTTGAACATTCTCAACAATGGCCATTTCCAACATTTGTTGAGGAGTAGTTTTTTTAATAATAGCTGGAACATAGGCTAATTTTAAGACTCGAGCCGCTCGCCAACGTCGTTCGCCAGCAATAATTTGATAACCGGCGGGGGTTTGAGCAACTACCAAAGGTTCTAGAATGCCATGTTCTCTTATTGATTCAACTAATTCAGACACTGAGTCGGGATTAATTATTCCTCTAGGTTGAAGAGGATTAGGTTCAAGTTGATTTGTAGGAATTTGGCTAATATCTTTCATGACAAAAGTCTACATGAAAATTAGTCGTGAAAAAATAGGGATCAATTAAATCAAAGTAAGTCAATTTAAGATTTGACAACGGAAACTATCTTTTTACCGAATTTGTTGATAAATTTTACGATTCCAGGACGAATAGCATAGATAGTAAAATCTTTACCAAATTTAGTTCCCAAACCAGCATGATATTTGGAACCGATTTGACGGACAATTATTTGACCGACGGAAACTTTTTGATCACCAAAAAGTTTAAGACCAAGTCTCTGACCGGGACGATTTGATTTTTGATTGGTTTTACCTTGTGATTTAGTATGCGCCATAGTTTAAAGAAATTCTAAAATTTATAAATTTATTTTAGTTATTTTAAGGTCGGTTAGTTGAGAGCGAAAACCCATGTGTTTTTGATAACGAGATTTGGAACGAAAGGTAGAAACTTGAATTTTTTTACCTTGAAAATGCTTTAAAACTTCAAATTCAACTGTCGAACCTTTTACAAATGGTTGACCAACTTTAATCTGATCATCATTAACGGTCAAAAGAACCTGATCAGTAGATGATTTTTCACCTTCTTTAAGATCATTTTTATCAATAGTAATAATGTCGTTTTCGGCGATTTTATATTGACTGCCAGAAATGGCAATAACGGCGTATTTCATATTTTTTGATTATAACACAGGATTAAATTATGAAGAAAAGATGATACCAATGGAAAATAATAATGTCATTAAAGAGGATCCACCGACTGACAAAAAAGGCAGTGGAATACCTGTAACCGGAAGAATACCGATATTCATACCAATATTAATGAAAGTTTGAACCCAAATTTGAAAGGCGACGCCAAGGGTAAAAAGAAACATAATTCGATTATTAGTTTGAGTGAAGGCACAATTAAAAAGAGATTTAATTAATAAATAATAAGCAAATAGAATTAAAATTACTCCTAAGACACCAAGTTCTTCGGTGGTGGCAGCAAACATAAAGTCGGTATGTTTTTCTGGAAGAAATAATAGTTGACCTTGACTCCCCTTCTTATAACCTTTACCCCAAAACCCGCTGGAACCAATGGCAATTTTTGATTGAATTACATTATAGCCTTTACCTAGAGGATCAGAGGCGGGATTAATAAAATTTATAATCCGACTTTTTTGATAATCGTGAAGAACATTTTTCCATATTATTGGAGAAATTGAAAGCATTACTAAAGATAAAACTATAGTAAGTTTAAATAATTTTTTACTATAGAAAATAAAAGGAATTAAAAGGGATAAAACTGATATTGCCGAACCAAGATCTGGTTGAATCATAATAATGGCTACGGGAATAAAAAGTAAAAACGGGTATTGAGTGTGGCTTAAAAAAATTAACAGAAATGGTTTAACAATTTCAGATGGTTGGATAGCTGGTAAAGGTCCTAGTTCAATCCAACGACGAGATCCACGGGTGATGTTATTTAAAAGAATTGGAACTGTCAGAATAAAGCAGGAAAACAAAAACATAAAAACATGAGAGTTTTTAAGTTGTTTTGGATTTATTTGAGTGCCAATAAAAAGAAGTACAAAACCAATTAACCAGGCAACGAGCTGTTTTAAAAACTGATTAGGGGCCACCGAACTAACCATTAATAAATTTAAGCAAAACAAAATACTTAAACTAATAATGGTTGGTAATCGGGATTTTTTAAACATCAGTTAAATCTTTTCAATTTTCAGATTATCTGATTTTTCAATTGAAACTGCTAATGTTTTTTTGAGAAGTTGCCCTTCAAAATTGGCTGGCCAAGAAACTGCAAAAATTTTTATTTGATCTTTAATTTGAAGTCCAGCTTCTTTTCTCATTACTTGGATGGTGCGGACTAAATCACGATATTCACCTTCTGCAATTAATTCAGGAGTAAGGTTAGTATCCAAAGTAATTTGTTGATTGACAACAACATTTTTAACATTAGTTTCATCTTTGATGATGTTAATTAATTCCTCAGGTAGTTTGATATTAATGGTTGCCTGAGCTAATGGCTGACGAATTTTAATAGAAGCTTTCTGCCGTAAACCATGAATCATTTGACAGAGATTGCGAACCTGATCCATTTGGAATTCCAAATTTTTGTCTATTAATGTTTCATCAGATTTAGGCCAATTCTGAGTATGAATAGTAATATTAGAACTATTTAGTTCAAAACCGTTAAGATTCTGAAATAAATTTTCAGCTAGATATGGAGTAAATGGTGCCAATAGAAGAGAAATAGTTTTAAAACAATGGTAAAGAACGGCATAATTATCATTGCGATCACGACTACGACGGATATACCAAGTTGACAAATCGTTAACAAAATTTTCAATCGCTAAAGTGACTAGCGAAGTGTTATATCTTTCAATATTTTTGGTAACTGTGTCGATGGTGTGATTTAAACGGGATAAAAGCCATTTGTCCATGATATGAGTAGATTTCAACACTTCGCTTGTCGTGGTGTCGGGTTGCCAATTTTCTAAATTAGCGTGTTGAGTGAAAAAGCGGTATGAATTCCATAAAATCAAAATAAATTCACGTTTAACCTGATCGGCAATGGTGTAACCAAAATTGACACTAGTATGGGCTTTTTGTTGACAATAAAGCCAACGCATAGCATCGGCACCCATTTTATTAATAGCATCATCAAAAGGAATACCATTCTTTTTAGTTTTACTCATTTTCTCACCATTTTCGTCACGAACTTCAGCGTGAGTAACAACATGTTTATAGGGACTGACGCCTTCCATGGTGACGCTCATAAAAAGCATAGAATAAAACCATAGACGGATTTGTTCAGTCATTTCTAGAACCATATCGGCGGGAAACCATTTTTGCCAATATTGTTTATCGGAAAGATATTTAAGAGTGGAAAAAGGAACTACACCAGCATCAAGCCAGACATCACCAACGTCAGTGACCCTCTTAACATTTTTACCGCATTTAGGACAAATTATTTCAATGGTATCAATCCAAGGACGATGAATGGAAGGAAGTTTATCAACAAGTTCCGGTTTAACGGCCAAAGTTTTTAATTCTTCTAAATTTTCTACTATAGTAAGATGACCACAGGAACATTCATAAAATGGCAGGGCAAGCCCATAGAAACGTTTGCGACTAATCATCCAATCTTCCATAGAATCAAGCCAATTTTGCATTCGACGGGCAGCATATTTGGGATGAAAATTTACTTTTTCTGCAGCAGTTTTTAGAAGAGGTCTAATTTCGTCACTATTCATATACCAATTAGTTTCCAAACGAAAAAGACATTTAGTTTTACATCGCCAACAATGAGGATAACGATGAGTAATCGGTTCGGTTTTAAAGAAAGCATTAGTCTTTTTAAGATATTCAAAAACTATTGGGGCAACATCATGAGCATAGAGACCGTCAAGTTCGCCATAACCGGTCATAAAATGACCAGTTTCATCAAGGGGTGAAATCATGTCAGCTCCGAGTTTTTTGCCTAATTCAAAATCTTCCTGTCCACAACCGGGAGCAATATGAACAACACCGGTACCCTCCACGGGATCGACTAATTCCCAATTAGTAACGTAATGTTTAACCCCTTCTTGGGCTGGAATATTATAAAGAGATTCATATTCCAAATTTAATAAAGTATCGGCATCAATTTTTTGATAATCATTTAAACCAAGACGATCGGCTGAAGTCTGGGCTAAGAATAAGAATTCATCATTGAGTTTGGCTTTAACATATTGATGTTTAGTATTAATGGCCAAAAGAACGTTGGCAGACAAGGTCCAGGGAGTGGTAGTCCAGGCCAAAACATATTCGTTTTGTCTATTTTTAAGTTTGAATTTTAAATATACCGAAGTATCGGTAATATCTTTGTATCCATCGGCTTGTTCATGTTGTGATAAACCAGTTTCGCAACGAGGACACCAGGTGGTAGCACTTTGTTTTTTTACTAGCCAACCTTTTTGTTGGACAATTTTTAGAAAGTGCCAAATATAAAGATTGTTCTCCCGAGAGTTGGTGTAATAGGAATTATTCCAATCCATAAACATACCCAGACGTTTGGATTGTTCAGTTTGAACTAGTGAAAATTTATTTACTCGATCGACGCAAGCTTGGGTAAATTTGTCCAAACCAAAATTCTGAATATCTTTTTTACAATTAAAACCATTTTCTTTTTCGACCTCAACTTCAACCCACAATCCCTGACAATCAAAACCATTTTGGAATCTTTGAGCAAAACCTTGGGCGTTTTTATAGCGTTGAAAAATATCTTTAAGCGACCGGCCGCGAGCGTGATGAACACCCATTGGAGCATTGGCAGTAATGGGTCCGTCAATAAAGGAAAATTTTTTATCAGATTGATCGTTTTTGTGAAGGTATTGATTAACCAGGTCATTTTTATACCACCAATCTAATGTTTGTTTTTCCATTTCGGGAAAATTAGGATTTTGAGGAAGTTCTTTAAAATAAGACATAGTTTATTATAATGGATAACAAATAAAAAACCCTTCTTGCGAAGGATTTTTAAAAAGCCAGAAAACCGAATTTAATCGGCATCTGGCTATGTAATAATTATCTTTTGAGAACTAGTTTTTCTCATGACTAGGGAAATTATACTACGAGTTTATTTATTTTTTCGAAGAAAGGCTGGAATATCGAATTCATCAACAATATCAAGGCCGGCCGGCAAATCTTGATCGGGAACTAACTGTTTTAGGTTGGGATTAACAACGGTTTCGGGAACGGTATTAGGGATAACTGATTGAATAGTTTTTTTTGTATTGGCTAAAAAATGTTGACGATTACCGTCAAATCCGGTGGCAATAACTGTAATTTTAACCTTATTTACGAGATTCTCATCGATAGTCGCACCAAAAATAATATTAGCATCTGGAGCGGCTCGCTGAGTAATTTTTTGAGCTTCCTGAACTTCCGACATATTTAAATCGGGACCACCGGAAATATTGATAAGCAAACCGCGGGCACCATCAAGGGTAACTTCAACAAGAGGTGATTCAATGGCATCGATAATAGCTCTTTGAGTGCGATTCTCCCCTTCTGCTTCACCAACACCCATGAGAGCGGTACCAGAATTGCTCATAACTGATTTGATATCAGCAAAATCCAAATTGATTAATCCGGGGATAGTGATTAAATCAGCAATAGCTTTGGTACCTTTGGTTAAAACAGAGTCGGCAATTTTAAAAGCTTCGATTAGAGTAACATCTTTTTGAGAAATTTCTAAAACTTTTTGATTGGGAATAATAATTAATGTATCGACATTATCTTTGAAACGAGCAATTCCTTCTTCAGCATTAGTCATTCGACGGGTGCCTTCAAAAAGAAATGGCTTAGTAATAACACCAATGGTTAGGATATTTAGTTCTTTTTTAGCAATTTCGGCAATTATCGGAGCGGCACCAGTACAAGTTCCACCCCCCATTCCACCGGTAATAAATACCATATCAGAACCATCAAGAATTTCTCTGATTTTATCGCTGGATTCCTGGGCAGCTTCCATTCCCATTTGAGGATTACCTCCGGCACCCAGACCTTTAGTTAATTTTTCCCCAATTTGAATTTTGATCGGAGCCAGAGAATTTAGAAGAGCCTGAGAGTCGGTATTAACAGCAACAAATTCAACACCATTAATATCACCTTCACTTATCATGGAATTGATGGCATTATTACCGCCACCACCAACACCGACAACTTTAATGTGGGCAAACTGACCGGAAAGATTTTTAATTAACCCCATAGATAATTTATGGCAGTAATGGTTCGATTAAATTTTTAAGTTTTCCAAAT
>CAYSVP010000029.1:0-6605 GCA_964434595.1 uncultured Gammaproteobacteria bacterium | reverse complement strand
GACTTTATTACAATCTTCCTATCATTAGGACATAAACAAAACATCTCCTCTCCTTTCGTCAAAGTCCCTAGATCCTCGTAGAAGAGGGAGGTTAGGAGAAGATTTTTTTCTGCTTTTGTTCTATCATTATTTATATAATTTCAATTTTTTATATTTCAGTTATATTCTATGGATCTAACACCTGAACAAATTGCTCAACTCCAATCTCTTGGTATCACCATTCCCCTTTCTACTGATGTAAATAAATCAAATAAAATCAAAATAGATCAAAATATTACCCCATCTTCTGAGCAAATTCAGCATCAAACTATATCTAGCAATCAAGATAAAAGAGTGCTAATAAGACCAAAAAGTCCCGTCGTTCCCATACTTTCGATTTCCGGCATTACCTTACTTTCTTTTGGAGGTATTCTTCTTTTTAAGTCCCAAGAAACTGCTAGTGTTACTCCTTCATCACCAACTCCAATTGATAGCACTCAGCCTGCCGAACAACCTACTCAGGTTCCTAAATCTATCCAACACTATCTTCTCACCTCGCAACAATATTTTACTAGCGCTTTGCAAGCACAGCAGAACACGTCTGCCTCGCCAAATTCTTCAGGTGAAGACAATTCAAACACCATGATCTCTTTTCTTAATCAATCAATTACTGCTGCCACCGAAGCCATCAAAGAATTCCCCAACGATTATCGCGGTTGGGAGCAACGTGGTCGCATTTATCAAAGTCTTTCTGGCTCTCAACCTCAAATGTTAACCATGGCCATTAACGATTTTAAACAAGCCACTCAACTCAACCCCTCTTCCATCGATACCGCTCATACTCTTGCTAGTCTCTATGCTCAAGTCGGTGATACCAACAACACTCTGTCCGAGCTTTCCCGAATTGTCACTATTGAACCGACCAAAGCCCAAAACTTTTATGATCTCGCTCGTCTCCAGCAACAAACCGGTAATCTCTCTCAAGCTCTAAACACTTACAATCATCTTTTAACTCTTCTCACCGACCAAAATCAAAAACAACAAATTGAAATCGAAAAACAATCTTTAGAAAAACTTGTTGCTCAATCACCTGTATCAAACACTACATTACCTTCTCCTTCTATATCACCAGACTCTTTACCCAGCAGTTCTTTTGAAGGTAATTTAATTCAGGCCAGTACTGAAAGTGAACTTATCATTGCCGCTCCTCAAACCACCGAGAAAATTGAAGTTTCCAATCTTACTTCCAGTAATTCTCTTTCCGGCACTGCCACTCTTCCGGCCAATACTACTCAACTTTCTCTTACCAATTCTAATCTTACCTCAACTTCCCAAGTTTATCTAACCATTATCAAAGGTGGTAAGAATCTTTCTCTTCAAACTATCTCCCGCTCTGGAAATACCTTTGTTGTTGGTCTTGATTCCCCTGCTTCCGAAGATATCGAGTTCAAATGGTGGATTGTAAACCAATAAAAACAAATCTCCGTCATTGCGTAAATACGTCATTGCAAGCGTAGCGAAGCAATCCCGTTGGAATCTTCCCAGTTTCTCTCCTCTGACGATGATCTTCAACTTGACAAGGTAAAGGAAAATGTAGAGACGCATGATCATGCGTCTCTACAAAACTACCTATCATTCGGTTAAATTCAATCTCCCCCACCCCCTCTCCTCTACGAGGATCTAAGGATTTAACAAGAGGGTGAAATAAAGACATATAGTAGGGTACAGGCATGCCTGTACCCTACTATAACAAAATACGTCATTGCTGTAAATGTTAGATATTTCGTTGATAGATTTAGTTTAAAATTTATCAACAAATAAGAAATAAAATTGATAGACAAAATGGAATAAATCCTAGTATAAATCTAACTCACATCCCCCTTTTGAAGGGGAAACGGCCATAGGCCAAGGGGGTTTGTAGAGGTAGATTTACTCCCCTACCGGACTCGGACTAACCGATGGTATTGGCATCTCTTCCTGATTAATCACCGGAGGTTTAATATCACCGCCACTAGGCATTGGAATTTGATTTGAATTACCGGTTGGTAATGGCTCCGGAGTAGTCAAAGTTTCCGCTTGTTTAGCCTGAGCTTGTGCCGCTTTTACTTGTTCATTGTATTTAGCAACAGCTTCATCATACTCTTTTTTCCAAGTAACCAATTCAGCACTCGCCTTTTCATAATCTCCTGAAGTGGCCGGAACCAAGGTTAAAGCCTGAGTTAATCTCTCAACCGCATTACCCAATTTATTTAATTTTTTAGCAGTATGAGCCCAATTGTACCAACCATTGGCATAATCATTTTTATTAATCACCACCTGTTCAAACATTCTGTCAGCCTCTTCATAACTTCCGGCTGAAAATAATAATCCTCCCAAATCTAAACCTAGCATCGGATCAGTTGGATTCAATAAAACCGCCTGTCGATAAGCTTCATAGCTCCAATCAGCCGCTCCGTCGACTACCCCAATTAAATTTTTGTAAATTGTTGCCAAGTTAACCCATTTATCTGGATCAGCTTGATTTAAAGTAATAGCTGCTTTCGCTTCTCGAACAGATTGTTGAATCAACACGGAAGCCTTTTCTTTATCACTTTCTGCAATATCTTTGTTTGCCAACATTGTCTCCGCCAAGGCCAAATTTGTCTGAGAATAAATTCTCCTATATTCGGTTGAAAATGGATTATTGGCAATTGCTTTAATCTGTAGATTATAAGTATTACCGCCATCATTTTTCGCCGCTGCTAATAATGAATTTCTCATATAAAATTCACCCAACACCATCTTGCCCAACCAATAACCACCCCATCCTAAAAATACTACCGACAATAACAGTACGATTCCCCCGACAGCATTAAATCCATTTAATTTTTTAGGTCTCCATCCCAACGACACACTCTCTCCTTCAAATAATTCCCCGGTTATTAACCACATCATCAACATCAATCCCACTAAATTAACCGGTAAAAAGATAGTTATCAATCCAAATATCACCACTCTATAAAAATTATCATTGTTCCTTTTCTTTTTAAGTACTTGCATTACCATCATCAAACCAAAGGCCACTCCCACCAAACCCAATTCCGTCCACAATTCTAATCCAGCGTTGGTTGAACTTATAAAACCGTTAGCCCAAAATTTGGTTAAGTTGTAACTAGCCGGTCGAAACATATTAAACGCTTGGGAAAAATTACCTGTTCCAGCACCAAATAGTGGACTTCTCTTAAATACTTCTGCAGCTATTACCCAACCGCTATTTTTATCCAAAACATACCAACCGAATTTAGTCACTTTGTAAATATCTAAAAATAGAACTACTGCCATAACTCCCATCATTATCGCTTCGACAATATAATCATTTCCTTTTAATTTCTTTATTAATCTTTTTGCCCATTCCCAAAGTAAAAAAGCCATTAACACCAATTCTGCCAATAATGATCCTGTCAAAGACCAACCATTTGAAACCGATATTAAAGGATTATCTTTTGGCCAATTAAAAGGCAATTTTTTAGTTGGCACTAGAAAAGTAGCTATTGATGTTATGGCAATCAACACTCCCGCCGCTGTTAACCAATTTAATTGTGTTTTCCTCTCTTCTTCCGAATTAGTTTGCAACCACAAGAACATCCAAATAATTAAACCCAACAAAGTTCCAAAACTTCCCGGATTCATTATTGATGACATTCGTACCCCAATGGCCATTCTCCACCAGGAAATCGCCGACCATATCCCTATTACCACCATCCATACCCACATTACATTTACTTTTACTTTTGATTTTTTTGATGCCAATAGCTTAATTGACCAGATTACTAATCCGACTAGACTAGTTACTAAAAGCAACCAATTTTTACCCCAACCATAAGGGTCAGTTGATAATGGTAGGAAAAATACGGGCAACAAAAACATTACTACCCGGACATAGATTTTTAAAACTTTTTGCATAGATCAGCATAGCAAATTTTTCACCTCAATATCAATTTTCAAAAGACTCTTTCTCCGCACTATCTTTTTATTTCTTTTCTCATTTCAATACTGTCAACGGATTCAACTTACTCCCTCCCTTAATAACCTCAAAATGCAAATGGGTTCCTGTTGACCGACCAGTACTTCCCATTATTCCAATTTTTTGACCCTGATTAACTCTTTCCCCAGGTTTTACCACAATTGATCCGGTCACCATATGAGCATACAAAGTTTTATAACCGTTACCATGATCAATAACTACATAATTTCCGTAACCACCGGCATTCCAACCTGCTGATACCACTGATCCTCCCTGTGAAGCCACAATTGGCGGATTACTCCGATTAGCAATATCCACAGCCGGATGATACCAATAATATTTCTGAGTAATTGTCCCGCTGGTTGGCCACATAAAATTACCCTCACCCACTACTCCCGGAATCGGCGCCACTGTTCGGGTAGCATAAACTTTAGTATCGATAATTACTTCTTTAGGTTTAATTCCTCCTGGCACCAATACCGTTTGACCGGCTGTCAATGAAAAAGTCTCATCGTTGGCAAAAGTATTGAATGGATAATCAATAATGTTCTGTGGATCAACCGAATAATATTTTGCAATTGAATATACAGTTTCTCCCCGTTTTACGGTATGATTTACTCCAGTTTCTGCCAATATTCGCAAAATTTGTTTTGGTTTAATTGCATCTATCGACTTAAGATTATTTTCCCATACAATTGTATCGATACTTACTCCGAACTTTTGGGCAATTGATGATACTGTATCCCCTTCTTGTACTCTGTATTCCGTTATCTCGCCTTTTGAAGAATTAGAAATAATTGTATTTGCCCCTCCAATTCCCTGTGCACTTGCAATCAAATAATTACTGCCGCTACTTTCCTTATTATTTTTACTATTAATTAAATCTTCCAATTTTCCCGAAAAAGTTATTGCTAAAAAAAATATCATCGCCATACTGACATTAACAAAACTTTGGGAAAATCGCCCCCTTTGTCGATACATTAATTTAGCGATTATTCCTTTTATTACTTCCACCCAACCCAAAAACCTCTTACCAACATCAGCCCAATACCAACCTTGCAGTTTTAAAAACTGCTTTATTAATTCAATTTCTTTTTTAATATACTCTCCCATTTGTTTTCTTTATTATATCCAGTTTCTATTTCTTACCTACTTTAGCCAAAAACTCTTCATTATTTTTACTCTTGGCTAATTGATCAATAATCATTTCCGTCACCCCATTTTTTTCACCAATTACATCAAACATTCTCCTCATGGCCACTAATTTAGTAGTTATTGTCGAATCTAGTAATAATTCATCATTTCTTGTTCCCGACTTTAATACATCAAATGCTGGAAAAACCCGTCTTTCGGATAATTCTCTGGTTAACCACAATTCCATGTTACCAGTTCCTTTAAACTCTTCAAAAATTAATTCATCCATTTTTGAACCGGTATCTACCAAAGCTGTCCCAATAATTGTCAATGATCCCCCATTTTCAATTTTTCTAGCAGCTCCAAAAAATTTCTTTGAAGGATACAAAGCCGCCGGATCAAATCCACCGGACAATGTTCGCCCTGAAGTTGGAATTGCCAAGTTATAAGCCCGGGCCAACCGAGTAATTGAATCAAAAACTACAAAAACATCTTTTCCCAATTCTACCAATCTTTTTGCTCTTTCAATTGCAATTTCCGCGGCTCTAGTTTGCTCTTCCGGTTTCTGATCAAAGTGCGAAGCGATCACTTCTCCTTTAATAAATCTCTGCAAGTCGGTCACCTCTTCCGGTCTTTCACCTACCAATACCGCCATTAAATGAACCTCTGGATAATTTGCTGCCACACCGGCGGCAATTTCTTTTAATAAAGTAGTTTTTCCCGCTTTTGGTGGAGAAACTACCATTCCTCTCTGACCAAACCCGATTGGACTAAACAAATCAATAATTCTGGTTGAGAAAATTTTCGGATCAGTTTCCAACTTAACTTGTTTTTGTGGATAAATAGGCACTAAATCCCGAAATTCCGGCCTTTGACTACTTGCCAATTGATCCAAACCGTTAATTTTATCTATTCGAACTAAACCCCAGTATTTTTCCCCGGATGTTGGAGCTTTGGCTACTCCAGTAATCATATCTCCCGAACGCAATCCATATCGACGTACCTGAGTTGAACCAATCACTGCGTCAATCGCTGATGGTAAAAACTTTGGTCTCACAAAGCCCTGACCATCGGGCATAACTTCTAAAATTCCCGCAATATTCTCCATCCGCACTGTTGGCTGGTTGACTATTCCCGGAGCTTGTTGGGTCATTTGTGGTTTTTGTACTTGTTGTATCTGTGGTCGTTGAACCTGAGGTGTTACCGGTTTAAACAATACTCGGTTATTAACCGGAGCTACTACCGGCACTGCTTCATTTTTTATTTCATTCGGCTGGTCGGAATTTTTTTTCTCAACAAAGGCGGGTTCTACCGGCTTTATTTCAACTTTAGGTTTTAAATTTTTTATCTCTTTTACCTCTGTTTTTTGTTTAGACACCATAAAAAATAGGAAAATAATAAATTCTGAAAATTAATCAATCAAATAAAATAAATAGCACTGCTTTTGGGGAACAAAGAAATTGTAACAGACTTACTTCCATTTTGTCAA
>CAYSVP010000028.1:0-6617 GCA_964434595.1 uncultured Gammaproteobacteria bacterium | reverse complement strand
TTTTTTTAGTTGTATAATTGGTTAGTGGAAGTAAGAATAGAAGAAAGTTGGAAACGTGTATTAGAGGATGAATTTAATGAAGATTATTTTAGTAGATTAGTCGAGTTTGTAAAAAAGGAATATCAAGAATCAACAGTATATCCGCCGGCAAGATTTATTTTTAGGGCTTTTGATTTAACTCCATTTGATAAAGTAAAAGTGGTAATTTTAGGGCAGGATCCATATCATGGTCCGGGGCAAGCTAACGGTTTATGTTTTGCAGTCGATAAGGGTATAAGTTTACCCCCATCATTACAAAATATATACAAAGAAATGGAAAATGACTTAGGTCAAAAAAGCCAAAATTTAGAAGGTAATTTAGAAAATTGGGCAAAACAAGGGGTTTTGTTGTTAAATGCAACTTTAACAGTACGAGCTCATCAGGCGGGATCGCATCAAAAAAAAGGTTGGGAGAATTTTACTGATAGAGTAATTAAGGTATTATCGGATAAAAAAGAAGGTTTAGTTTTTATTTTGTGGGGCAATTATGCCCAAAAGAAAGCTCTTAGACAAAATCAAAATGAATCTTTGATTGACGAGTCAAAACATTTAGTAATTAAATCTGCTCATCCTTCTCCCCTATCAGCTCATAATGGTTTTTTTGGTTCAAAACCTTTTTCTCAAACCAATGCCTATTTAATTTTTAGTGGCAAAGAACCAATTAATTGGTAATTTAGGTTAATTATAACCTTTAGCTTGAAGATTAAAAGAGTGGGCATAAAGACCTTTCTTTTTAAGTAATTCTTCATGGCTCCCCTGTTCAATAATTTTTCCGTTGTCGATAACAATAATGCGTTGAGCATTGCGGACAGTGGAGAATCGATGTGAAACAATAATCAGAGTTTTATTTTTTATTTCTCTAAAGATACGAGAAAATATTTTACTTTCAGCAACAGCATCAATAGAGGCAGTTGGTTCATCCAGAATCATGACCGGAGCATTGCGATAAAAACTTCGGGCAATAGCTATTTTTTGCCATTGACCCATGGATGGTTCTTCACCTCCATAACGCTGACTCATCATAGTATCCAAACCATTGTCATATTTTTTAATAAACTCGGTCGACTCTGCTTTTTTAAGTGATTTCCACACTCGTTGATCAGATTGAATTTTTGGACGGCCAACACTGACATTTTCTCGGAGAGAGAGCTCAGAGTAAATATTAAACTCTTGATTTAGAAGAGATAAATATCGATACCAATAATCAAGATTATATTTTTTTAGGTCAACTCCATTAACTAAAATTTTACCTTCAGTTGGATCATAAAAACGGCAAATTAATTTTATTAAAGTTGATTTACCAGCTCCGTTTGGACCAACAATGGCAATCTCTTCACCGGGAGTAATAGTTAAATTTAAATCTTGAAAGACATATCGGTCAGAGCTGGGATATTTGAAAGTAACATGTTGAAATTCAATCATTGGAGATTGTTTTTTAAGACCAGTTTTTAAAACGCCAGTACTGATAGTGTTGGGGAGATCAAGGATTTTACGAAAATTATTGATATGGGGAATTTGTTCATAAATAGAAGTGTAATAACTAAAGATAGTTGAGAAATAGTCTCCAGTATTACGAATAATTGAAAAATAAAAAGTAAACATACCAATTGAGAGAAGACCATTTCTAATGTCACTAACAACCAGAAAAAGGCAAAATACACTAATGAAAGTGGAAAGAATTGATAGTAATAAGTTTGGAATTAATTTTTCAATCTGTAATTGTGAACGATGTTGAGCATATTCACCAAAAATACCAAATGCTTTGTTTTTAATCCATTGAATAGCATTGTTGATACGAAGTTCGGAGATATAACGTTTATCGACTAACTGCCAAACAATATCCCAACCGAATCGGGATTTTTCATTGTATTCTTCAAAAACGCGGTAACTTTTTTTATTCCATTTACTATCAACAATAAGCGAAGGTATTTCTCCTAACATCAGAATTAAAGCTATATGCCAATAACGTGGTATTAAAAAATAAATGACGGTTAAAAAACCAAGAATATTGGATATTAGTGAAAAAATATCACTAATGATTTGGCGGCTACGCCAAAGATATTCTTCACTAACTTTAGCCATAAGAACCGCTATATTTTTATCTTCAAGTTGTTGAAAATCCAAAGAAGATGTTTTGGTAATATATATTTTTCGGAGGGAGAGTTCTTGTTGGAAATTTTGAATCCGTGAAGCAGTACGAAGGAAGTTGTTAAAAATAATTCTAGCGATTCTGGCAACAACAAAAAGAATAAAAGGTAAAATCCAAGATTGATTATTATTTTTTAGATAAATAATAAGATTATCGATAAGAGAAGAAATTTGTCGCTGTTCTATATACGGAGTTACAGTAACCAGGAGCTGACATATTAAAATAAAAATAATTAATTTAGGATTGGTTTTAAAAATCAACTGAAAAATCCAAAATACTGTCTGGAGAAATTTTTTCAGTTTTTGAAACATATCTAAATTCTAAACTGATTATATTGGAAAACAAGGAGTTTATTTGTTCTTCGCGACACGGTGTTTGGAGCTAATAATTAAAATGCCAATAAATATAAACAAGATAGAAATTACTTGGCCGATTTTAATTTGATTGATAATCCAAGTGTCAGTGCGAAAAAATTCACTTATAAAACGAATTAGTCCGTAGCCGATTAGATATTTGACAGTGGGATTTTTAGGAAATTTAAAAATTATAATAAATAAAATTAGATTTAGTATAGCTTCAAACCACCAAACTGGATTTTCATGGTTTACAAAATTGCCAAGACGACCGATAGCCTGACAGAGAGGCATTATTGGTGAAATAGAATCTAGTAATGATAAAGTGGAAACTTTGATAAGATAGGAGAAAATAAAAATAAAAATTAGAGCACCAAATATACCACCAAAAATACCCAGTCCCCCATTCCAGGTGGCAGGGATTAATAAAAGGTGTTGAGAATAGAACGACCATTCGTCAATAACATGGTAAACTCTGGCGCCGATTATGGAAAATAAAACTATGCCACTAAAAAATAAATTTAGTTTATTTTTAGTAATTTGTTTTTGATGATTGGAAAAGTAGTTAAAACCGACAATAAAAGCTATGCCGATGATAAGGCCATAAAGATGCATGAGTGAGCCCTGCGAGACTCGGACTCGCGACCAATTGCTTAAAAGGCAACTGCTCTACCGACTGAGCTAAGGGCTCGGTATTTAGATCGTTTTAGCTTTTGGATTACGAAGATAGTAAAGTTTACTACGTCGAATTTTAACTTTCGGTGAACGAACTTTAATCAATGATCCGATCCATGGCGAATTAATTGGGATAATTCTTTCAACCTGAATTCCATCAGTGGCATGTTTTTGAATTACAAAAGATTTACTGGAACCAGAACCTTTGATAGCCAAAATAACGCCATCAAAAATCTGAAGTCTTTCTTTATCTTTTTCTTTAATTTTGTAGCCGACTTTGACTGTATCGCCGACAGAAAAAACAGTATCTTGATAAGTGAATGTTAATGACATAGATTCGGGTATTTTATATTAATTGATAACAGTTATCAATAAGAAACTTTTTTAAGTATTTCGGCAATTTCCTGTTGGAGTTTTGGAGTGTAATTTACTCCATAAGGAACAGTAATGTTTTTGCCGTTGGGAAGGATGATTATACCCCGATGTCCGTTGGGATTTTTTTTAAGAAGATTGTTGAGATTCATTAATTGGGATTGTGTGGTTCCGGGAGGAACTTCAATAGTGTAATCATATTTTGAGACATTTTCAGGAAGGTTTTCCGACAAACTATCAACTAAAACTGATTTTTGTTCATCACGCAAGGAAATTTTTCCTTCAATATAAAGTGGACGATTTTCAATTAACAGGTTTTTAAAAATTTCGTAAGCTTTGGGAAAAATAACCGCTTCTATTAAATTACTGGTATCTTCGAAAATAATAAATGCCATGGGAGAATTATCTTTTTTAGTGTGGATGACTTTAACTTTATTAATGACAGCTACAAATTTTACTGAGGCATTGGCTTGATAATTGGTTAATTCGGAAATTTTTGGTAAATTTACATCCTGAAAAGTCTTGAGAATTTTTGCGATAGGATTTTCGGTAACATAAATGCCCAGCAATAATTTTTCTTGGGATAACCGTTCTTTTTCTGGCATAGGAGCAACTGATGGAAAAGTATCCTCGATTACCGAAGGATTATTATCTTGTTCTTGATTATCAAAAAGCCCTGACTGACCGGACATTTTTTTACTATTAATTTTTTCTACTCTAGAGCGGATCTCGTCAATAGATGCCAAAATAGCATTACGTTCGCCAAAATTATCAAAAGCTCCGACTTTGATTAAACTTTCCAAAACTTTTTTATTTACCTTTTGACCACTAACTCGAAGACAAAAATCATTAAAGTTTTTAAATAATCCATTTTTGTCTCGTTCGGTAATAATATTATCAATAGCAGCATCTCCAACATTTTTAATAGCTGATAAACCAACACGAATAGCCATTTTTTCCAGGGAACTTTCATTTGGTTCCATTTCAAAACCTTTATTGGAGGTATTAATATCCGGAGGAGAAACAATAATGCCCAAGTGTCGGCATTCGTCGATGCCACTACTAACTTTTTCAATATCATCGGCTTCAGCAGTTAAAAGGGCACACATATATTCAACTGGATAATTAGCTTTCATATAAGCCGTTCGGTAGGCCAACATACCATAAGAGGCGGCATGAGCTTTGTTGAAACCGTAAGATGTAAATGGTTCAATATAACCCATAATTTCGGCAGCTTTATCCGTGGAGTAGCCATTGGCGATACAACCAGCAATAAATTTTTCTTTTTGAATAGCCATTTCTTCAGGAATTTTTTTACCAATAGCTTTACGGAATTTATCGACTTCAATCCAGTTGTAACCAGCCAGTTCAATGGCAGTATAAAGACAATCATCTTGGTAAACCAACAAGCCGTAAGATTTTTTTAAATATTTTTCCATTTTAGGATCAAAGTAAGATATCTTAGAAGGATCATTTTTACGAGCAATGTATTCAGGAATCATAGCCATTGGTCCAGGGCGATAAAGAGCGACCATAGCCATAATATCATCGACACGAGTTGGTTTAAGTTCTTTTAGCCACTTAGTCATCCCCTCGCCTGATAATTGAAAAACACCCATAGTATCGCCTCGAGAAAGCATGTCGAAAGTTTTTTTATCATCGAGTGGTAAACGACGGAGATTAATATCAATCTTCTGGGTTTTTTTAACGTTTAACACTGCCTGTCCCAGAAAAGATAAGTTGCGAATTCCAAGAATATCAAATTTAATTAGACCAACATCTTCGGCGGCATGCATTTCATATTGAGTAATGGTTTTGTCACCACCGGTTTCAATTTGAGTTGGAGAGAAGTCGTTAATAGTTGTTGGAGAGATAACGATAGCACAGGCGTGAACAGAGATATGGCGGGCACAGCCCTCTATTATCTTGGCAGTATCAATAATTTTTTTGGCATCAACATCTGTTTGGTAAATATTTTTTAGTTCGGGAGTGATTTCGAGAGCTTTGTTGATAGACATGGGAAATCCCTGAGAACCCATAGGAATTAATTTACTGATTTTGTCTCCAATGGCATATTCATAACCTAATACTCGAGCGGTATCCCGGACGGCACCACGGGCCATCATTCGACCAAAGGTACAAATTTGAGCAAAAGAATCTTTACCGTATTGTTCGGCAATATGATATAACATCCCCTGTCGTTTGTCGTCGGCAATATCAAGATCGATATCAGGAGGTGAAGGTCGATCTTTATTTAAAAATCTTTCAAAAGGTAGTTGATAAACCAGTGGATCGACTGAAACGATACCTAATACAAAGGATACTAATGATCCACCAGCAGAACCTCTGGTATTGGTTGGAGTATTATTTTTTTCACACCAGGCAATAAAATCTCGCATAATTAAAAAGTAGGCGGCGTAACCTTTGGAACAAATTACATCTAACTCATATTCTAGTCTTTCCTTAACTTCGGAGGTAATTGAACCATAATATTCTAATGCTGAATCAAAAACTAATTTATTTAATTGTTCTTCAGCAGTAACATTTTTAGGTAAATTAAAAATTGGGAAATACCATTTACCAATTTCTATTTGAAGATCGCATTTATCGGCAATTTTTAATGTATTTTCAATGGCTTCAGGAAAATCTGAAAATTGATCTTTCATTTCTTCGGGACTTTTTAGATAAAAATCGGGAATATCGGCCATGGAAAGACGATTAGGTGAATTAATTGTAGTTTGTGTATTAATCATCATCAAAACATCTTGTCCAAAATAATCTTCTTTATTTAGGTAATGAACATCGTTGGTAGCTACTAAAGGAATACCCAATTCACGGCTAATTTTAATTAATTCCGGATTCATTTTTTCTGTATCTTTTAAACCTGGGTGGCGCTGAATTTCTAAATAGTAATCATCGCCAAATAATTGTTGGTACTTTAAAGCGGTTTGTCTGGCTTGTTGTAGTTCATTTTCAATTATTTGTTGACCAATTTCTCCGGCAGGACAGGCACTAGTACAAATTAATCC
>CAYSVP010000027.1:0-6667 GCA_964434595.1 uncultured Gammaproteobacteria bacterium | reverse complement strand
AAATCTTTGATAGAATAAGACAGTGGAATCAAGGGTGTTATAGGGATAGAAAAGTTCCAGACTCACCCTCTCCGCACTGTGTTACTGACCCCTGAAATGGTAAGAGATTCTTTGGAAAGTTGTGGTATTTTATCGGGTTCTAACCGTTTTAATTCTTGACGGACACCATTCTTCATTTTCTCTACTAGGTAAAATGGAATATCCCCACTGATATGGAGTTTTTTACCCTCTAAAGTTAGGTTCTGACCGAGCTTTGTGGGAATAGCCAATCTTTTTTTTTAGCCATTCTAGTTCCATTTTTAATTGTCCAACCTCTCGAAAAAGATCATCGATCATCCGATCTTTTTCTTTGAGCTGGTCACTCGCCAGTTTGTCCTCAAATAGGTGTGATAGGTTATCAATCACTTTGGTTTTCCATTTAGTAGCTTGAGTTGGGTGGATACTAAATTTTGAGGCAATCTCATTAGTTGTTCCTTCTTCTTTTAAGAGAGCTAATACTACTTGAGCCTTAAAGGCCGGTGGATGATTTCGACGAATATTATTCATGACTTAAAACTATCTTAGGTCACTGTCCGAAATCTAGGGGGAAGTATAATTTAAAAAGATCAACTCTAAGACTTACTTATGCTTATCACGAAGATGAAAATAAAATATGTTTTATAGAAATATATTTTAAAGGTGATAAAGAAAATGAAGACCGAGAAAGAATAAAAGAATACTTAAAAGAGATGGAAGTAAAATAGAGTATGAGTAACTACTATAATCCCAATCGTCAGCTTGGATTATACGGAATACACCAGGAAAAACTGAATGGATAGAGCCAGTGATTAGAAAGATTTATGAATGTTTGAATAATAAAAATATTCCAAAAGCAGATCCGGATTGTGATTTTTGTAATTATGTATAGGCAGTGGAAAAAATAATTAATTGACTTTGGGTTTTCTTCGGTTTATAAATAAATTATGAAAGAAAATAAAAAATATTTGGCGATTTTTGAAGGTAATCAAATTAGAAGATTTTGGGATGAAGATAAAGAACTTTGGTATTTTTCAGTGGTGGATGTAATTTCAGTTCTTACTGGTAGCAGTATTCCAAAAAGATATTGGTCAGATTTGAAAATAAAATTAAACAATGAAGGGAGTGAGGTGTACGAAAAAATCGTACAACTGAAATTTATGGCTAATGATGGAAAATATTATTTATCTGATGCAGCTGACACGGAAACTTTATTGCGACTTATTCAATCAATCCCCTCGCCAAATGCTGAACCATTTAAATTGTGGTTGGCCAGAGTGGGCTACGAAAGGCTAGAAGAAACTGCTGATCCAGAATTAGCAATTAATCGAGCCTTAAAAACTTATTTGCAAAAAGGTTATAGTCAGGAATGGATAAATTTGAGATTAAAAAGTATAGAAATAAGAAAAGATTTGACTGATGAATGGGAAATGCGAGAGGTAAAAGAAGGTTTAGAATTTGCTATTTTGACTAACGAAATTACTAAGGCTTGGACAGGAATGACAACCAAAGAATATAAAAACTTGAAGAATTTAAAAAAAGAAAATTTGCGAGATAATATGACCAATATGGAATTGGTGTTAAATATGTTGGCGGAAACGGCCACTACAGAAATTTCCAAAACCAAAAAACCGGATACTTTTAGTAAAAATAGAAAAATAGCTTATGAAGGTGGAAGTGTGGCTGGCAATGCTAGAAAAGAAATTGAAAGTAAAACTGGGAAGAAAGTAATAACGGTCAAAAACGCCAGAGAATTAAAAAGGTTAAAATAAAGTTATGGATAAAATATCAATTCGAATTACCTCCACCAATGAACAAATTGAAGCATTAATTAAATCTTCTGATCGATGGTAAAGCAAAAAATATCGGAATGTATAAGGTAGTTAATATTTAGGGTTTTGATATCGAGGAAGGAAAATTAGTTAAACCTTATAAAAATTTTGGCTTCAAGAAGGATATTCTGAATATATTGGCCATGATTCTAATAATTATGAATCCTCCCTTAAACATTATTTAGAAGTTCCCGAAAACGCTGGCGCTAAACGTTACACTAGATTAAGAACTATGGTGACTTATTTGCTAGAAAAAGAAGAAATAAATATTGCTGATATTTGGAATAAAACTAATGATTACGATTCGATATTGAATAAAGCTATTCCCGAGGATAAACCAAATATTGTAGATTAGTGTAAGAATAGAAAGGTTTTATACTCACCTGCTCTGTCGAAGATGACTGTATAATTTAATGTTTCGCTTTTGTCGTAACAATTGTTTTTGATTGTATAATTGGGTGTGAAACAAATATTTTTAACGTCGAGTAGCGAAGAGGTGGTGGATGATATTATTAAAAAATTACCAAAATCTCCAAAAGAGATGAATTTGGCTTTTATTGATACAGCTGCCGAAGTTGAGACTGGAGATCATTGGTGGCTTAGAGCCGAGAAAGAAAAGTTGATTGAAGTCGGTTTTAATGTTGACGAGTTTTCTATTAAAGGAATGATAAAAGATGAAATTGAAAATAGATTAAAAGATAAACAAGTGATCTATTTTTGTGGAGGAAATACTTTTTATTTATTGGATCAGGTAATCAAGACAGGTTGTGATGAAATTATTAAAAATAAAATTGAGAACGGAATGATTTATATCGGATCAAGTGCAGGATCAATGATTATTGGTAAAAGAATTGATTTGGTTTCAACTATTGATGATAGTTCAAAGGCTCCTAATTTGAAATCTGATGGATTAGGAATAGTTGATATAGCTGTCTTACCTCATTGGGGAAGTGATGTTTTTCGTGAAGAATATATGAAAGGATTTGAGTCTATGTATATTGAAGGAATTAAAATAGTTCCATTGACTAACCAACAGTATATTTGGATAAAAGATGATTTAATTCAAACAATTCAAGTTTAGATTTATAAAAAAGTTTCTAAAATTCACTACCAGAATATGAATAAAAATAAACTTCTGAATAAAGTCTGCAAAAATATTGGAATGAATTTATTTTTGGCGGTAATTTTTATTATTTTGAATAATTGGGCATACCAAAATAGTTTTGAGGAAACTTTTGTTTCATTGGCGTTTATTTATGGAATGGTAGTGGTGGTATTAAATGCACTTTTTGTGGCTAGATTTTAAAAAAATGAAAGAAATAATATTGGTTTTGAGTCTGGCCTTTTTGTTAATTTCTACTTTAATTTATAGATCGGATATTTGTTGTATGTTCAGTGCTTCGAGATATTATGGTTGGCCAAGTTCATTTATTGTTGTTAACAAAACAACGGAGTATTTAGAGGAAGCAAAAAAAGTCGAAACAGAAAGTTTGGTTTATTTATTGAAAAATGGTTGGAAAATTAGTTTTAAGGCGGATATAATTGGTCAAAATGGATTAACTTCAATGGCAATAGTAAATTTAATGGCTAACTATTTCTTATATTTAGGACTCGCCTTCTTGATAATTAAAGGCATTAAGTATTTTCATATAAAATAAATTTTAGATGGATAGAGAAGTTTCAATACAAAAAGGGGTAGAAAAGTTAATTGATAAACGATTAAGTTTGTCAGAGATTTTAGGAACAGATTGGAAAGAAAAAGTGATTTTTCCGTCAGTTGAATCGGTATTAAAGAAAGAAGGTATTACATCTTTGACGGATGGTGAGGAAGTATCTCCAACAGGAATTAAAACAACTGTAGATAAGTTTATTCTTGAAATAAACGATGTTTTTACTCAAAATGGAAGTGAATTTCACGCCAAGAGCATTTACAATAAACAAGGAAAACAAAAAGCATTGATAGTTGGTAAGATAGGTAAGGATACCTTATATCAAACCGCCGACCTTGCTTTATTTACAGATACTAATGAAGGTAATAAAAAAGTAACCTGGATTGTTGATGAAATAGGTTTGGTTAGTGAAAACGGGCAAGTATTTAATATTAATGAACTTATAAAATTACAATCAGTTGAAAACAAAAATAAAAGTTTGTTTTTTACGGAAATTGTCAAAACAAAATTTGAGGAAAACCTTAATTATTTTAATAGCAGAAAGGGCAATATAACATGGGTATCTATGCCGAATAATTACAAAGAAATAGGAATTCTTTTTCATGAATTGGGTCATATGTTAAGAGTTAGATTCAAATTGGATGATAAAGAAATGATTTCTGCTTACATGACAGCTAACAAAGAATTAAGAGAAACAAAGGATTCACCCTACAATTCGGAAACTAAATTATCCACTTATCAAATAAGAAAAATTATGGCTGATGAAGAAAGAGGAGCATGGGCATTGGGAATGTCTTTATTAAAAGATGTGGGGATCTCAATTGGTTTGGATTGTGCAACTCCCGAAGCTCTGAAGAGCATAACTCTAAGATTAGAAGATGCGTTGAAGTCTTATGATCGGCTTCATTATCACTTAAAGCATCACAACGAGAAAGAGATTATTCCAGCTTTTTCTCAGGAAAAACGAAACGCAGCCAGACAATTGGATAAACTAGTAAATGAGAAAGAACTCTCATATTCTGATTTACCAAGTTTTAACGATAATACTGGAGAAAATTTGGCCAATGATCCTGATAAACTAATCGATTATATAAATAATAAACTTTGATAAAGGAAACTGATTTGTTTGGATAAATTTCTGATAAGATAGTGAGCAGTGACGAAAAATATAATTGAAGTAAAAAATTTAGTAAAGTCATTTAACAGCTTTAAAGCGGTTGATGATATAAGTTTTTCAGTTAAAAAGGGAGAAATATTTGCATTTTTGGGACCAAATGGAGCCGGTAAATCAACAACAATAAAAATATTAACCACCTTATTGGAGGCAGATTCGGGGGTAATTAAAGTTAATGGTTTTAGTCAAAAAAAAGATAAAGATGATATTCGTAAATCCTTTGGAATAGTGTTTCAAGATCCGAGTGTTGATGATGATTTGACAGCTTGGGAGAATATGGAATTTCATGCAATGCTGTATGGAATTTCTAAGAATGAAAGGATGGTCAAAATTAAAGAATTGTTAAAATTTGTGGAATTATGGAATCGGAAAAATGATTTAGTTAAAAAATTCTCAGGAGGAATGAGAAGAAGATTGGAAATTGCAAGAGGGCTGCTACATCACCCAAAGATTTTATTCTTGGATGAACCAACTTTGGGTTTGGATCCGCAAACTAAAAATCATATGTGGACTTATATTAAAGAAATTAACAGAAAGGAAGGAATGACAGTTTTTTTTACGACTCATTATATGGATGAAGCTGAAAAGGTTGCTCAAAAAGTGGCGGTAATAGACCATGGAAAAATTATTGCTCAGGGAACCGTTGATGATCTTATCAAAGAGACAAAAACTCACAATCTTGAGGAGGCATTTCTAGCCTTGACTGGAGATGTCATTAGAGATGAAGAAGCAACAGCGACAGATTTTATGAGAAACAGGAGGCCACGATAATGAAAGCAATATATATACTGTGGCTGAGACAAATTAAAAAATATTTTCGATCGAAGTCGCGGATTATTGGTTCTTTGGGTCAACCAATGTTATTTTTAATCGCTTTTGGTTTTGGTTTTGGATCGGTTTACGAAAAAGCTGGTGAAGGAAATTATATTCAATATTTGGCTCCGGGAATAATTACTATGAGCATGGTAATGACGGCTATATTTTCGGGAGTAGATATTATTTGGGACCGAAAATTTGGTTTTTTAAAAGAAACAATGGTAGCACCGGTGCCAAGATGGCAAATATTTTTAGGAAAAATATTAGGAGGATCAACAGTGGCCACAATTCAGGGTTTAATTGTTTTTGGACTAACGCTAATAGTTGGATTTAAACCAGTTAATTGGTGGTTAACACCAGTAGCATTACTGTTTGCCTTATTGATAAACCTGTTATTTACATCATTAGGAACGATGATTGCTTCAAAACTTGAAGATATGCAAGGTTTTCAATTAATTATGAATTTTTTAGTAATGCCGATTGTATTTTTATCGGGAACTTTTTTCTCATTAGACAACTTACCAAAAGGTATTCGATTGGTGACAAAAATTAATCCTTTAACTTATGGGGTCGATGGATTAAGAGAAACTTTGACCGGAGTAGTTAACTATAATTATTGGAATGATGCCGTAATTTTGATGGTATTACTGATGATATTATTGGGATTAGGAACATATTTTTTTGAGAAAATTAAGGTATAGAATATAGTTATGAAAAATACTAATCAAAGTCAGGAGTGTTGTCCAGAATTTGATCCACAAAAATGGAACAATAAATCTCATAAATGGAATGATAAAAAATTTGTAATGGACTCGATGCTGACTTTTTTTCATATGCCATTTCCACCAATGATTGGACAGAAAATTAATAAAATGTGGCAGGCAGTTGAAGCGAAAAAGGCCGCGGCGGCCAATAAAGAAGATACTTTAATTTTATTTCACGATCCTTCGGCTTTTCGTTCAGAGATTTATATTTCAGTTGAAAAAAATGTTTCCGGTGAAAACAATGTTTGTCTTTCTGGTGACTTTATTAGCCAGGTTTTTGACGGAGGCTATAATGATATTCCAAAATTCATAAAGGAAATGGATGAATCGTTGGGTAAATTAGGTAAAAAAGCAATTGACTATTATATTCACTATACTTATTGTCCGAAGTGTGCG
>CAYSVP010000026.1:0-6702 GCA_964434595.1 uncultured Gammaproteobacteria bacterium | reverse complement strand
ATCTCAGGCTGCTGAATATGTAGATGTTTTACAACAGTTAAACACTGATAAAGTTGAACCAACTTTTCAGGTAAATCATAAAATTAATGTCCTACGAGAGGACGTAGTTTTACCATCATTTACCCAATCAGAGGCTCTTTCCCAGGCTAGGGAAATCGGTGATGGTTATTTTAAAACCACGGCTACTATTAATAAAAATAAATGAGCAATCTTAATCAACTTACCCTAAAAGAAGCAAAAGAGGGATTAAAAACAAAAAAGTTTTCTCCCGTCGATTTAGTCAAATCTTGTTTTGATCGTATTAACTCAGTCGACAAACAGCTTAACGCCTTTGTTACTCTCCGCCAGGAGGAGACGATAAAAGAAGCAGAAAAGGTTGATATTACCCTGCCTTTAGGTGGAATTCCCATTGCCGTTAAAGATAATTTTTGCACTCTTGGTATTCGGACCACTGTTTCTTCTAAGGTTTTGGACAACTATACGGCTCAATATGATGCCACTTCAATTGAACGATTAAAATCTGCCGGAGCTATCATCATTGGTAAAACTAATCTAGATGCCTGGGCTCACGGATCCAGCACTGAAACCTCAGATTATGGTCCGACTTTAAATCCTTGGAATCTCAAACATTTACCAGGTGGTTCTTCAGGTGGTTCTGCTGCTGCTATAGCTGCCGACGAAACTATCATTTCTGTCGGTTCCGAAACTGCCGGTTCAATTAGACAACCAGCTTCGTGGTGTGGAGTAGTTGGTTTTAAGCCCACTTACGGTCGTGTCTCTCGTTATGGTGTTGTAGCAATGAAATCCAGTACAGATTCTCCTGGCCCGATATGTAAAACTGTTGATGATGCTGCTCTTGTTTTAGAAATCATTTCTGGTCATGATCATCATGATGCTACTTCAATTGACGAGCCTTCATGGAAAATACCTTCTCTTTTAAATAATTTAAAAGGTTTAAAACTTGGCCTGCCAACTGCCTATTTTTCGGAAAAAACTCAACCAGAAGTAAAAGAAGCTATATTAAAAGCGACTGAAATATTTAAACAGCTGGGAGCAGAAATAATTGATCTTGACGTCTTAGATCCAAAATATTCTATTGCTGTTTATACCATTCTTCAACGTTCCGAAGTTTCCTCAAATCTTGCCCGTTTCGACGGTATCCGTTATGGTAATGATCGGAGTTTTTTTGGACAGGAAGCAAAAAGACGAATTATGCTTGGCACATATTCCTTATCATCCGGTTATTATGACGCTTACTACTCTAAAGCTCAAAAAGTTCGAACCTTAATTTGTCAGGACTTTGATAATCAATTTGCGAAAGTTGATGCCATTATTAGTCCGGTTTCTCCCACTACTGCCCTTAAACTCGGTGCATCCGACGGGCAAGCTATGTTTGGAGAGATCCAGGATATGTTGGTTGAACCGTCAAGTATTGCCGGATTACCGGGAATATCTATTCCTTGTGGTTTTGATAAACAAGGTCTACCAATTGGTTTACAAATAATTACTCCTCAAAAACGTGAAGATCTGGTTTATCAAATCGCCAAACTTTTTGAGGATAATACTGACTATCATTTATCAAAACCTAAACTATGAAAATAACACCAATCATTGGTCTAGAAGTTCATGTCGAACTAAAAACCAAATCAAAAATGTTTTGTGGCTGTGATGCTCAACATTTTCATGCCGAACCGAACTCTCATACCTGTCCGGTATGTTTAGGCCTCCCCGGAGCTTTACCTGTACCCAATAAAACAGCTTGTGAATGGTGTATTAAATTAGGTTTAGCCCTAGGCTGTTCGATTAATCAAGAAACTTTTTTTGAAAGAAAAAACTATTTTTATCCGGATCTAGCTAAAGGTTATCAAATTACCCAGCTCCAAAAACCTTTTGCCATTAATGGTCAACTAAATATTGATGGCCACATTATTCGTATCAATCGTGCTCATCAAGAAGAAGATACGGGTAAATCTGTTCATGTTGACGGTTCAACTTTTCTTGATTTTAATCGCTCTGGTGTGCCTTTAGTCGAAATTGTTTCTGAACCGGATATAACCTCTGCCGAGGAAGCTAAAAAATATCTCAACAAAATTCAGCAAATTATCCGATATATCGGTGTTTCTGACGCCGATATTGAAAAAGGTTCTATGCGTTGTGAACCAACTGTAAATTTGTGCATAGATGACAAATACTACACACCTTTGGCCGAAATTAAAAATGTTGCTTCGTTGACTGGTGTAATGAACGCCATTAATTATGAAATTAAACGCCAGTCAGAACAATTCGCTGTTGATCATCAAGAAAAAAATTCCACCAACAAAACCACTCGTGGTTGGAATGCCGACAAATCAGAAACTTTTTTACAGCGCGAAAAAGAGGGCAGTGCAGATTATCGGTATTTCCCAGAGCCGGATATTCCACCGATTGTTTTTACTCCCGAACAGATTGAAGCAATCAGAAAAACTCTCCCCGAACTCCCCGATCAAAAAATTGCCCGCTATAAGTCATTAAATTTATCCGATTATGACGCTAATCTATTAGCTGAAGATCCAGATTTTTCGGCTATTTTTGAAAAAATATTAAACAATTCAACTGATCCAGAGTTTGCTAAATTTGTTACTAATCTTTTAATTGGGCCTCTAAAAACTATCGATATTACCATCGATAAAATTAGTCCACAGTATTTTAAAAGTCTATTTGATAAAAAATCTGAATTATCTTCATCTGTTATTAAAGATCTAATTCTCGATGCTTATAATACTGGTAAAGATCCATTAATTATTGCTCAAGAAAAAAATCTTTTTCAAGTATCTGACACCAGTGCCATCGAAACCATGGCCAAAGAGGTAATTACCGCCAATCCAAAAGCAGTGGCTGATTATCAGAAAAATCCTCAGAGTATTGGCTTTTTGGTTGGGCAGTTAATGAGAATTTCCCAAGGTTCGGCTAATCCTCAACTAGCAAAAGAAATTCTGGAAAAATTGTTGAAATAATAAAGAAGCGGTGTAAATAAACCAAATATATAATCAAAAACTAATCACCGAAAAATTTTAAAATAAGTTACACTCAATCAGTGAAAAAAATTTTTATTATTATTCTGGTTTTGTTCTTAATTTCCCTCAGCCTTTTCCTCTACACTTGGAACAATCTTCATCAACAAATTAACGTTCATATATACGAGGATTTAAACAATTTGCCTTTAACTAAAACTGCCACCACTTCTTATTTAACTAAAACTGATGGCAATAAATTAGCCTATTGGTATTTTCCAGTTAAAAAACCCAAAGCAGTTATTATTTTAATTCATGGTTACAGTAATCCCGGTGGTAAGGGACAAATGGCCGGACATGTCGAGTATTTAAACTCCGCCGGTTATAGTACAGTTATTCCTGATCTTCGGTCATTTGGTCAAAGCGATGGTCACAAAACTACATTTGGAGTTACTGAATGGCAGGATATCTCGCAGCTTTTTGACCATATTAAATTATTACCCGAAAACAAGGACAAAAAAATTGGTTATTTGGGAGTATCTATGGGAGCAACCACAGCCATAATAACCGCCGGTCAGACCGGTAAGGGGGATTTTATTATTGCTTCAGTTCCTTTTACCAACTTCAAATCGCTTTTTGGTTTTCGTCTCTCAAATAATAAATATGCTCCAATAATTTATCCCTTTGTTCGCTTGGCAGGTCATTTGGAATTGGGTTTAAATTATCATCAGTTTACTCCGATTAAACTAATCAATAGAATTAACGTTCCGATTATGATTTTTTCCGCTACTCACGATGAATTTGTCAGTAGTGCTGATGCTGCGAAACTTTTTGAATTAGCCAATCAACCCAAAGAATTTTGGCAAGCCGATAGTGGTCATGATATTTTTTATTCTCAACCGGAAGAATTTAAACAGCATATCCTTTCCTTTCTTAAGAAATATATCTAAATTTCGTTACCAGTAACTCGATAATCTTGGTAAACTATCTCAGTGTCAGACTTTGAATCCGAATATCGTCAACTTAATCCCGAACAACAACAAGCTGTCGATACCATAGAAGGACCAGTGATGGTAATTGCCGGAGCTGGAACCGGTAAAACTCAAACTATTGCCTTACGTATTGGACAAATTCTCAAGCAATCTCAGGTTGCCCCCAACAATATTCTTTGTCTTACATTCACTGAATCGGCGGCCATCAATATGCGTCAGCGATTACTCTCTCTTATTGGTCCAACTTCATATAGTGTCCGAATCGCTACTTTTCATGGTTTTTGTAATTCAGTTATCAAGGATAATCCCGAATATTTTTTACTATCACTTTCCGAATCGACGGCTATTGACGATGTTACTCAAATTGAAATTATTCAAAAGCTGATTGATAAATTACCCAGTGGCAATAGTTTAAAAAATCTGAATTTTCCCTACTTTTACCAAAAAGATATTATTCGTTCAATCTCGACTCTTAAAAAAGAAAATATTACTCCGGATCAATTAAAAAAACTGATCGAAAAAGCCAAAGATTTTATTAAACTAGCTACTCCGGTGGCTGAAAAACTAGCCTCTATCCGAGCCAGTGCCAAAGCTGAAACGGATATTAAAGATATTATTAATAGTTTAGTAAACAGTCCTAATCTCGATATTCTCTATCGGGCTCAACTCCAATTTTTTTTAAGTCAGGATCTATCTCTTTCTGAACTTAAAAAATCTATTCGTAACTTCATTGATAAAACAGCTATTAGTTTACCCAAACAACAGGATTTATTGACTATTTATGATGGTTATCAAAAAACTTTAGCTAATCAGAATCTATACGATTATGAAGATATGATTTTATGGGTTATTAATGCTTTTAAAAATAACTCTCAATTATTAGCTCAGTATCAGGAAACCTATCAGTATTTATTAGTTGATGAATTTCAGGATACCAATTCTTCACAGTTTGAAATTATTAATTTACTGACCAAAAACCAGGACAATCCCAATATTTTTGTAGTTGGTGATGATGATCAATCAATCTATCGTTTTCAGGGGGCCTCAGTTGAAAATGTCTACACTTTTTATCAGAAATACAAAGACACTATTAAAATCATTGCTCTGAAAAATAATTATCGTTCCCACCGATTAATTTTAGAAACCAGTAATCAAGTTATCAATAATAACCAAAATCGTATTACTACGTACATCAATCAACTCGACAAATCACTAGTGTCCGTTCAAACATATGATCCGGATCCAATTAATGTTATTGCTGCCAAGTCATCAACAGAAGAGAATTTCATTATTGCTAGAAAAATTCGTTATCTCCTTGATTCAGGGATAAAGCCTAATGAAATAGCCATACTCTATCGTGCCAACGCCGACATAAACGACCTATTACCTTTTTTATCCCAACAAAAAATTTCCTATCTGTGCGCCGATTCAATTAATATACTCGACAATATATATATCCAACAATTAATTACTCTATTAAAATATTTATCCGGTAAAAAAAAGAAGAGCGAATTAGCCAAGATTCTCTCTTTTAATTTCATTAATATTCCTTCATTAGATCTTTACAAATATTTTCATCATCAGGAAATTTCTCCCAAGGCCACTAAAAAAATTAATAAATTTATTTCCCAGGTTGCCTATATCGAAAAACAAAAAGAAAATTTACCACCAGATCAACTATTCAATTTAGTTATTCGTCGTTTTAAGTTTTTAAAGTTTGTTCTAAAACACTCTGATTTAAACTTATTAAAACAACTAAACGCTCTCTACTCACATCTTAAAAACTCTCTTAAAGTTCAGAAAATTGATATTAAGACCTGGGTTAAATCACTCGAACTTCTTCAAGATAATAATATTGCTCTAAACTCTCCTCCATTGTTGGCCGAGCAGGAATCATCAATTCGGCTGATGACTGTCCACAAATCCAAAGGTTTAGAGTTTGAGCATGTTTTTTTAATCAAAGTTCTGTCTGGCAAATGGGATACTGCCTCATCCAGAGACCTTATTAAATTACCATTGGGTATTCTTAAAACTGATGTTACTAAAAATATTGGTAATTCCGACATGGAAGAGGATCGCCGTTTATTTTACGTTGCTCTCACCCGGGCTAAAAAACAAATTTATATTTCTTATTCAACTCAAACTGATTCCGGTCGTGAGCAATTACCTTCAGTTTTTGTTAATGAAATTGATCCTAAATTTATCGAAACCATCAGATCCTCTCCCGACACAGAACATCAGAGTCTGCTATCTCAATTTTCTCCTTCAATTCCTCAACTGGCCTCTACTGACCTAATAGATTACCTCCATTATTATTTATCAAATAAATACCGCTTTAATATTACTCACCTCAATTCCTATCTTAAATGCCCGCTTTGTTTTTTCTTTAAAACAATTTTACGACTACCTCAAGCAAAAACTCGCTCTCTATCTTTTGGTACTTCTGTTCATGGTGCTTTAGCATATCTTTACAAAAGTCATTCTACTTTGGAAAAATTTATTGAAATTTTCGATATTAATTTGAAAAAAGAAAATCTTTCAAAAATAGATTTCCTAGACTTACAAACTCAAGGCCATCAAATTCTGACCGATTATTACAATCATTACCAAAACCAACTTGATGGTAATTATTTAATCGAAAAAGATTTCAAGGAATTTAATGTCAGACTAGGGGAGATTCCGTTAACCGGCAAGGTTGATCGAATTGATATATTATCCGA
>CAYSVP010000025.1:0-6872 GCA_964434595.1 uncultured Gammaproteobacteria bacterium | reverse complement strand
TTATGAAACGAAATTTATCCTATTTTTTAATCATTATTTTTGCTTTTTGTTATTTCTTTCCTCGTTTATTTAATTTAAATAAAAATCTAGAGTTCCGCTACGATCAGGGTTTACATTTACTTGAAACCAAAGACATGATTGATAATTCCCGTCTTCGTCTTCTTGGACCGGCAGTTACTTCTAAAACTTTTATCGGTCGACAGTTTTTTATAGGGGCTACTTATTATTATTTTTTATCGACAATTGGCTTAATATCTCATTGGTCCCCACTTTTAATTATACAAATCATAATTATTTTTGAATTCATTTTTTATGCCTTATTCCTCAATTATCTTCGGCATCATTTCGGTTTTTTGCCTTCAGTTATTACTGCTATTGTAATTTGTTTTTCACCCTATTTAATATTTCACAGTTTTTTCTTTTGGAATCCTCATTTTTTAATTCCTCTATCAATTATGTTTCTATTATTAAAAAAACATCCTTATCTATCAGCTTTTATTTGGGGATTGGCATTTAGTTTTCATTATACAGCGGCATTCTGGATAATTCCTTTTATTATTTTTCGTTTTAAATATCATCAGTTTAATTTCAGAACTATTCTACAAGCTATGGCTTTTTTTTTCTTAGCTAACATTCCTTTTATACTTTCTGAATTTCGCCATCAATTCTACAACTTAAAAACAATCTTTTTAATTTTCACTAGTTCTGTAACTTCATTTGAAGTTACCCCTCATTATTTTATTTTTCCTTTACTAATTTTTCTAATATATGGTCTAGTATTAATTAGTAAAAAAAATCATCACCCTTATTATTTATTTCTTCTTTTATTCTTGATATACAAAGACAAATCGTCATTAGACAATATTGTCGGTTGGCACTTCCCTGAACAGATTAAAGTTTCTCAGTTAATCTCGGAAAACTGTACATCAAATTTTAATATTGCCTCAACAATTTATGGAGACACCCGATCTTACGATCTGAGATATCTCTTAAATATAAATAATTGCTTACCAAACTCAGTTGATGATTATCCGAAATCATCAACAATATTTCTAATTGCTCCGCCAACTCGGCCTCCCGAAACAGAATCTGTTTGGGAAATAGATTCTTTTAAACCTTTTACTATCACCTCTCAACAAAAAATTAATGATCATGTTATTTTTTATCGCCTCGATAAATAGATACTTTTTCATAGTAAAATAAGTAAATGCTTCTTAAAATATTTAAAAATAGATTTATTTGGCCTATTTTATTGATAATTTTGACTATTCCGGCGTTTTCTTTTCTTCTTAAACCAGGAATGTACTGGAACATGCACGACGACATGCAAATGATCAGACAACTAGAAATGGAAAAATGTCTCAATGATGGGCAAATTCCTTGTCGTTGGACTCCTGATCTAGGTTTTGGATACGGTTATCCTCTATTTAATTACTATCCCCCTTTACCAAATATTGTCGGTCAAGCCTTTCGTACTCTAGGATTATCTTATATGGCCACAGTCCGTTGGACTGCCATTACCCAATTTATTTTGGCAGCTCTATTTATGTTCGTTTTAGCCAAATCATTGTTTGGTAATTTTGGTGGTTTTATAGCTTCCCTTTTTTATACATATGCCCCATATCATGCTCTCAATATCTATGTTCGAGGTGCCATGAATGAAGCTTGGGCTTCAGTTTTTTTTCCGTTAATATTTTATTTTTCCCGTCAAATTATTTTAAAAAACAAAGTTCTAGATATCTTTTTTCTGGGAATTTCTTTTTGTCTACTATTACTCTCCCACAATCCCATGGTTTTAACATTCACTCCAATATTGTTTGTCTGGGTGCTTTTCTGGATTTGGCAAACCTATAAATTAAAAATTAAATTAATATTGCCGGTAGTAATCAAACTTTTTTTCTCAGGTTTATTATCAGCCTCATTGGCTGCATTTTTTACTGTTCCGGTTTTAGCCGAAACTAAACTAGTTCAAATCGGCACTATGTTTACCGGCTATTATTCTTTTTCCGCCCATTACGTCAGTCTAAAACAAATGTTTTTAAGTAATTTCTGGGGTGACGGTGGCTCAATTTGGGGTCCTAATGATGGAATGTCGTTCATGATTGGTTATATATTTTGGATTCTAGCAATTATAATTGTCCTGTACTTTTTCTTTTCTTCTTTTAAGAATAAAAAAATTGATCAAAAATTACTTTTATCTTTTTTATTAATTGTTATTGGTTTTGGTACTGCCTTTTTGTCCCACGAAAGATCAACCTTCATATGGAATATAATTACTCCAATTCAAAAAGTTCAGTTTCCCTGGCGCTTTCTGAATCATACTACATTTTTATTTTCCTTATCTATCGGTATTATTCCCTATATCTTAAAAAATCACTTTTCTTCTAAAAATATTATTTTTATAAATATATTTATTTTAATTATTCTTTTTATTACCAATATTTCTCATTTTTACCCTGTCGTCAGTGGGCCAATAACCGATGATCAAAAATTCTCCGGATTAAATTGGGAACGGCAAATTACCTCAGGTATATATGATTATTTGCCGATAACTGCCAAAAAAGCCGCTACCGGCCCGGCATCGGAATTTGTCGATTCAATTAGTCCAGAGAAAACTGTTTATAAAATAACTGGAGTTAAAAAAGGGAGTGATTGGCTTTTTGGCAATATAAATCTCTCTCAGGAATCAGATGTTACTATTTCTTTACTTTCATTTCCTAATTTCAAAGTCATCAACAACGGTGTAGCAATTGATCACAAAATTGATCCTGAGTTGGGTCGAATAATTCTTCATTTACCAGCCGGCAACAATCAGTTATACATCAAACTTTACAATACCCCAATTAGAACCATTAGTAATTTAATTTCTCTTAGTGCCTGGTTTGTTTGTTTATTTTATCTAATTTCATTTTTATGGAAGAGACTACACTTCAGGAAATAAAACAAAAAACTACATCTGGTGTTTTTTTTCTAACTATCCGCAATATTGGTATTCAGGCCGTATCAGTCGTAGGTTTTTTTCTTTTAACCATTCTCCTTGGAACCTCTGATGTTGGACTGTTTGCTATTGTCTCTGAATCGGTCAGTATTCTGGGTTATTTTTCTGATATTGGTTTAGCTGCGGCACTTATTCAACAAAAAGAAGATATTTCTATAAAAGAACTACGTACTACTTTTACCATCCAGCAAATATTAGTTATCATTGGATTAATTATTGTCGCTATTATCTATCCTCAAATCGCCGGTTCTAAGGGTTATGGATCGAAGGAAACCTGGATTTTAATTTCTTTGTGTTTTTCGTTTGTTGCCGCCTCTTTAAAAACCATTCCCTCAGTTCAACTTGAAAGAAATTTAAATTTTAAACTAATCTCAACCATTGATATTATTGAAAATTTAATTTTCTATGTTTTGGCAGTTATTTTTGCATTCTTCGGATTTGGTGTTTTTTCCTACGCAATCGCCACTTTTGTTCGCAGTTTAATTGGTTTGATCATAATCTATATTGTTAGCCCATGGTCAATAGGTTTTAGTTTCTCATCGAAATCAATTAAAAAACTTTTCAAATTTGGTATTCCGTTTCAGCTTAACTCATTTATTGCTGTTGCCAAAGATCGTCTTTCCAATCTTTTAGTTGCTGGAATTATTGGTCGTGAATCCTTTGGCATTCTTTCCTGGGCTCAAAAAGGTCCCCGGGTACCGCTCAGTTTAATGGATGCAGTTATGAAAGTCACTTTTCCTACCTTTAGTCGACTTCAGGATCAACCTGAATTGCTTAAAAAATCTTTGGAAAAAAGTGTTTTTTATATATCCTTATTTATTTTCCCTTGTTTAGCCATTATTGCCAGTGTTGCTCCGGATATTATTAATTTCATTCCCAAATATTCCAAGTGGTTGCCAGCAGTCATACCTCTTTATTTTTATGCCATTAATTATGCTATTGCCGCCGTCACTACTCCATTAACCAATGCTTTAAATGCCGTAGGTAAAATTACTACCACTACCAAATTAATGATTATGTGGACTGTACTAACATGGATATTTTACCCAATATTCAGCCTTAAATTCGGTTATATTGGCACATCGATTGCTACTTTAATTGTTGGTAGTAGTTCATTTATCGTTTGGATTTTAGCGGATAAAATTTTTCAAACCCGAATATTTGTTACTATTTTTCGACCATTAATATCAACTTTAATTATTATTTTATTTACTAGTTTTATAAATCTTTTGAATTTAGCTCCATTATTTAACATTTTTTGCAAATCTTTTACTGGTATTCTTATTTTTATTTTATTTAATTTTCTTTTTTCCCGAAAGGAGGCTTTATGGTTTTTTCATCAACTCCATGTTAAAAAATAAACGCCTAATTTTTATTCTAGTTTTTATACTTTGCCTATTTATACAAGTTATTCCGGTTATTAGGAGCGGTTTAAATTATAGTTATGGAATTGGATTTTGGGGAGCCAATGGTCACGATGGAGTTTGGCATTTATCACTAATAAACCATATTAAATCATTACAACAAATCCCTTTACCTATTTTTGCCGGTCACAATCTTCGCAATTATCATCCTTTTTTTGATATTCTAATTTCCCAATTATCTGCCATAACAACCATTTCAACTATTAACTGGCTATTCCAACTTTTTCCTTTAATTTCTTCATTAATTTTTTTAATACTTAGCTATTTTCTTGGTAAAAAAATTACTCAAAAACACAGTGGTGGTTTATGGTTAATGTTTCTCAACAGTTTTGCTAACTCTTTTGGCTGGCTAATCACCATAATTCGCTTTGGAAACATTGGTGGTGAGTCTTTATTTTGGGCAATGCAATCACCATCTAATCAGATAAATCCGCCATTTGTTCTATCACTAATATTTTTATTAGCCTTATTATTAATTGTTTTGAATAAAAAACTTTCAACAGTAGATTCATTGATAGTGTTTTTAATTCTAATTTTAATTCCGATTACCAAAGCCTATGCCGCTATTCCCGCCTATATAATATTTTTTTATTTTGCCTGGCAATCAATTCTCAAAAAAAACTTTCAACCTTTATTGTTGGGAATTATTTCATTAATTGTGGCATTATTTATTTTCTTTCAATTTAATTCCCAATCCGGTAATCTTTTAGTTTTCAAACCATTATGGTTTACCAACAGTATGATCGAATCACCCGATCGTTTTTATATTCCTTACTTAGCCAATATGCGTTATGCCCTTGAAGCTAGCGGTCGAATGGGTCCAAGATTAATTTTTATTCATCTTCTAGCGATATCTATTTTTATTATTGGCAATTTTTCCTGGCGTATAATCGGCTTTTTTGATTATTCTAAAAAACATTTTGCTTATTTAATATCAATAATAATATGCTCAACTATTCCTCTTATATTTATTCAAAGTGGAACTGCCTGGAATACTATTCAATTTATTTACTATGGTTTGTTTTTAAGTAATGTTTTATTAGCCTATTATCTTAGTAAACATCATCATCTATGGCTTAATTTACTAATTATTTTTACTTTTCTAATCGCCTCAATACCTACAATTAAAAACTATCTTGGTAATCCGGCTCCATCAAACCTACCCCCGTCAGAGATTTTAGCTTTAAAATTTCTATCTCAACAACCATCAGGAACTGTTTTAACTTATCCTTATGATGAATACCTAAAAAAAAGTTTATCCTCACCAATACCTCTTTATGCCTATGAAACTACATCCTATGTTGCCGCTTTTTCATATCAACAAACTTTTGTTGATGATTATATGAATTTGTCAAATTCCGGTTTTGACTATCAAACTCGTCTACAAGCATCTACAAACTTTTTTCTTCAACAATCCGAATTTCAAGATCGGGGATTTCTGGTTAACAATCAAATTGATTATATTTACTTAACCGGACAACAAATTCAAAAAACAAATATTAATCCAGCCAAAATGTATCTTACTAAAATTTACGATCAGCCTGATGTTATTATTTACCGAGTCCAAAGATAACCAACAATGAAAAAACATCTCAATTTAATTTTCATAATTACTGTTATTATCGCTTTTGTTGGTAGATTATTATTAACAAAATCGGCTGTTCACGGTGATTTAATAATGCAGGCTGGCTGGGGTCAATGGATATTTTTAAATGGTAGTTTTCGCGGATTTTATGAAAATGGAGTTTGGATATATGGATGGCCCAATCATCCGCCTTTAATAAGTTATGTTTATGGACTTGGTTTTCAAATTCATAATTGGCTAAATTTATGTTTAGTCAATTTTGGTAATTTTATTGCTTTGAATCATCTTGGTGCTGGACACTTGCCTTGGTTTTACCAATTTGTTAATTGGTTTGGCAGTTTTAAATATCCCGAATCACCATTTTTGTGGGGACAATTAATTTCCTTAAAAATAATTCCTATTTTAAGTGATTTCATATTGGCCTATCTCATATCAAAAATGAGTCGAAAAAAATGGTTAGGAATAGTATATTTATTATCTCCTTTTAGTTGGTATGAAAGTGCTCTTTGGGGTCAAAATGATCAGTTGGGATTAATTTTCTTGCTTCTATCTTTTTGGATGTTAGTAAAAAATAAATGGTCTTTTTTATCGCCCATATTAATGGTAGTTAGTGTGGGATTGAAACCTACTGGAATGATATTTGCACCTTTATTCATGTGGTTGGCCATTAAAAATAAAAAACTATTTTTAAACGTTTTCGTAGGTGGAATTATTACTCTATTACTCTATTGTCTTATGGTTACTCGAATTAGTAATCGTGATATCATTGCTTTTAGTCTTCATCTTCAAAAAGAAATGTTTGTCAAAGGTGAATGGTGGACTTGGGCCAATTCATTTAATTTTTGGCGGGTAATTACTGGGTATT
>CAYSVP010000024.1:0-7066 GCA_964434595.1 uncultured Gammaproteobacteria bacterium | reverse complement strand
GGGTCCATGGTTATAATAATCTGTGGATGTAAATTAAAAATTTGGATGCATAGCTCAGTTGGTTAGAGCAGTCCGATAAATATCGGACGGGTCCATGGTTATAATAATCTGTGGATGTAAATTAAAAATTTGGATGCATAGCTCAGTTGGTTAGAGCACCGATCTTATAAGTCGGGGGTCCATGGTCCGAGTCCATGTGCATCCACAGTGAAAGGATATTTATATATCTTAAAAAGTGAAAGATTGGATAGGTTTTATATTGGAAGCTCTGATAATCCAGAAAGGCGTTTAAATAATCAACATAATAAAGGTTTTGTTAAAGCAACTAAATCTGGAATCCCATGGGTAATTGTTTTTAAACAAGAATATATTAATTTAATTATGGCAAGAAAAATTGAATATAAATTAAAAACTTATAAATCAAGAAAAATAATTGAGAAAATAATCCAAAATCAAAATTGTACAATTAAAATTGGTTAGAGCAGTCCGATAATTATCGGACGGGTCCATGGTCCGAGTCCATGCATACCTACTTGTATACTTGATTGTGACTGCCGATATCGATAAATACTGCAAGATTTTCTGATTGAAGGTAATAGATTATGCGAATATCTCCAGTAATTGAAAAAGATCTATATCCATGTTTATTTCCAGTTAATAAATGATTTTTTAAAACTTTATTATTTGGATTAGATTTAAATAAATTAACTCTTTCTTCGACTTGGTTTGATAATTTAACATTATGTTTAATGCGCTTATCATAAGATTTCACAAAATTATGATGAAATTCTATTTGGATCATTGAGATACTTAAACATATCCTTAGTATTGGAAAATTTCAATGTTTTTTCTTTACCACTTTTAATATTGTCAATCATTTTGTCATATCTTGCCGCTGCTTTCGGCGATAGCTGAACAGTTGGAACACTAACCATACTAGGTACAATCAAATTATTTTTAATTTGTATTAGAGTAAACCGAATTAAATCTTGAAGTGAGGAAAAACCCAAACTATTGGCCTTCGCTACCATTTCATCTCTAAAACTTTTACTAATTGGTAACTGTACTATCGTGTTATTCATAATGGTATTATAATGGTTTTGTAATGGTTGTCAACCAATAAAATCTTTATTATTTTATTCCCATGGCCTGTAAAACTTCATCTAAAGTTTTGGCGGCTTCGAATTGAGCTTTACGAGAACCTTCCTCTATAATCTGATCGATTAAGTCAAATTTATTTTCATATTGGGCGCGACGATCGCGAATAGGAGTTAAGAATTTATTGATAGCTAAGGCTAGTTTTTGTTTTACTTCAACATCGCCAACTTGGCCCTTGATGTATCTATCTTTAAGATCAGCAACTTCTTCTTTGTTATCGTTAAAGGCATCGTGATAAATAAAAACAGGATTACCTTCGACATGACCCGGATCAGTGGGACGAAGCCGAGTAGGATCGGTGTACATAGTGTTGACTTTTTTATTAACAATGTCCTCATTGTCGGAAAGATAAATACAATTGCCGACTGATTTACTCATTTTAGATTGGCCATCGATACCAACAAGGGTACCAACATCACCAATTAATACCTCAGGAATAGGAAAAACATCACCAAACACCCGATTAAAGTCACGGGCGATTTCACGGGTGATTTCGACATGAGATTCCTGGTCTTTACCAACAGGAACAAGATTGGCTTTAACCATGAGAATATCGGCTGCCTGCAAAATGGGATAAGTCAACAGACCAACAGTAGGTTGTTCAATGTGTAAATCGTGCATAACGTCTTTGAGAGTGGGAACACGTTGAGCCCGAGGAACAGTGACTAAATTTGTAAATATAGTTGATAAATAGGTAACTTCAGGGACACGGGATTGTTGATAGATAGTAGCTTTTTGCGGGTCGATACCAACAGATAAATAATCCAAAACTAGTCCCCTGACCCGATCATTGATAGTCGACGTTTTCTCCCGAGAAATATTGGTAGTTAAGGTGTGAAGATCGGCAATAATAAAATAACAATCGTACTGTTCCTGAAGAACAACACGATTTTTAAGAGTGCCAACATAGTGACCTAAATGAAGCGGACCGGTAGGACGATCGCCAGTAAGAATACGAGGTTTTAATTGATTCATAGATTGATATTTAAATTTTAACATTTATAAGAATTTATTTTATGGGAGTATCAATAAAAAACTCCCGAATGGTCGGGAGATTAAATAATTGAGGAATGATATATTTTTATTCCACAAAATTATCTCCAGAATGGGCTACTGACAATCGCCAGGATTGAGAGATAAATTGGTTCATTGGGAGAATTGTAGCATTATTTGTTTGACAATAAAATGATCATTTTATATCATTGGTGGTGATAGAATTTACAAAATACTTTTTATCAATGGTCAATCCAACAGCGGCAGAGAAATCTAAATTATTGGATGATTATGTAGAAAAATTAAGACGAGAAAAAAAAGAGGAAAAATCTGTCGGAGGAACTAAAATTGTTAAGACTGGAAAAATGTTAGGTAGAATAGTAGAAAAGTAATGTTATAATATCCTCTAGTCTTATTGAACTGGGACGAGGTCGATTAACAAAGGCGTCTTGGTCAATAATAATTAAATGAAAAAAGAAAATCCTCAACTAAAGGCTACTGTCAGAACTATTACTGGTCGAAAAGTCCGCCAACTTCGTAAAGAAGGTTTTATGCCTTCAAGTATATATGGCCGGGAAATGGAACCAATTTCAATTCAGATAAACGACAAAGAATTTGATACTATTTTTAAGCACGTTGGTGAATCCGGTTTGGTAGATTTAGTTTTAGACGATAAGACTTTACCAGTGTTATTTAGAAATCCTCAATATCATCCAGTTGATGGAAAATTAATTCATATTGACTGTTATAAAGTTAACTTGAAAGAAAAAATTGTGACAATGGTGCCAATTGAATTTGTAGGTGAATCACCAGCTGTTAAATTAGGTAATGTATTGGTTGAAGTTACCAATGAAGTTGAAATTGAAGCTCTGCCAACTGATTTAATTGAAAAAATCGAAGTTGATATATCAAAATTGGAAAATATCGATTCGGTAATTACAGTGGCTGATTTGGATGTTAATCGAAAATTGGTGGAAATAAAAACTGACTCTGAACAAATAATTGTGAAGATTGATGAGCCTAAGGTTGAAGAAGAACCAGTAGCTGAAGAAGAGACCACAGCTGAAGAAGTACCAGCAACAGCTCAAAAATCACCCGAAGAATCAGCTCCAGCCGAGGAAAAGACAGAAAAGTAAAGTTTACTGATATCGTCACGGATTGGGTCGAGTTTATAAGCCTCAGCGGCAGCTGAAGCAGCCTTGGAGGTATTACCAAGAGATTTTTCTAAACTTGATATTTCAGCCCAATCATCGGCGTTTTTAAATTCTTTTTGTTTTATTTGATCGATGGTTTTTTGAATTTCATCCGGACGATGAAAACGACTGTAAGTTGAGATATCAGCGGAATCGAGATTAATAGCAATTTTATCGGCGATTGACCAATCACCGTTTTGAGCTAAATAATACCAGTACTGGAGACGGTTAAAATAACGATCACCTTGCGACAGTGGAATTTTAAGAAAGGTAAAGTTGATAACTATCAGTAGAAGAATTAATAGTAGAAGATCAGGTTTGTTTAATTTCATGGGGCCAGGTGGAAGAAATTAACAGAGGTTCTTCTAATTTAAATTTAGCAACTAAATTTTGGTAAATTGATTCAGTAACAAAAGGTATAAAAGGATGAAGAAGTTTGAGACTAGTAATTAAAACAGTTAATAATACTGGAACAATTTCTTCTCCCCTATTTTTAGCAGATTCAATATATATATCGCAAAAATCATGCCAAAAAAACTGATAGAGATCTTCTGAAGCCTGTCCGAATTGATATTTATCAATTTTTTTCGTGGTAGAGATAATAATTGAATTTAATTTGGAAATAATTTCGATATCAGTTGAATCGGAAAGAGTGGATACAAAATCCTTCTTGAATACAACATCTGGAAATTTGTCGGCGATCATTAAAACAAAACGAGAAGCATTCCAGATTTTATTAACAAAATTACGATGAGCTCTAATTTTATCTTCGGAAATAACAAAATCAGAAGCCGGGCCAATACCATAGACCAGAGAAAAACGAAGAGCATCGGTGCCATATTTTTCGGTCATAGTCAGAGGATCTATAACATTACCCTTAGATTTGGACATTTTTTGACCTTTAGAATCGACACAGCGGGCATGAAGATGAACTGTTTTAAAAGGAACATCTTTGGTAAGATAGAGACCAAACATAATCATCCGAGCTACCCAGAAAAATAAAATATCCCACATAGTATCCATAACAGTAGTTGGATAAAAATAGCTAAAGTCTGGGGAAGATTTACTTGGGTCGGCCGTATTAAAGCCTAGGGTACTAAGTGGCCATTGACCACTTAAAAACCAAGTATCAAAAGTATCGGTTTCCTGAAGCATAGAACGAGAATGACAACAAGGACACTCACCAGGATTGTCAACTACAAAATTTGCTTCTACCGGAGCAACCAAAGATTGGAGACCATTGTTAATTTCTTCGAGAGAATATTTGTTTTTAATATTAGAATAAAAATCGGAAACCAGATGTTTGTCTTTATCCAAGAAATTAATTTTAATTTGAGGGTGACAATCTAGACAATACCAGGCGGGTATACGGGGTCCCCAAACTATTTGACGAGAAATATTCCAATCACGGATGTTGGCCATCCAATCAAGATAGGTTTTTTTGAATCGTAAAGGGAAAAATTTTACCTGGCCAGATTTGGCGGCTTCAATAGCTGGAGTGGCCAGAGGAGCAATTTTAACAAACCATTGAGGGGCAGTAATTGGTTCGATCGGTCGACCACATTTATAACAATGACCAACCTCGTGGGAATAATCCTCGATTTTTTCCATTAAACCGGCATTATTTAGATCATCAATCACTAGTTGACGTAGTTGGTTGGGAAAGAGACCGCGATATTTCTCGGGAACATTCTGGTTGGAACGACCATCATAATCGAAAATACGGATAAATTCCAATCCGTGTTTTTTGGCCATATCGTAGTCTTCAGGAGAATGGCTAGGAGTAACTTTTACGACTCCGGTGCCAAATTGAGGATCAATAGTGTCTTCACCAATGATGGGAATTTCCCGACCAACCAGTGGAAGGGTAATTTTAGTACCTATTAAATTTTGATAGCGCTTATCGTTGGGATGAACAGCAACTGCGGTGTCGCCCAACATAGTTTCCGGACGAGTGGTGGCAACAGTTAAGGGACCATATTTAAAATACCAAAGGTGAGAGTCAACATTTTTATGCACAACTTCCAAATTGGAAAAGGCAGTACCACAATAAGTACAATAGTTGACAATTTTTTCTTCCCGATAAACTAATCCGTCATGATAAAGTTTACGAAAAGTATTCAAAACATTATTGATAATTTCCGGTTCAAGAGAATAATGATAACGTGTCCAATCCATGGAAAAACCCAGTTTTTTCATTTGATGTTGGTTAAGATGACGATTTTCCTCGACAAAATCCCAAATCATTTGATATAAGGTTTGACGATCAAAATCAAAACGACTTTTACCGTCTTTGGCCAATTTTTTTTCATAAACAAATTGAGTTTCAATACCGGCATGATCACCACCAGGAAGCCAGAGAGTCGGATCGCCTAGCATCCGGTGATAGCGAATTAAAATGTCTTGAATGGTAAAAAGAGCATGCCCCATGTGCATGGGATCGTTAGCATTGGGAAGAGGCAAAATAATAGAAAAAGGTTTTTTATTTTTGTCAATTTTGGGAGTGAAGGCACCAGATTTTTCCCAAAGTTGGTAAATTTCTTCTTCAGAATTAGGTTGATAAGTTTTATCCATGAATGGGATTATTTTAACATTAATTTAGGTTTCTTAGGATATTTAAGATAATTATTAAAAAAATAAAAAAAGAATAATATTGCGGTATAATCGGAATAATGAAAATAATTAGTATTTCTGAGTTAGCAATTAAGGAGGCAGTGAAGGTAATTTTAAAAGGAGGTTTAGTGGTATTTCCATCTGATACGGTTTATATTCTGGCTGTTGATCCGACCAATAAAGAGGCAGTGGAAAAATTACTAAGTTTTAAAAATAGATGGGTTGGCAAAGCAATTTCAATTGCAGTTTTGAATAAAGACATGGCCTTGGATTACGTGTATTTGTCGGATAATGCAGATAACATTTATTCAAATTTACTGCCCGGACCTTTTACAATTGTAAGTAATGGTAAACATCAGGTGGCTAAGGGAATTGAAGCAGAAAATGGAACTTTGGGAGTTAGAATTCCGGATAATAAATATCTTTATGATTTGATAAAAAAACTAGGCAGACCGATAACCGCCACTTCAGCAAATTTATCGGGAAGAACACCAAATTACTCGATTGAAAGTTTTTTGAGACCGTTGTCGAATAAAAAACTGAAGATGATTGATTTAGTTGTTGATGGGGGAAAATTGCCACGGAATAAACCATCAACAGTGATAGATGCGACGGAATCAGAATTAAAAATATTGAGACGAGGAGATTTAGTAACTGGTAAATACCAGACATTAATTTCCAAGTCGGAAAAAGAAACAGAGAAAATAGCGGAGTTTTTATTAAAAAAATTCGGTGGTCAGCCAGTAATATTTGCACTAACGGGGGATTTGGGTTGTGGAAAAACTGTGTTTAGTAGAAAGATAGGACATTTACTTGGTGTCAAAGAAAAAATTACCAGTCCAACTTTTGTGATTTATAATGAGTATTTAATCTCCTCTAATTCCCCTTTTAAAAAATTTTTACATTTTGATTTGTATAGAATTAGTACAAATTATGAACTAGAAGAAATTAAGTTTTTTGATTTATTTGAAAATAATACTATTAGTTGTATTGAATGGCCGGAAAATATGGGTAAGAAGAATTTTGAAAAACTAAAAAAAATAGCTAATGTTGTGTCGATAAATTTTGAATATATCGACGATAAAACCAGAGAGATAAAATATTAAATT
>CAYSVP010000023.1:0-7507 GCA_964434595.1 uncultured Gammaproteobacteria bacterium | reverse complement strand
TGAACTTTATTTTTAAAACCATTACTGACAAATCAAGTCTTTTTTTCTGGTTTTTCGTTCGTTTTATTTCAGCCATTCTTCCCCTTATTACTATCTATCAATTTTCTCATATCATTAAATTGGTTGAACAAAAACAGACTTTAAATATTATTTTTACTGAAGTTATTTTTATATTTGTTGTTCGAATTTTAGATAATTATCTTCGTCTTCTCTCAATTACCCATATCAGAAATGCTATTAGTAATATTTCTTTTGATATTCATAATTTTTTTCTTTCTGATTTAAAAACTTCCACCAAAGAAGAACGTCATGCTGCCGTTCAGGCAGTTCGTAATTTTTCCGATGCTAGCAGTATTACTCTTGATTTAGTTAATCAACCAGGGGTTGATAGTATTGTTTCTTTAATTTTTATCCCAATTGCTCTATTTTTTATTGACTTTCCTTCTTGTGTTATGACTCTAGCTTACATTATTATTTATATTTTTATAGATCATTACACTACTCAACATTATGTTCATCTTAAAGATATTCAAAATACTAAAACTGAAAATTATTATGCCAAACTCCAAGAAACTAACGACTACGACCTCGAACAAATTGCTTTTTCTCGACACTACAAACGTCTCTGTCAATGGGAGTTTACTGAATGGTTTTCTCTACAAAACACCGCGGTTATTTTTTATACTCTATTACTCATATATCTTACTAGTTCAAATGTTAACGGATCTAAAGATATTTCAGATTTAATTTTAATAACCGGCTATATTTCCCAAACCCAAGTATTGCTTAATTCTTTTTCTTCAATAAAAGATAGCCTTTCCGATGCTCTAGTTGGTCTTGAACACTTAGCCAAAAATGAATCAGTCTCGACTATAACCTTGGATGATTTGGTTTAAAAAAAGGTATAATACCAAATGCCAGAACTCCCCGAAGTTGAAGTAGTTAAACTGTTTCTGCAAGAAAAGATAATCAGTCAAAAAATTTCTCATATCGAAATTATTAATCCACGAAGTTTTATTGGTAATTCCCAAAAAATTATTAACCAAACTATCACCAAAATTACTCGTCTTGGTAAACAACTTTCTCTACACCTTTCCAATAAATTAATTTTATTGATTCATCTTAAAATGACCGGTCAATTGATTTATCAAGGCTATGTTCTTGGTCATCCTACCAAAGAATCTACTCTACCTATGCCTTCAAAATCTACTCGTCTTATTTTTACTTTTCAAGACAATTCTAAATTATATTTCAACGATCAACGTAAATTTGGCTGGATTAAACTAATGTCTCCACAGGAATTAAAAGATTCTCAATCAAATTTAGGTCTCGATATTTTTAATCCTCAATTTTCTCCAGAATATATTTTTTTTCAACTCCAAAAATCTCGCCGACCCGTCAAAACTATACTTTTAGATCAAAATTATTTTGCCGGCATTGGCAATATCTATGCCAATGATGCTTTGTTTCTTGCTGGTCTTCACCCAACCACTACATCAAACAAAATTACCCTAAAACAGGCAATATTAATTCATAAATTCCTTATCAAAATTATGAAACTGTCGGTTTTAGCTGGTGGTTCTACTGCCAAAGATAATAAATATGTCCGTCCCGATGGCTCTTTTGGAAAAAACCAGTTTTCATTCCAAGTTTATCAACGACAAGGGGAGTCTTGTTTAAAATGTGGCACTAAAATCGAATATTTTAAGCTCGGCGGTCGTGGCACATTTTTTTGTCCCAAATGTCAAAAAAAATTACCTTACTAACCCTAGTGGCGCGTACCAAGTAAACGGTTTCTTGCAAACCGGGCAGGTAGTCGGTGGAGTTTTACCTCTATGAATATAGCCACAATTCACGCATTTCCACTCCAATTCTGTCTCCGAATCATATAAAGTTTTACTATCCATTTTTGTGGCCAAAATAATGTATCTCTCTTCGTGTTTTTCTTCGACCTCTTTTAGATGGGAGAACAATCTTTCTGCTTCGGTTTCATTATCAATTTTCGCCTGTTCAGCAAAAGTTGGGTACATTTCTGTCCATTCATACTTTTCTCCATCAGCCGCCATTTTTAAATTTTCAATAGTATTTTTAGAAAACGGAGCAATTTTTAATTCTTCTGAAGTTAATACTGGCTCCACTATTAATTCAAACAATTCTTCTGCATGAGCCCTCTCGTTATCAGCCGTTTCTTCAAATATTCTCGCTATCCATTCCAAATTTTCTTTTCTTGCCATTTTGGCAAAAATTATGTATTTATTTCTGGCTTGTGATTCACCAGCGAATGCTTTTAATAAGTTTTGTTGTGTTTGTGTTGTCATTAATAAAATACTACCATAAAAAACAATTATTTATTCTCAATAATTTTAAACATTTATAAATTTAATTATCTTTCCATACATTTAATTTTCATATCTTTGGGCATTTTCTCTATAGCATATCGCAGTGCAGTTCGTGGCATTATTTTTTTATGTCTCATTACATAATCAAATACTTCTTTCTGATGACTTTGACTGGTAGCCTTCAACAGCCAACCATAACCTTTTTGTACCAAATCATCTGAATCTAATAACAATGTCTCGGCAATTTCAAAAACATCTTTCAAATATCTACCTTCTTTGGCTGGAACAATCAATGTCACTGCCGAGGCTCTTTTAACATAACGTAAAGGTGACTTAGTCCACTCTTTTAATTTTTTAAGATATCGAGGAAATTTGTCAATAAATTTTGCCACCGTGTGGTTACAAAGAGTATCGCATTTAGCCCAATCATCAACATATTTAACAATCCATCTTTCTAATGTTTTAAAATCTCTCTCTTCAAAATCATCTACTTTTTCGTAAGCTAAAGCCGCGGCGATCCAAGCCTCTTCACAGTATCCAGATTGATATAAATTTTCACAAATTTCCAATATTTCGTCTTTACTTAATTCTTTTATTTCCTTTAAAATACTTTTAAAAATTATTGTTGAATTTTTTGAACTCACCCCATAGACTTTTACTGGTTCTTTAAAAAATCTTTTCGAACTTTCCTTAACTTTTTTATCAGCTTTTGATTTAAGTTCTTTTCTAATTTTCTCTGCCAACTTTAGATTCATAATTACATTTTAACTCGTAACCCCAATATTAATGTTGTAGTATTTCCTAAATTCGCTAAAATTAACCCATGACGTTTTTATTTTTCTTCCTATTTATTCTAATTACTAATTGCTTTTTTTTATTATCTCCCGCCCTTGCTCAATGTCCAGTTTGTGTCATTACTATAGGTGGGGGGATGCTTATTGCCAAAAAACTTGGTATCGATGATCTTCTGGTTTCAATTTGGATATCTGCCCTTAATACCGCTATTTCTTTCTGGTTAGCTACCAAATTTAAACAAAAATTTCTTAGTAATCCCTGGCTACTATCTATAATCATGTTTGTTATTGCTATTTTTTATTTCCAATTTACCGAACAAATTGGCCACTCAGGTAATCGTTTATTAGGTATTGATAAAATTATTTTTGGTCAGATAATCGGTTTAATAACTATGTTTATTGGAAATTATCTCTATAGTTATGCCAAATATAAAAATAATCACCAGGCTATTTTCCCTTATTCTAAAATAATAATTCCGACTACTTTTGTTTTATTAGTAACCCTTATTTTTAAATTTGCCTTTAGTCTTTAGTACTATTTCCAGGAAAAATCACAAAAAGCTGATACAATACGTTCATTATGAAATCTTCGTGGTTTCCGGCTATTGTCTCTCTGTTTATTATTGTAATTTCCTCATTTTTAATCAAATCTCAACCTGGTTCTATCGCTACTTCTTTTACCCCTTCTCCGACTATTTTTATCACTCCTACTTTTACTCCAACTTCAACTTCAACTCCAACTCCGACTCTTACTCCAACCCCAATTATAGAAAATAATTATACAAAGATTTATGCAAAATGTGGAGAATTGCCCAACCTATCAGACTACTCTTCAGCTCGATTTCGTGGCAATTACTCTCAAAAAATGTGGTCACCGAGTTGTCGTTTTATTGCCTGGTCAGCTACCATGGAATATTCTTTCGGTAAATGGTCGATTTCAAAATATGAGGGTCTTTTTTTATACGATTTAAAGACCCAAAAAACTAGTCGAATTTACACTCCCCAAAGCGAATCAGACAGTGTCGTTTTCAAAAACTGGCTATCCGACACCACTTTTTTGTTTCATCAAAATATTGACAATACTGATCGTATTTACGATGTCACCACTCAATCAATTTTGTTAAAATAAAGTCATGACTAATTCCCTCAATCTTCAAAAATTTATGGATAAAGTAAAACAGCTTGAATCTGGTCACAAAATGGATTTAAGTTCTGGCGAGGATTTATCAATTGCTATTATGAATCTTATCGGTATCGAAGAGCATATGTTTTTTACTTCCCAAAAACTGGGTCAAATCCGTTATCTTGAGGTTTTAAATACTGCCCGTGAAATGCGTAAAGAGCTTATGAAAAAAATTGTTAAGGAAAATCAGGGTGAAGTTTGGTGTACCAGTAAACACCTACTCTCAGCTTCGATGCGCTTGATGGAAGTAGGTACCAAATGCCTTACCAAAGGCGATCAAAAAGAAGCCAATAATTATTTTAAAAAATCTTTTAATCTTTATAATCTTTTTTGGGCTTTAAATTTAGATCTAGTTAAATCTGATCCTCAAAAAGTTAAGTTTGTCGACAAACCACTCGCTAAAAAAGATTTCCTTGGTTCAATCAGCAAGACAATAGGAAAAATTCTTGACTGTTGCCGTGAGTAATAATTTAAAATGTTTCTCCCGCAGCCAAATCTTTCAGTCGTTTTTCATCCAATATTACTACTTTTTTGTTTTTATTTTCTATAATTTTAGCTTTGTCTAGTTTTATCATTTGTAAAGTGACAGTTTCTCTAGTCAATCCGGTCAAACTAGCCAACATTTTGTGTGTAATCTCAATAGTTTTTTTAGCGTACTTATCATCATTTTCACTCAATGAAGTTAGAATTGTGGCAATTTTGTTGTAAGCTGCTCCAGAGAGTAAATGACCCATTTGATCCATTAAATTTAAAAAAGATGACATAATACCTTTTTGTAATTCCCTCTCAATTTCAGTATTTTTTCTAAAAAATTCTATTGCTTCATTTTTTGGACAAACATACATCTCCAATGGAGAAACAGCTTCAAAATAATATTGATTATCTGTTTCAGTTATTGCCATAATAGTCGTAAAATACAAAATTGGTTTATAAAACTGCATCGTAATTTCCTGACCATTATTACTAATCATATACATTCTGGCGCAACCTGACTTAATAAAACCTACATAATCTAGTTTTTGACCCGGTTTAGCTATTACTTCACCTCTATTAAAGTGAATTACTTTATATTTACTAAAAAACTTTTCTAGTGTTAGTTCTAATTCTTGCTTCACGGGAATAATTTTAACACCCCGCAAGTAATATACTTGTAGTCTATATCACAAATTTATTATTTCTTCAATCCACTTATTTATTACTTCAAAACTATCTTTCCAAAAATAGTCCTTATCTACCATGAAACCAGATTCATTTAGTACTTTTATTGGGTTTTCTGATCCACCGGCAGATAATATCTTTTCAATTTTTGGAACAAATCCTTTTCCTTCCTTTTTGTATTTGGTATACAGCGATAATGCTAACAACTCACCAAAATTATAAGCATAACAATAAAATGGAGTGGAAAAAATATGCGAAATATAAGTCCATTCATACCTAAATACCGAATGAATCTTAACATCTGATCCGAATTGCTCTTTAAGGTTTTCCCAATATAGATCACATAATTCTTCGGCAGTAATTCCCTTCATTATTCTTTCATGAGCTTCAATTTCAAATAAAATAAAATAATTTTGTCTCAGAATGGTTGCATAGGATGAAGCTATCTTATCCGATAGCATCTGTTTTTTTATATTTTTATCTTTTTCCTCAGCTAATTGTTTTTCAAACAAGATTAATTCTCCCAAAGTTGAGGCCGTTTCTGCCAAAGGTAATCCGGAACTTTGACAGGAATAATGGTGTTTATTGGCGTAAAGACTATGAATCGCGTGGCCAATTTCATGAGCCATTGTCGACACATCCCGAAATGATCCTGTATGGTTTAACATTACATAAGGGCTGATCTTTGGACTTACCGTTGCACAAAATGCTCCACTTCGTTTATTTTTACTCGGATGTGAATCAACATGCTCTTCGTCAAAAATTTGTTGTGCTTTTTTAGCAAATTCAGGACTAAATTGTTCATAAGCCTCCAGTACCATTCTTTTAGATTCTTCAAGATCTACCTTTTTCTCTTTTTTAGTCATTATTGGAGCATACAAATCAAACCGATCTAATTTTCTTTTTCCCATCAGTTTTGCTTTATATTTAAAATACTTTCTAAAAACTTTTTTTTCTTCTCGACAGACTTTTAGCAATGTTTCAATTACTTCATCATCTATTTGATTATGAAAATTTCTCATTGAGATGGGGGATTTAAAGCCTCTTAATTTAGCTTCATAGTCCCAATTTTTAACCACTGCCTGATAAATAGTCATAAACTTATCCAAATGTTTTTGATGTTGCCCAAACAATTCTCGATAACAACCTTCTCTTAATTCAGGTTTTGGTGAATTAGTTAATTTCAACAATTCCGCCTGTGTTTCATATTTTTTATTTCCCAGTTTATAGACTAAATCAGTTTCAATCATTTCCCTCAAATCTTCCACTGCTCCTATTCCATAAATATCTTTATTCTCAATAATTTCTTCTTCTCTTTGACTCAAATTATGTTTTGCCATTAGTCGGCCATAATTAAGTTTATAGGTCAAATCCGGTTCAACTGCAAATAACCTTTTGGCGTTTTTATCATCCAATCTTTTTTTATCCTGAATTTCCAACCCCTTTAACCAATAATCTAACTTTCTGGTTGTTTGACTACATTGCAATATCAAATTATTTACCTTACTTTCCATTAATCTAGCTTGTTGATCCTTCTGGCTAATCGACTTCATTAAACTGGGTAGATAAGCTAATCGGCTAATTTCTTCTCCTAAATTTTCTATAAATTCCATTAAATTAAAAAAATCTTTTGTCTCCATTTCTGGATCTACTTTTTTCCACCATTCATCAACTTTTTTCAGTTTATCTTCAATTTGGCAATACAATTTATCAAAATCTTCAACCTTACAAATTTCGTTTAAATTCCAATGTTTCTGTTCACTCTTTTTCATCCATCTATTTTATCAACTAAGATAAACAAAATTATTCACCAAATCGACAGATGGTATTTTATTATTTACATTTTTGTCGAGTATATTCATATAAACAGATACCTGCCGTTACCGACAAATTAAAACTTTGGACCATCCCTCTCATTGGAATATAAATTCTGTTATCCGCCATTTTTATAGCCGTTTCCGATAATCCTCGATGTTCGTTTCCAAACATTAAAGCTGTTTTTTTGTTAAATCTAACCTCAGTTAATTTCTCCG
>CAYSVP010000022.1:2150-8108 GCA_964434595.1 uncultured Gammaproteobacteria bacterium | reverse complement strand
TTAAAACCACAATCGATGTCGGTAACATGAAGACCAAAAAGTATAAACACAATTAACTCCCATATCTTGGATGTAAAAATTACTAGAGGCGATACTTTACGACCAAGATAATAACCAATGACCATATCAGCTTTTGTAGTTTGTTGCTTTTTTATAAATTTACTAATTTCAGAAAAATCAAATTGTCCGTCAGAATCGGTAAATGCTATCCATTGATACTTAGCACCATATAAACCGCTTTTAAAAGCTCCACCATATCCGCGATTGGGATTATGGGTAATGATTTTAATATTGGAATATTGCTGTTTAATCTGAAGAGCAATTTTCCCCGTATTATCTTTTGAACCGTCATTAATAATAATAATTTCCCATTTTTTTGCAGTTTTTTCGAGTACTTTAACAGCTTTTTTAACAGTTAAAGCAATATTTTTTTCTTCGTTGTAGCAAGGAAAAAAAACCGATAATTCTGGAATGGTGATTGGCATATGGTTACAGTATAACAATTATTGTTGACAAAAATCTATTATAGGGTATAATATCCTGTAATCTATAATTATTGTATATAAATTATATGAAAAATTTTGTTAATTTTAAATTTGGTTTATCAATTTTAGCGGTAGTTTTATTTGCTTTTTGTTTTCCAGTATCTGCAAAAGCTCAATATAGTAGCCAAGAAGTTATTGCTAATCCTTTAAGTATTGATAAATTGGTTAAACCTATAAATGATGAGACTATTAACTATTTTATGGATAATATTGAATCCACTAGAAAAACTTTTGTTAATGATGAAAGCTTGGAATATAAACTGATTATTAAAAATATTGGTACTAGTGCAATTACCAATATTGAAGTAATAGATAATTTGCCTTCCTATTTATCTTTGATTTTTTATCCCGGCGTTTACAATAAAAGTAATAATGAAATTAAATTTACTATTGATCGATTAGAATCTAATGAAAGTAAAGACTATATTATTAGGGCAAAAATTAACCAATTACCAAAGACCAACACTGTTGGATCAAAAATTAAACTAGTTAATAAAGCTACTGCTAGAATACCTGGTTATTCTGATAGCGATACAGCTACTATTTTTGGAGCTTTAAATATGATTCCAGCTACCGGTAATAATGACTTGATATTAAAAACTGGATTAGTAATATTTTTAGCCGGAACTGCTTTTGGAACTAGAAAATTGATCCGCGGATACTAAAAAACTATTTGGTTATTAGACGTAGACTCATAATCAGACCAACAGAATAGTGTTCATTTAAATTCTGATCAGGGCCATACCAAGGGTCGTGGATTTTATAATTACCGTTTGATCCGTCGATAATAACTACAAAGTGCATACCGACAGCAGTACTTGTCATACGCATTTGAGCGATGACATAACGTCCAGCTTTTAACTCATTGTCAACAGTCGATGCACTATAAGCTACCTGTTTGTAGGTATATCCAGATGGTGGCGATGGAGCACTCATATAAGCCGTATTGCTCCAGAAATTACTCGAGTTGGCGGCATAAGCTGATGGAGTAATATCTGAATTAAGTTTTTTATAAACCATAGAGACACTACTAATAAAACAACCAACTTCACCGATAGTATCTTTTGAATTACCAATATATTGCTTACACCAACGAGGATCTCTTTGGGAATAGAAATTATGATCACTACCCTCGCCTGGCGAAGAAGAAAGACAACTACTACCACCAGCTGAGCTAGAAAAGCTTTTTAAGGCGGCTAGTTGAGATTGTGCTTGAGTAAGAAGTTGCTGATATTTTTTTTCGTCGTTTTTGGTAGTTTCTAATAGTGCATTTTTGGATTTCTTTTGTTTGTCTAGGCTAACCTGTTGAGAAGCTAATGTCTTTTTTAAATCTTCCAATTCAATTTGCTTTTTATTTTTAGCTTCTTTTTGAATATCATAATTAGTACGAACTGTCTCCATAGAAACAATTGTGTCCTGACTGTTTTTTTGCAAAACACTAATATATTTGTATTGTTCCAAAAAACTGTTAAAACTTTTGTTGAAAAAAAATCCGGAAACTGGTGATAGTTTTTTTTGAAGTTTGTAATTTTGAGAGATTTGATTGATATAAACAGCGGTTAGTTCGTTGAGGGAAACATCAAGATTGTCTATTTTAACTGTTAAATCGGCAATTTCTTTCTCAAGTGTTTTAATGGAATTTTGAGTTTGAGTAATTTTTAAAAGGGTTAATTGTACTTGCGAATCAATAATTTTTATTTGATTGGCTAGAGTATTTTTAGCGCTTCCTAATTCATTTAATTTTTTTGTAAATTCAGTAATTTTATTTTCACACTCTTCATTATTGTTACACAATGCTGAAGGTTCTTCGGCCGATATAAGAGAAGGTAAAAAAAAGGATATAAATATTAAATTTAAAAACAAAAAACGAAACATGGTTAGAATTTTATATATCTTCTAGCCCCAAACCAGCTGGCTAAATAGCCGATAGATGATCCGAGGATCAACGAAAAAGCTAAAAGATATAGATAAAAAGTTAAATCAGTAGTCGCAAAAATAATTGGATTAAAAAAATTGTTGATAGCTGATGAAAAATAGAGGATGGTCACAATTACTGTAATTGAACCAAAGAAGCTACCGACAGCACCATAAATAATACCTTCAATTAAAAATGGTTTTTTAACATAGTGATTAGAAGCACCTAATAGACGCGATACTTTTATTTCATCTTTGCGATTGGTAATTTTCATACCAATAACGACCATAATAATAAGAAAAGCTAAAAGAGAAAAACCAGAAACAGTAATTAGGCCGATTTTGCGGATATTTGTCGTCCAATTTAATATAGATTCAATGACATCTTTTTGATAAATAATTTCGTCAATCTTGTCTTTTTTACTGGAAAAGTTCAAAGCAATTTGCTCAAGAATCTGAGGATCGGAGACTGAGACTTCGAATGAAGCTGGCAAGATACTAGCCGTAACCATTTCAGTTAACATAGGATTATCCTGATTTTGTTGTTTGTAAATTTCCAAAGCTTTTTCCTTGGAAATAAACTTTATTTCCCGAATATTTGGATAATTACTGATTTCTTTTTGCAAATCTTCGACGGTATTCCGATCGAGACCATCTTTGAGAAAGATAGTTATCTCCGGTTTGGTTTCAAAATATTTTAGAACCGAAGACATACCATTGCTGGAAACTATAAACAAATTGATAACAAAAAAGCTAAAAAACATTACCAAAATCGCTACTAGACTTTGAAATGGTGATCGACGAATGTGGTGCCAGGCATTTTTGAATGGGGTCATATTTTTTTAGAATGAGAGGGCTTTTTTTTAACTTTTAATATCTTTTTAACTGAACCACTGTCGGACTCGATTTCACCATTTTTAATTTTAATAACTCTTTTATCTAGAGAATCAACAATATCCTGATTATGTGTGGTCATAATAATGGTTGTTTGAGTAGATTCGTTAATGTCTTTGAAAAGCTTAATTAAATTCCAGGCGTTTTCAGCATCAAGGTTACCAGTTGGTTCATCAGCCAAAATAATTTTCGGTTCTACAGCAATAGCTCGGGCCAGAGCGGCTCGTTGAAGTTCGCCACCGGATAGTTGAGAAGGAAAAAGAAAACGACGACTATTGAGATTGACTTGATTAATAACATCATCAATTCTGGAGGCAATTTTTTCGGTGGGATAATTAATAATATCCAATGCTATGGCAATATTTTCTTCAATAGTTTTGTCGGGAATAAGCTGGTAATCCTGAAAAACAACCCCTATTTGACGACGAATTTGATCGACGATACTTTTTTTACTTTTTTCCAGTTGATGATCATCAATAGTAACCACTCCAGATGATGGTCTGGTCTGATTTAGCAGTAATTTAATTAAAGATGATTTTCCGGCACCTGAATGTCCGATAATAAAAACAAATTCACCGGGTTCGATGGTAAAACTAACATCTTTTAGAGCTAGAATTAAACCATATTGTTTGGTAACGTGATCAAATATTATTTTCATTGATTATTCGAGAATCTTGATACTACCAACATCTAATAACCAAGCGGTTTTATTAGAAGCATTAGTTTGTCCTTTTACTTCTACTTTTTTGCCAACAAATAAATCAAGATCCACAGTGGAAGAAGTTAATGAAGCCCGTTGGCTTATACCACCTTCGCGATTAAGAATATGGGTACCTTCGCCGTTAATACTGCCCTTTTCTACTACGCCAGTAGCAGTGTCACTAAAGGTTTTATGGGTATCACCGTATAACTTATTAACTTTTAGCTGATCCGGTGTAGAGATATTATCGGTAGATAAGGCAGTTGATTCTGAGGAACCGTTCTGATTTGAATTATTATTGCTATTACTGGCGAGTTTACCAGGGAAAAGTCTAGACATCCAAAATCCTGATGTTATGGCAAGAACTACAATAATAACAATTATGGGAAGGGAAAATACGATTGATGGTTTTTCCGGTGCAGGATTATTGACTAAGTTAGGAACTTCCATATTTATAAAAACTACTAATAGAACATTATAACGGTTTTTGGACTAGAAAAAAAAGAGTATCTCGACGACGAGGAAAAAGTAGTGAAAAAAAATAATTTGAATACTTTATAAACTTAATAATTAATTTATCTTTTTGATTGCGTTGTCGAAAAGGTGGATAAGAAATAAGGAAATTTGATTTAATAATTTTAAAGTTGGCTGTGGTCATTATTTGAGAAATTTCCCGTTGAGTATACTCACGATGATGACGAAAATTTAATGGTTGATCAAACTGAAAAAGAGGATAATAGATATTTTTCCCAATAATTAGATTAATTAAATTTTGAAAACGAAGAACGTTAGGAGTGGTAAAAATAAGCCAACCTCCGGGTTGTAAAACCCGATTAATTTCTTTTAAAACTCTTGAAGGTGAAGAATATAAATGTTCAAAGACCTCGGTAAAAATTACTAAATTAAACTGATGCGATTTAAAAGGTAAATTTTCTTCTTCTAAATTACAAATTTTGATATTTGGGTGATTTACCGGCTCATGGGGCGAAGAGACTCCAAATACCTGATAATGTTTTTGCTCTAAAGATTTAAATATGTGAAGCGGATAACAGCCAACATCTAAAATTTTATATTTGGTTGGTAATTTCAAATTTAAAACCGAGTTAATTATTTGTTGATAACGGGCAACATGAATCTGATAATATTCATCAATCATTGGTTTATGGATTTGGTTATAAATTGATGTAATGACTCATAGTTTTTGTCTTGAGGTAGAAAAACCCACTGTTTATTAATAAAAGATTTTGGATGATAAATAATATCTGTTTGAGGGTTTTCTCCAGTGGGAAGATCGATTTTATTAATTTTTAAACTAAATATTTTGTTTTTTTCCAATAATAGTATGCTGAGAAGATCAGCATCAGAAAAATTAGTTTGCAAGTCGTAATGCCAAAAATTATAAAGTGAAACAAGTAGGGAATAATCGGCAAGTTTAATTGTAGACATTTTTTGAAATAAAGCATTGATCACTAATTCCTGGCGTTGAATACGACCAAGATCAGTTCCGCCTTCTGAGGCTGTATCGGCATTCTTTCGGGAACGGACAAATTGAGTAATATTGCTACTATCAAGATGATTCCAGCCGGCAGGAAAATTAATGGTTATATAAACCGGAGTCCTGGGTGAAGGGTTATTAATATATTCGGGATTGGGATATTGTTTATCTTCAAAACCTTTTTCCAAATAAACATCAACACCATTAATTATAGTTATTAATTTAATTAAATTGTCGGTAGTTAGTACTACCGTTTTATCGATGGTTTGGCCAGTGATCTGCGAGAAATTATTTTGAATATAATCATATTTTTGGTTTTCTTTTTCTGACAATGGATATATTTCGTTAATTTTTTTCTGGAGTGAATAACTCCATAAATCCCGGGGTAAAGAGACTAAATTGAGCTGATT
>CAYSVP010000022.1:0-2050 GCA_964434595.1 uncultured Gammaproteobacteria bacterium | reverse complement strand
TTGCAAAATTGATGCCCAATCCATAGCTTCGGTACCACCTTGTCCAGAATGAACGGAAAGAATAGCATATGATTTATCATATTTACCCGAAAGATAGGTTTGTAGTTCAAGTTGGGAAATTTGTTTATCAATAATTTTTTGTTGATTATCTATTTCTATTTCCAAATTAGGATCCGGATCGGTAGTGATGAGTTGATTAAAATCAATTAAGTTTTTTAGATCTGATTCGATGTCGTCAATAGATTTTACAAGTTTGTCTAAATCGGAAATAGACTGCATTATTTCTCCGGCTTTTTGAGGATTGTTCCACAAAGAACTGTCTAATGATTGGTTTTTTAAATCAGTTAACTCAATTATTTTTTGAGAGTAATTTAATTTGGTTTTGACGCCATCTAGGCGAAGTATTAGGTCGTTAATACTCATAATGATTGGTCTTCAATTTCAATACTATGGAGTATTTTATCGTAAATATCTTTAACTATCGCCTTTTTGATTTCTTTAATTTGTTTTTGAGGAAAACCGGCTGATTGTTGTTGGAGATTGTTAATTTGTTGATTAAAAAATATAAATACCGGTGATTGAGGTAAATTTTCTAATGTTTTTTGACTTTTTTCCGGTAAAAGATTAGTTAACTGTTGGGTGTAGGGTGATAAATTGATAGTTGAATCGCCTAAAACTGATTGACCGGAAGCTTTAGATAAGTAATTAATTAAAAAGTAGACAACAAGAAAAAAAATAATTAATCGAATGATAGTGGCCAAAGAAATATGTCTTTTAATACGTTTATTTTTTAGTGACACAATTCATTTTAGCATTATTGAGCTTTGAACCAATCGATGATTGGAGTATCACCAAGAAGACATTTTTGATTTTTAGTATCAAAAGCTAAGGGGACACCAATCCCCTGTTGAGTATCTATTTCTGGACATTTTTTAACAGTCTCTTTTAGAGAATTACTATTTTCTTGATTGTTGTAGACTTCTTTTAAACTAATATTAATTTTTTGATCAAGTTGGTTGTCGGAAATATATTTTTTAACGTTTTCACAATGAGGACAGCCTTCACCCCAGAAAATAATTAAATCGGAATTAGCTTCGGATGTTTCTGTTAATGGCTGATAGGATAAATATCGGTATAACCCAAACGAAATCAAAATTACAGCAGTTAATATTAGGATTTTTCTCATTTAGTTTTAGAGGAAATTTGAATTATTTTGTCACCTTGGCGGATTTTATCGAGAACTTCAAAACCGGAAACAACTTCACCAAAATTGACATAATCATTGGTAAGATGTTGACAACCACTGTCGGTAAAGCAAATAAAGAACTGAGAATCGTTGCTGTATTCTTTGGTTTCAGCTGTCCTAGCCAATCCAAGACTACCTCGTTTAAAGGGAATTGAGTTTAATTCTGATTTTTGACGATTACCGCCGGTACCAGTACCGGTTGGATCACCACCTTGGGCCATGAAATCGTTAATAACGCGATGAAAAATTAAATTGTTGTAGTAACCACTATCAGCTTTTTTCAGAAAATTAGCAACAGTTTTTGGAGCTTCTTTTGAATAAAGTTTAACAACTATTTGACCATTTTTAGTGGTAATTGCGGCATATTCACCATATTGAGCATTTTTAATGGTTGGAGCAATAGTGGTAGTTAGATCAGCTGAAGGGGTGACTACCTGATCAGCTGGTAAATCACTATTAGTAGAGGTTTTGGTTTTGTTGCCACAGGCAGATAAAATTAAAGTCATGAGGGTTATTATAAACAAATTCTTTTTCATAATGTTATTTTAACAGAATTAGAATAGTTTGATCACCTTTGTTAATGTCTTCTTTTATACCTGATGGTGGAAAATCATGATTAGCTTGAAGAATAAGATCGTATGAATAATGAAAATAGGCGCCAAATTGAGTACCGACATCATGAACAATAAATTGCTGTTTATTATCGTCATAACCTAGAATAACAACGTGATGATACCAAGGTCCACCGGATTTGAAATGATTATTCTCTTTAAATAATATTTTTCCATTTGCTGGGACTATTAC
>CAYSVP010000021.1:4634-9154 GCA_964434595.1 uncultured Gammaproteobacteria bacterium | reverse complement strand
TATAAATGCATTATTTTTTGGTAGGAACGCAATGTTTTTTGATATAAATGCATTATTTTTTGGTAGGAACGCATTATAATGCGTTCCTACAATATTGGTGGTTTATTGAATATTTTGTATACATTGAAAAAATAATTTATCAAAATTAAAAAATATTTTTCAATTTATTTTGATTATTTTTTTGCCAATTTGCAGGATTGTTTTTGATATATATTTTTTTAGCATAATATTCTTTTTCGTTTCTAATAATACGATCATGAAAACGAGGTTGCCATTGAAATTTAATATTGTTTTGGTTACAAAATCTGGTTATTGATGATTTAAATGTTTTTATAATCATTGGAATTAATTGTGTGGATTTTTTGCCAATTTGTGAATAATTTGGTGAATTTTTAGATAAAATAATTTTATTATTTATATATACATCATCATTTAATATGGAAAATTTATTGTTTGGTGTCCGAACATTGTTGTTGGTTGTTGGGAAATTATTTTTGGATGTTTGAAAATTATTGTCCAACAGGAACGCATTATTTTTTACAATTATTATTCCATGAATATGGTTCGGCATGATAACAAATTTATCCAATTTAATATTCGAAAAATGATTTGGAATATCGACCCAATTTTGTAAAACAATTTTTCCAATTTGATTTAATTTTATTTTATTATTTTTTATTTCACCAAAGTAATTTATATGTTTATTGGTACAAATGGTAATAAAATAAAATCCAGATGACGAATAATTCCAATTTTGTAATCTAAATTGTTTTTCTAATTTGAATGGAAGTTTTTCAAATGACACATAATGATTTTAAATCATATTGTGTTATTAATTACATTCAGACATTTATCCTAAATTCGACAACATCGTCGGGTTGCATAATATAATCACGACCTTCGTGGCGAAGAAGACCGGCATCTTTAGTACCAATCGGGCCTTGATATTTAACAAAATCAGAATAAGAAACGACTTCAGCCATAATGAAACCTTTAATAAAATCAGTATGAATAACACCGGCGGCTAGCGGAGCTGGGGTACCTTTTTTTATAGTCCAAGCCCGAACTTCTTTAACCCCAGCTGTATAAAATGACTGGAGACCAAGTGTATCGTAAGCTTTTTGAATTACCCTTTCCAACCCTGATTTGGTCATACCCAACTCTTTTAGATAATTTAGTCTATCTTCGGGTGAAAGTTCCGATAGTTCATATTCTGTTTTAGCACAAACCGGAATCACATTTTCTAAATGAATTTGAAAATTTTCGATGTTTTGATAAGTATCTTCATCAACATTAGCAACAATAAAATATGGTTTGGCGGTTAGTAAAAAAAAATCTTTAATTAAATCTTTTTCTTCATCATCGAATTTGATATTTATAGCTAAATGGCCTTGATCCAATTCTGATTTAAGTTTTTGAGCAAAAATATATTTTTTTGATTTATTTTCTTTGGCATTGTTTTTGTTGATATCAAGATATTTATCGACAGTCTCTAAATCTTTGATAATTAATTCTGCACAAATAACCTCAAAATCACCCTGAGGATCAACACTACCTTCTTTGATTATGTTGGTGTCGGAAAAATTACGAACCACATGCATAATGGCATCACAGTCACGAATATTGGTTAAAAACTTATTACCTAAACCTTCGCCCTGAGAAGCACCTTTTACTAGACCAGCAATATCAACAAACTCGACAGCTGCCGGAATTATTTTGTTAGTTTTAACAATTTCCGCTAAAACAGGTAGTTTTTCATCGGGTACTTCAACAACGCCAACATTAGGATCGATGGTACAAAAAGGATAATTGGAAGCATCAGCAACTTGTTTACCAAGAAGAGCATTAAAAAGAGTAGATTTTCCGACGTTGGGCAAACCAACGATACCGATAGAGAGATTAGACATGGTGTATTTTAACAAAGAAATTAGTATTAAGAAGACTAACCCTCGTGTTTAAAAACTTTGTAAAATTTTGACTATGGTTCAAATTGTTTCTATGCTGTCTAACCACTGATTGACTTGTTGATGCCACGAACGATATTTGATTTCCAATTTAGATAAATCCGGAAGATTATATTTGTCCTGAAAACGCTTTAAAATTACTAAATTATCCTGTGAATATTTAGTAACTTCATCCTCAATTTCTGAATAAGTAGAAAAATTGGGATGACCTTTACTATGAAAACAATCTGCGTAAGTTACAATTTCTTCTTCGGTAGTAATAGGAATATTTGGAAAGACACCAATACCAATGTGAATTGAACAAAAACGGGCAAGATTCTTTTGTAATTTCTCTTTCAGGATAATTTGGTAGCCTAATTCACCATGTAAAAAGTATTTGTTTGTTTTATTAAAATTGTCATCGAAACAAGAATAAAAACCCAAATCATGAATTAGTGCACCAGCTGTTAATAAATTAAAGTCTATATTTAAACTATATTTATTTACTAGATTATTGGCAATTTGCAAAGAAATTTCTTTAACTATACAACTATGTGTCCAGACTAAATCCAAAATTTGTCCTTGATAGACACCGTGAGAATACTTTTGGTGAAGCAAATATATTTGAGATTCGGTTAACATTGATTTTATATATACATCTTTAATTATTTTAGCTGATAAAATTTTTACAATTTATTTAAGAAACAATTTTTTCAATTTTAAATTGATCCTTGTCTTCAAGAGCTGATAGGTGGACTTTATCACCGCCAACAATCTGATTGTCTAGTATCTGTTGGCTAAAAATATCTGATAAAATAATATCGATAGCCCGACGAATAGGGCGAGCACCAAGAGACGGTTCATAATTTTCATCGACAAGTTTTTGAATTACATTTTCATCGTATTCCATAAAAATATTTTTAGAGCGAAGATTATCTTGGAGTTTTTGAAGCATTAACCTGGTAATGCTATTTAATTTCCCCCTATCTAATGGTTCATAAACAACAATACCATCGAAACGATTGAGAAATTCATTGGAGAAAATATGATTTTGCTGAATAAAATCGACAACACTTTTTTGAAGATTATCGCTAGAAACTTGTTGACCGACTTGTTGACGAATAAATTCTGCACCAGCATTGGAAGTGGCAATAACAAAAATATTACTACAAATAATTTTTTGATTAAAAGCATCGGTAATATAGCCTTCATCGAGAAGGATTAATAATAAATTAAAAACTTCAGGCGGAGCTTTTTCAATTTCATCAAACAATACCAATGATGCTGGTTTTTCTTTAATGGCAGTAGTTAGACTCCCGAGTTGATTCTGAGATGAAGAACCGATGAGACGAGAAATACCCTCCGGACCGGCATATTCAGCCATATTAAAACGGATGATTGAATCTTCATCACCAAAATAGACACGAGAAAGGACTTTGGCAGTTTCTGTTTTACCAACACCAGTTGGACCTAGAAATAAGAAGGAACCAATAGGGCGATCTTGATTTTTCAAACCGACAGCTCGGGTACGGAGACTTTTTCCAATAAGTTTTATGGCGTTATCCTGACCAATAAGTGTTTGGTGAATAATATCTTCAATGGTTGATAATTTGGCCTTGGCTGAATCGGTTAAACTGGTTAAAGGTATTTTAGTTTTTTCGGATAAAAGGGCCATTGCGTCTTCGACAGTGGCTAATTTGTTTTTTGAAGAAGATTTTTGAATAGTCAATTCGGTTAATAGCTCGAGTACTTTTTCTGGAAAAGGAATATCGTTGATAAAACGATCTGAACCATCTAATAATTTACGAAGACAGGAGATAGTAAAAGTAACACCGGATTTTTTTTCATTTTCTGAAGCTGAAAAAAGAAGAATATCCATGGCTTCATCGGTAGTCGGAGGAGTGACTTCAATAACATCAAAATATTTATTAATGCGGGGATTAAGTGAAATGAAACTTTGGTAATCGTTGGTATCACAAAGAGCAATAAAAGGTGCTTTATAATGGGACAAAACATCACTAATAACATCGGTAAAATCATAACCGGAAATGCTAGGATTAACCAATCTCTGAAAATCTTTTATAACTAATATAATGTTGCCGGCACGTTCGGCCTCAATTAGGAGGTTCTTAATAATCGTTCTTTTATTTTCAACATCACCTGAGGAAATAGCAGACTGATAATCAAGTCTTAAAACTCTCTTACAATTAAAATATCGTCCTAGCTGTCCGGTAATTAATTTATGAGTAAACTCAAAGACAACTGTCATTCGACCAACACCGGGTTGTCCCGTTAAAATAACACTTCGACCGGACTCAAGAACATTTTTTATCCGAGCGACTATATTGCTCCGACCAATAAGGTGATGATGATAAGGTTTTACTTGACTAAGATCTTCTGAATGTTTATCAAGATTAACTGAGTAACCATAAACCAAATTTGACCCTATTCCCGGACGACCCAAATCAAATTGTTTGTCTGGTTTTTGCATATGAGAAACTGATAAATCCCACCATCGAGCGGCTAAAATAATATCGATAGTAGATAAAGAAAATTTAGCCAGTGATTCTTCAACAT
>CAYSVP010000021.1:0-4534 GCA_964434595.1 uncultured Gammaproteobacteria bacterium | reverse complement strand
ATTTTTCTGAGACTAAGCCACCAATTTTGAAAATATAAATTAATACCCTGACTATAATTCCATAAAAAGAAATTCATGCTTAATAATAACAAATATATTAGTTGTTCCGTTTAGTTTTAAAATATTATTGTGAATTGAAAACAAAAAATCCCCCACTTTCGTGAGGGATTTTAAGATACAAAGAAAATAATTATTTGACCATTTTCTTAACTTTGGTGCCGGGAATGTAACGAGGCATTCGGCGGGCAGCAATTTTCTTAGATTCTTTTGATCCAATAGCTTTAATAGTTTTAGCTTTGAACATTTTGGTTTTGAAGGTTCCAAAACCGGACAGTTTAACAACTTCACCGTTGGCTAAAGCTTTCATGATTTCATTCAAGAAAGTTTCAACAGCGACTTTAGCGGCTTTTTTTGAAAGCTTGGCTTTCTGGGCAACGAGTTCGATGAGATCTTTTTTGGTCATTTTTTTTATAATTTATAATTCATCAATCATTTTAGCCAAATTTCCGTTAAATGCAAGTTTTATTCCTCTACTTTTTCCGCATTTTTATTGATCTTGTTGTTAACAATGACGGCACTTACCCTTAATTCCCGCACTACTGTAACTTTTATTTGACCGGCCCATTTGGCTTCTTCGTCGAGTTTTTCAGCAATATTATGACTTAGGACTTCGGCCTCAGCATCATTAATTACTCCAGGATCGACTATCACCATAACTTCGCGACCGGCCTGATAAGCAGCAACACTAGTTACTCCAGAAAAACTTTTGGCAATATCTTCAATATTGGTCATCCGTTTTAAATATTCTTCATGAACTTCGTAACGAGCACCGGGGCGGGCGCCGGAAGCGGCGTCGCCGAGATAAACAATAACTGATTCTGGGGAAGAAAAACCCTTATCTTCATGATGTTCAGAAACGCAGTTTATAACCTCGACAGGAAGATGATATTGACGAAGAAGATCAACACCCAATTCAATATGGGTACCTTCTTGATCTGATACTACTTTGCCAATGTCGTGGAGAAGAGCCCCAAGACGGACGGTGTTAATATTAGCTTTTAATTCATGAGCTAAATTGATAGCAATTTTCGTAGCTTCGATGGAATGCTTAGCTAAATTTTGGCCATAAGAAAAACGAAATTTATACATACCAATGTATTTAATTAGTTCAATAGGCAAATTAAAGACACCGACTTCCTGGCAAATTTTACGGCCTTCAGCCATTAAAATTTTATCCATATCGGCCTTAGTTTGAACCACAACTTGTTCAATTTTTACTGGTTGAATACGACCATCTTTTATTAAACGTTCTAGGGATAAGCGAGCAATTTCCCGACGAGTGGAATCGAATGACGAAATCCGGATATCATTTGTTTCATCTAATTCAATTTCAACACCAGTCGCCTTTTCAAAAGCACGGATATTACGGCCTTCTCGACCGATAATCTTACCTTTTATTTTTTCATCAGGTAGAGAAATAGTGGATACAGTATATTCAGCAACATAATCAGTGACTCCATGCTGAATACTATTAACCAAAATTTCTTTAGCTAATTCGTCTTCTTTTACATGAATATTTTCTTTTGCTTCTTCAATTTTTTTAGCAATCCAACTACTAAGTTTTCGTTCAGTACTGGATAAAATTAAATCTCTGGCCTTTTCAACATCCAGCCCTGAAATTTGTTCTAACTTATCTAATTGTTTTTTGTACAATTCTTCAACAGCTGATTGTTTAGTTTTTATTTCTATTGCTTGATTATCGAGATTTTTTTCTCGTTGAATTAAATATTGTTCTTTGGAATCCAAAGATTTGAGACGATCTTTAACTTCTGTTTCCAATGTTTTAGCTTCGGTTTCTAAACGCTTCGCATTTTGAAGAGCCAAATCAATTTCCAAAGAATGATCGACAACTACTTTAGGTGTGGCAATTGTAGGAGTCTGAGGTTGGTTTTTTGGTTGAGAGGTAGCCTTGACTGTTTTAGTAGTTTTGGGTGGAGTAAAAACTACCCGATTATTAGTATCTGAGGAAACAGTTGGTGATCCAGCAGAACCAGAAAAAATACCCTTAAATTTGGACAAAAATGATTCGAACATAGTACTCCTTTTTTTACCGCCAAAGACCAACCAAATTAAATCGCGTAGACAGAACCGTAAGGCTTTTGAAAGTTGATAAACATTATTGGTCTAATTTTAGGTAAAATGAAAAAATATAATTTAAAAACATTAATAATAAGATATCGTAGATATTTTATCTAAAATTTTGATAATCGTCAATTGCCTTTTTAATGTATTTTAAGGAAAATCCGCGTCTTATTAGCTTCAAAATAGCTTTTTGATCAGTTCCTAAACGAGGTAAAATTTTTTTTATTTTGTCTATATCCTCAGAAAAATTAATCAAATGCTCATATTTTGGAAAATCGATTCCTTGACTTATTAATAAATTTTTTAAATAGCCAGACGATTTATGACTATGGCGACGGAGAAGTGATTTTACATAGACAGATTCATCCAGTAAATTTTTATCTTTTAAAGATAAAATAATTTCGTTAATAATCTCATCAATACTTAATTGGGGAGGATAATATTTACGATGAAGAAATAAATATTTTATTTTAAGTTTTTGCTTAATAGTTTTCTCGTTTTTAGGAGAAAGAGCAATTTGCCTGAGAGCATATTCCATTAAAAGAAAACTGAAGGATAATTTAAATATTAATTCTAGTTTTTGATTATCAACGGAATCACCTTTTTTTAAAGAATATTTATAGATGTCATCTACGGAAATTGGAAGATAGTTGCCATTGTTAAATGTCAACCAAATCAAATTTGGATTACGACTAGATTTTAAACTTTTAATAATCATTCATCATCGCCTGGTAATGGTGACATATCCCTATTTTTGGGGTTTTTATCAACAACAGGATTGCGGACAATTTCCCAAATTTGTTCCTGAAGATTATCGGCAATCGATTGGTGTTCTCGTAGATAATTTTTAGCACCTTCACGACCCTGAATGTTTTGATTGTCTACTTTGAAAAAAGCGCCAGACTTGGTGATAATCCCATAACTTACAGCTAAATCAACCAAGCTACCATAGACTGAAATCCCTTCAGTATTCATAATATCGAATTCGGCTTCTTTAAATGGTGGAGCGACTTTATTTTTAATTATTCTAGCCCGATGCTGAGAACCAATAGGATCACCGGCGGGAGTTTTAATATTGGCGATTTTACGGATATCAATACGAACAGATGCATAAAACTTAAGAGCCAAACCGCCAGGGGTAGTTTCAGGGTTGCCAAACATGACACCAATTTTTTGCCGTAATTGATTAGTAAAAATAACCACTGCTTTTGATTTAGAAATGGCACCAGTCAATTTACGAAGAGCCTGGGACATTAAACGAGCCTGAACTCCCATCATAGAATCGCCCATATCACCTTCGATTTCAGCTTTAGGGACTAGAGCTGCGACAGAATCAACAACAATAACATCGACAGCATTGGAACGAACAAGTGTCTCGACAATTTCCAGAGCCTGTTCACCATTGTCGGGTTGAGATATTAATAAATTGTCAAGGTCAACACCAATTAAACTAGCTCGGGAGGGATCAAGAGCATGCTCAGCATCAATAAAGGCGGCAGTACCACCTTTTTTTTGAGCTTCTTTGATTACATGAAGGGAAAGAGTAGTTTTTCCAGAAGCTTCTGGTCCAAAAATTTCAGTAATCCGCCCACGAGGTAAACCACCGACACCAAGAGCAACATCCACAGGCATACAACCTGTCGGAATAACTTCAACACGCATATCTGCCTGTTTATCCCCCATTTTCATTATGGCTCCTTCGCCAAATTGTTTGTTAATTAGTTCAAGAGCATTTTTAACTGCTTCAGATTTTTTTTCTTGAAGATTTGAACTGGACTTAGAAAGGGATTTATTAAGTGGTTTTCTACCCATAGTAAAATTAAATTCTAAAATCTAAATTCTAAATATAATAGAAATTTAGTTGTTGAATAGTAATAACAATATGGACTGTATCAAGTCAAGAGGCAAAACCGAAGAAAAGGCGAAATAAAGCTGGTGTTCTTTTTTTGTATTTATTTGGTCGGGAATACTGGATTCGAACCAGCAACCTCACGCACCCCATGCGTGCGCGCTAGCCAATTGCGCCAATCCCCGCCTAAGTCCTGTAACTACGGCGTATAAATCCGCTTTTTTCACCGAGTATGGACTATACGAACTGGGTAATTCGTATTAAAAGGACAGAGATATTATAACATTCAGTCTGATATAATGATTCCCATGAACATTAACTCACAAGTAGAAAAATTAATTAAAAAAAGCTTGGAAGCCGAGGAAGAAAAACAGAGAAAGATTCATAAAAAACGAAAATGGCTTAAAGAAACTGAAAGTACAATTTTAACGATAGTTAATGATAAATTAAATGGTAGAGTTGGAAATTGCTAAATTACAAAAAACAAAACAATCGACAAAATAAGAAGGTAAATACCAAAGAACCAAAATTTTCTACTGATTA
>CAYSVP010000020.1:5657-11145 GCA_964434595.1 uncultured Gammaproteobacteria bacterium | reverse complement strand
ATGTCCTAGGCCACTAGACGAAGGAGCCAATCTGTCGGATAATATTTTACACATGATTACTATTTTTCACGGCGACAACCTTGAAGCCAGTCGTACCGCATTAAATATAGTTTTGGACAAAAAAAAGAATGAAGAAATTCTCCGTTTAGATCAAAAACAAATTGATGTCGAAAAAATAAATCTTTTTCTAAGCAGTAAAGATCTCTTTGGTCAGACTAAAAATATTGTTCTAAGTAATTATTTTTCTCTAACAAAACCAATTTTTGATAAAGTCACTAAATTAATTAACGCTTCAGATGTTGATGTCTACATTTGGCAGGATAAAACCCTAACCCAAGCTCAATTAAAATCCTTTCCTCAGGCAAAAATTAACTTATTTCGAGCTGACAATGTTCTTTATTCTTGTCTAAATAATGTCAAACCTAAAAATCTATCTTTGTTTTTACCCAAATACGATCAAGTAATCGATAAAGGTCTCTATGATTTATTTTTATACCTATTAAAAGGTAATATCCGTCGGCAACTACAAACATTCTCTAAATTCAATCCGGAAAATCTTAAAAAAATATATCTTCAACTTATTGAACTCGATTACCAAAATAAAAATGGGCAACTTTCTATTCCCAAGGAAATTGCTCTTAAACGAATCTTAACCAACCTTTTAAAATAATTTAGTTTTTTACTTTTATATAGTGTATTATTTTTATAATGTCCAACATTATTGATAAACCGTGGGGTCGGGAAATAATTATCACTAATCCGGACCAACCATATACCGGTAAAATTTTAGAAATCAAAGCCGGTAGTAAACTTTCCCTTCAATACCACGATCAAAAAATTGAAACTTTAGCCTTAATCTCCGGTCAAGCCTCAATCTTCTTCGACAATCAAGAAAAAACCATGCAACTTTTTGAAGGTTATTTAATTAAGACCACTGTTGTACACCGAATTACAGCCATTACCGACTGCCAAATTATGGAAGTTTCGACTCCTGAAACTGGCACCACTTATCGACTTGAAGACGATTATCAACGTGTAAATGAAACTGAAGAAGTTAGAAGTTCATCTAATCGAGGTTGGCAAAATACATGAAAAATATTTTATGGTTTCGAGAAATTCATATTAGCGATGTCGAAGAAGTCGGTGGTAAAGGTGGTAATTTAGGTGAAATGTATAATCTTGGTATCCCAGTCCCCAATGGTTTTGTCGTTACCTCATCAGCATATTTTCAGTTTTTCAAAGAAAATAATCTTCAACCACAAGTTAGTAACATCCTCAAAACTACTGATGTAAACCAACCCGAACAACTTCAAGAAGCCTCCCAAAAAATTCGTCAGTTAATTAAAAAATCTCCCATTAGTCAGGATTTAAGCATTGAAATAATGAAGGCTTATAAAAAGTTATCCGGATTTGGTGGATTGATTAACGTTCCGGTAGCCGTCCGTACTTCTGCTACCGCCGAAGATTCTTTAGAAGCTTCATTTGCCGGTCAGGGCGATACTTTTCTCAATGTTATTGGTGAGACAAATGTCCTTCATCGAGTTCGCGATTGTTGGTCTAGTCTTTTTACTCCTCGATCAATTTTTTATCAAGTTAAAAACCATTACGATCATTTTAAAATTGGCGTTGCTGTCCCAATTCAAAAACTAATTCAATCAGAAATTTCCGGAATAATGTTTACTGCCAACCCTGTAACCAATGACAAAAGTAAAATTATAGTCGAAACCATCTGGGGTTTAGGTGAGTATATTGTTCAAGGTCGTGTCACTCCTGATCAGTACATTATCGATAAAAATGATTGGAAAATATTATCTAAAAATTCAGTCTCGCAAGATGTTCAATTAGTTAAATCAAATAATGAAACCCACGAAGTGAAGGTTCCTAAATCAAAACAAAAACGGACTAAAATCAGTGATGCCGATGCTATTAAAATAGCCAAAATTGGTCAAAAACTTCACAATCATTATGGCAAACCCCAAGACATTGAATTTGCCATTAACAAAGGTCAAATTTATATTGTTCAAACTCGACCAATTACCACCCTCGATCAATCTAAAACCTCAACCAATTCAATAGTTATCAATCAAGATCCATTTTTAAAAGGTGATCCGGCTAGTCCTGGCCTGGCCAGTGGGGTAGTCGTTATCATCAAGTCTCCGAAGGAAATTAATCGGGTTCAAAAAGGTCAAATATTAGTTACTTCAATGACCACTCCCGATTTTGTTCCCGCCATGAAAAAAGTCAATGGTATTATTACCGACAAAGGTGGTCAAACTTCCCATGCCGCCATAGTCAGTCGGGAATTAGGTGTTGCTTGTATTGTTGGCACCAAAGAAGCCACAAAAAAACTTAAAGAAGGTGATATTGTCACCCTTAATGGAGTTACTGGTGATATTTGGAAAGGGGATTTAACTAGCGGTAAAGAAATAAAAATTCCTCAAAATAAACAAACCACCATTAAAACCGCCACTAAATTGTTTGTTAATTTAGGAGAACCAGAATTAGCCAAAGAAATTTCTCAACGCAATGTCGATGGTATTGGCCTACTTAGGGCCGAATTTATGATTGCTAATATCGGTATTCATCCTAAAAAAATCATTGCTGATGGTCAACAAAAACAATACATTGAAAAACTAGCCAAAGGTATGGCTGAATTTTGCAAAAATTTTAATCCTCGACCGGTTATTTATCGGGCGACTGATTTTAAAACTAACGAATATCGTTATTTAAAATGGGGCAAGCTTTATGAGCCAGAAGAACCAAATCCTCTTCTTGGTTTTCGTGGTGCTGTTCGATATATCGACACACCAGATGTTTTCTCAATGGAACTTGAAGCCATCAAAATGGTTCGCAACAAATATAATCTTAAAAATCTTTGGTTAATGATTCCTTTTGTTAGAACACCTCAACAATTAGCCCAAGTTAAAAAAATAATTTCTGATCACGATCTGCTTCGTTCTCCATCATTTAAACTATACATGATGGTCGAGATTCCCAGCAATGTTATTCTTCTCGATAAATTTATTGATGTTGGTATTGATGGTATTTCTATTGGTAGTAATGATTTAACCATGCTTACTCTTGGTCTTGATCGTGACAATAGTGAAATCGCCAAAGATTTTGATGAACTAGATCCTGCTGTTCTTTGGAGTTTAAAACGTGCCGTTACCAAAGCCCATAAACGTGGAATCAATGCCTCGATTTGTGGCCAAGCCCCCAGTAATCATCCAGACTTAGTGGAAAAATTAGTTAAATGGGGTATTACTTCTATCTCTGTTTCTCCCGATGCTGTTGACCGTACCCGAGAAATAATTGCTTGGGTAGAAAATAAAAAACTTCAGAAAAAATAAGTTAATTCCACACCACTACTACTTCACCTTTAGTGTCGTTATCCATATTTTTAGTTACTTCTTCAAATTTTTTTGTCATCTCCCGAACAATTTTAATTTCTGTTTTTTCACCATATATTTCTTTTATTTTTTCAATTAATTTTTGAGTCCGGAGAGGGGATTCATATACAATTTTTGCCCCATCAAATGCTTTGTATTTTTCTAATATTTTTTTTCTATCACCATCTTTTTTTGGTAAAAAACCTAAAAAGGCAAATCGCTGAATTGGTAGTCCTGACAGAACAGCTGCATTTATAACTGCACAAGCCCCTGGAATAGCGGTATATTTTAGACCTAAATCATGGCATTTTCTGACCAATAACCACCCCGGATCCGATAATAATGGAGTTCCGGCATCAGTTACCAAACCAACCTCCAAACCTTCTTTTAACCATTCAACTACTTGGGGAATTTTTTGTCTCTCCACTTCATCATAAAATGAAACCAATTTGGGATTATTCCCAATCTTCAATTCTTTTAATAGAATTCCAGTTTTTCTGGTGTCCTCACATAATAAAATATCTAGGGTTTCCAACACTTCAATTGCTCTCAAGGTTATATCACCCAGATTTCCAATCGGAGTCGCAATAATATACAACATACTAATTATTTATTTAATTAAATTGTCTAATAACTTGAATTACTTTACCTTTAATTTTTACTTCGGATACATAAATAGGGGACATAGTTGAATTAGCTGGTTGCAATCGAATTCTATCTTTTTCCCGATAAAATCTTTTTAAGGTAGCAAAACCATTTTTTAGTACAGCCACAACAATATCACCATTATTGGCACTTTCCTGTTCTCTAATTAGTAAATAATCACCACTTAAAATTCCATCATCAACCATCGAATCACCCTTAGCTTGCAATATAAATGATTTATCTCCCGGCTTTATTAAATTAGAGCCGACCATTAAAGTTGCCCCCGGATCAGTATATGGTTCTATTGGCTCTCCACAAGCAATATAACCTAAAATTGGTAATTCAATATTATTCATTAAAGCTCCGGGTGTATTTCCATTTTCAATTACTTCTATTCCCCGAACTGCTCCGCGATAACGCCTGATCAGTCCTTTTTTTTCTAAAACAGCCAAATGCTCATGAACAGTCGCCAGTGATGAAAGTCCAAAATATTCAGCAATTTCTGTTAACGTTGGTGCATAACCATATTTAGCAATGTTTTGATTAATATAATCTAGAATTTGTTTCTGTCTTTTGTAAATAATTGTCGCCATAAAACAATGATACACGAACAATACCCGAAGTCAACCACTTGTTTTATGTTATATTTAAATATTCATGTGGCTAATAATTTTCTTTTTCATTATTTTTTCTTCACCGATTCGTGCCAGTAGTGAATTTAATGTTTCCCAAACTATTGTTTTTGATGTTGATACTAACGGGGTAGCCCACGTTAATCAAAAGATACAGCTAACTAACATTTTTTCTCAAATTTATCCCAAAGAGTATCAAATTAGTCTTACTGGTTCAGATCTTAATCAAATAACTGGTAATGATTCAGGCGGTAATATTGTTGCTCAAAATGAAACTAAAGATGATTTAACTACTATTAAATTAATTCCCAATGATCCGGGAATTGGAAAAGGTCAATCAACTTTTTTAAACCTAAATTATCTCATTTCTAATTTTGCCAAAAAAAAAGGCAATACTTGGGAAATTCAACTCCCTCAATATCAAAATACTGTTGACGATAATTTTGATATTTCTCTTAAAATTCCTTCTGAATTTGGTCCACTATCTTTCTCATCTGTTCCAACTGTTAGTTCTCATGATCTTAGTTCCTATACTGAAGTTAAATTTAACCAGAAATCAATTAAAGATAAAATTTTTTTAATCTTTGGCAACCACCAGTTAATCGATTTTTCGCTTCAATATTATTTAGAAAATAAATCTCAGGTGGTAGAGAATACTGAAATTGCCATTCCACCAGATACCAATAACCAAACCATTGTTTATCGCCAATTTTCACCTCCACCACTAAATGTTAAAGCTGATCCCGATGGTAACTGGTTGGCTCAATATCGTTTGGAACCTCAACAACAATTAAATATTACTATTTCCGGACAAGCCACAAT
>CAYSVP010000020.1:0-5557 GCA_964434595.1 uncultured Gammaproteobacteria bacterium | reverse complement strand
CACGCCTGGCCACAGTACTATGATCAAAATACCCAATCTTGGATTTCAGTTGATCCAACTTGGGAAAAAACTACCAATGGTATCGATTATTTTTCCGATCTCGATCTTAATCATCTAACTTTTGTTATTCACGGTCTAAGTAGTGTCTATCCTCCTCCACCTGGATCATACAAATCACCTCAGGCTTCCAAATCAATAAACGTTGATTTTGCTACCGAAAAATTGGAAAACAAAATTCAACCTCCGACAATTACAGTTGAAAATAATCAATTAGTAATTTTTAATTCCAATTTTTCTGGTTTAAATCAAGTAACTCTTAAATTACCAAATCAATGGCAAAAAAATTTAGGAAACTTGCCACCGTTATCTAAATTAAACATCCCTCTTCCACCGACATCTTTTACTTCAATATTCAACAATCATAATCGAAATTATAATTTTTCTATAACTGCCAACGAGTTTCCTGATCCGATCTATCAAACTGTTACCAATCGCCAATATTATTTATTCCTTAGTATAACCATTATTAGCAGTATCGTTATACTCAGTCTAGGCGGTATAATTATCACAATTGAAAAAAATTCTTAAATTTACTCTACTATTTGCCTTTGCCATTGTTGTCCAAAATGAGTTTTGGAAAAACTTTTCTTTTGGTCATCAAGTCGAAACTATAATTAAAGTTTCTTTTATACTGACTATTTTTGAACTCTTTTTAAAACCGATTCTTAAAATTCTCCTTTTACCGATTAATTTTTTAACTTTGGGATTAATTCGTTTAGTTATCAACACTCTCGGATTTTATTTAGCAGTATTTCTTTTAGGAGACTTCTCTATTAGTGATATCTCCTTACCTTCCCAACTATTTTATGGTTTAACCATCCCAGCTTTAAATTTCTCTAATTTCTGGGCATATTTAATCAACACTGCCTCAACTAATATCATAGTGTCTTTTTTTAAATTTATATTAAAATCTAAACCAAAGGTAAAAAAATAATGAACACAATTTTTAATATTATTCAAATAATTCTGGCTATCACTTTAACTACTCTTATTTTTCTTCAAACTAATGGCGACACTGATGGTCGCGGTAGTTTACTATCTACTACAGTTACCGAAAAAAGAGGTTGGGAAAAAATATTTTTTTCGGCAACTATTTTTATTCTTGTTGTTTTCCTAATTTCTTCTTTGATACTTACTACAATTTAAGCTAACCTTGCTCAAAAAAATTAGATTTACTGGTGAATATTTAGTTTACTTTTTTCGAAGAAATTATCTTATTTTGGTTTTTGGTATTCTCTTAGGGATTGGAAGTTATCTCCAAAAAGATTTTCTTAAAAAAACTTTTGCCACTATTACTACCAAATCTAAAGTAACTGGTTTGGTTGGAATGTATACCATTCATACTCTTCCCGAAGAGATAACCAATTTTATTAGTTACGGGCTGACTGCCTCCGGTTATAACGATAAAGCCATTGAATCCCCAATAATTGATAAGCTTGAAATTCAAAATAATGATCTTGATTACATTTTTACCATTAAAAATGATCTATATTGGCATAATCAAAAAAAAGTTACTGCCGATGATTTTAATATTCAAATCCCTGGAACAAAATCTGAAGTTGTTAATAATCAGACTATAAAAATTTCTTTATCAGAAAATTATTCTCCAATTCTTTCACTTCTCAACCAACCATTATTTCTTGGCAAAACTTTAATTGGACTAGGGGAATACCAGGTTACAAATCTGGAGTATCAGGAAGGATATATTAAAAAAATTTCTTTGAAATCACCGAAAAGTAATAAGAAAATTTCCTACAGTTTTTATAATAATGAAAAAGACTTAATAAGTGCTTTTAAACTCGGTCAAGTTGATGAAATTAGAACCAGTAGTCTTCCAACAGATTTAGAAAAATGGCCAAATATTAAAATTAACCCCCAAATCGCCACCGATCGATATGTCGCTGTTTTTCTCAATACCAATCGACTTAACAACAAACAAATTCGCCAAGCTATAGCCTATGCTACACCAAAAACCAACGACAAGAACGAACGTTGTTTAAATCCAATATCACCACTTTCCTGGGCTTATAATCCCCAGGTCAAAGAATACAATTACAATCCCACTCGAGCCAAAGAATTACTCCAAAGTAACACCATCGACAGTCTTAATTTCTTTATTTCCGACCGGGAACTTTTAGCTCTCGGTGATAATATAAAAAATAACTGGGAAAAAAATCTGAATACCAAAGTTAATCTTAATACCAACAACCAGCAAATCAATCTTGACGATTATGATGCAATTCTAGCTTTTGCCTCTATTCCTCATGATCCCGATCAATATGCTTTTTGGCATTCAACTCAGACTAATACCAATATTTCTCATCTTAATAATTCCCGGATTGATAAATTACTTGAAGATGGTCGGCAAACTTATGATTTTCAGGAAAGAAAAAATATTTATTATGATTTTCAAAAATTTTTACTAGAAGAATCACCAGCTATCTTTATAAAATTTCCCACCGTTTTTTCTATTTCTAGGATAAAATAAAAATATGACTCAAAAACCACTCGACTTTTGGGGTTACTTAATAATTAGTACTCTTTTTACATTTCTTTCTTACGCTGGCTATCTTTCTTATAAAAGTATTGACTGGGATGTTTTAAAACGTCTCGAATCTTCACCACTCGAGCTCCCAGTTTCAATCACTCCAACTATTTCCTTGCCATCACCAACCCCTAAAAACTAATTTTGGGATTGTTCAAATATCGACTTCTCAATTATTTTTATAAAATCTGAAACTGCATTAGTCCGATTAGTTGGGCCATTATCACATAAAACAATCTTCGAATTTTTCTTCATTGCTTCAATAAATTCATTAAATATTTCTACTCTTTGATCTATAGATTCTTGGCTTTCACCCCTTTCCTTCATATTGGCGATAGTCTGATCAGGAGTAGTACTTACTCCTATCCAGGCGGTGAGAGGAACTCCTAAATTATTCATTAATTCATCGGGAAATTTCTCTTGTTTATCAGGATTTAATTCAATAATCACCATTTTACCTTCTTTAACAGCTAATTCAGTAGCCTCTTTAATTTGTTTTGTTTGATAACCATATCTCACTTTATTAACATGATCACCAATTAACTCATTATTTTCCTGTAATTCAGTATATTTCTCTGGAGAAATACAGATTTTAGTTTCTACTGCTCCGCGATGAGGCCTCTCGGTTGTCATTTGAACATTAATAACGTCAATATCTTGATTTTTAAAATGTTCGACTGCTCCATTTGTTAAGTAGTCTTTGCCTGCTCCGGATGGACCAGATACTGCAATAATAACCGGTTTACTTTTAAGTACCTCTTTTAGAGATAAATTGTTTTCTTTCATATTAATATTATACTTCTTTTCCTCAACACTCATTTTTGTAATCAATTTTTAAATATCCATATTTTATCACCTTAATTAATTACACAAACCCCAAATACCTTTTTGATTATTTTTTGCCTCTTTTTCTGCCCGGCGAAATTCTTCTTGGTATTGATAGGGAACTTTATATGTATATTCTTTGGCATAACCCTCTTCAATTAGTTGTTGATTAATAAAAGTTCCATCGGTTAAACGGACATATCTCAATAAACGTCCATATTTATCCAGATCATTCTGAGATGAATCAGAATTCAACATTACTTTTTTATTTTCTATCAACTCTTTGGTTCTATTTGTTGCTTCTGTGGCATAGCATTCAGTATTTTCTTCTGGAGAATCAATCCCTATCAATCTTACATATTCTTTTTTACCGTTATATTCCACTATTATTGTATCACCATCAACTACTCTATCTACAGTAAACAGATTTATATTTACCAAAGTTGGAGTGATTTCCTGAGTTTGCTGATTAGTTTCCTTGGTTTTTAAAACAAATTTAAATAAAAAAACAAATCCTAATAATAAAACTACTAACCAAAACCATTTTTTAGTATTCATCTAATTATTATTCTAGTACATCTACTAGACCATAGATAAATTTTGCCGACCACTATTATTTTCATTTTCTTTTCTCAAAACTTCAACAAATATCTTTACCAATGCTGGGTCAAACTGCTTACCTGAACATCTTTCAATTTCTACAATAGATTGTTCTTCTGTCATGGCTTTTTTATAAGGTCTTTCTCTTGTCATAATGTCAAAAGAATCAGCCAAAAATACAATTCTAGACGCAAGAGGTATTTCATCTTCTTTTTTACCATCGGGATATCCGCTTCCATCCCAATTTTCATGACACGAAAGAATACCCCCTAAAATAGGTGAAAATGATGGTATTAATTTTATAATATTATAACCTTTCTGTGTATGTGATTTAATTTCTTCCTGTTCCTTTTCGGTTAACTTATCGTTTTTATTAAGCAAGTCTTCAGAGATTGCTACTTTACCAATGTCATGTACCGAAGCTAAAAGAGATAAATTTTCCATAGCATCATCAGATAAATTTAAAGCTTTACCCAGTTTTAATGAATATTCTTTTACTTTTGAAATATGAGCTTCAGTTTCTAATTTATTCTCTCTTAAGATTGTTTCTAATGATGACATTATTGATTTAATAACCACGTCTTTTCTCTGTATCTTTGATTTATACATTTTATCTTCAGCTTCTTTTATCTTTTCCTTTATATTTTGATTTTTTTGCTCTTTTGTTGCCGTTCCTATTGAAATATTTAATGGAATTTTCAGATTAGTAACTGAAATACATTTTTCTCTTATTCTCTGAATTATTTTTTCTGTTTCATCTTTTGAAACGTTTGGTAAAAGTGTTACAAATTCATCACCACCAACTCTGGCTATAATATCTTCACTTCTAAACACTTGTCTAAATACTTCAGCTGTAGTTTTTAATAAATTATCACCTTCCGAATGACCAAAAACATCATTAGTCATCTTTAAACCATCAATATCAAACATCATTATGCTTAACGGTAGTTGTCTCGGAGTGTCAAGTCTTTTTGCTTCTGTTTCCACAAAAGCCCGATTATATAATCCAGTTAAAGAATCATGAAGTCCTAAATAACAAATTCTCTCTTCTTCTTGTTTACGATAGGTAATATCAACAATTGTATACATATAATATGACTCGTTATTCATTTCTATTTTTTGACCGGTAATTAATCCAGTTTTCTCCTCTCCAGATATGTTTCTGAACTTCATTTCCACATCAAAAAATTCGCCTTTGCCATCAATAAGATTTTGAACTTTATCTTTGTCCTCTTGATTAATTATTCCGATATTAATGGCATCTTTATTTACAAGATCTTCTTTTTTATATCCAGTAAATTGAAGAAAGGCATCATTAATCTTAGAAATATTTCCAGTTTTTGTATCCACCAAAGCAATCGAGTAGGGAAATTTTTGAAATACTTCAGAATATATTCCATCTACTTCAGACCTTGGTTTTTCATATCGATTTTCTCTTTCTGATCCCATAAACTTTTCTTAACCAGAATAACTCTAGGGGTAAATTATATCACAATATATCAAAATAATCCTTCAATACAGACAAAA
>CAYSVP010000019.1:5716-11411 GCA_964434595.1 uncultured Gammaproteobacteria bacterium | reverse complement strand
CGGCGGGGGTTTTGTATAATAAGGTATGAAAATTTTTTCTAAAACATGTCTTTTTTTGTTTTTTAGCTTTTGTTTCCTTTTTTTCTTTTTTTCTACTCCTATCCACGCCCAAACTGAATGGACAGGTGGCTGTGTTGGACCTAACGATCTCTCTGATGTTCCCACTATTAAAGGCTTTCACTGTCTTTTTTACAATATCCTTCAGGTTATCGTCTACATCGCTGGTGTTGCTTCTTTGTTTATGTTTATAATTGGAGGCTATAAATATATGTTTTCCGATAATGATCCAAAAAAAGTTGCTATTGCTTCCTCCACCCTAACTATGGCTATTATTGGTTTAGTTGGTATTATTGCTTCCTACTTTATTCTTAGATTTATACAGGAATTTACTGCTACCGATGTTACAGATTTTACTATTGGACTGTGAAAAAAATTTTTTTTATTTTTTCTCTTTTAATTTTGGCTTTCTTATTTCCTATTTCCGATTCCTTTGCTTACGATCCGATAATTATCACCAAATCTGTTGCCATACATCCAAGAGATAATAAGGATCAAAATTACATTCCTGTTGATCCAAATAAGGTTCCCGTCGATATTTTTGGTCGTTTTGTCCAAATTAGCCAATCTTTTCCTCCAATACAGGAATGTGAAGGTACTGGACTTGACAGACGATGTTGGAATATTTGGCAAACAATTACTGAAATCAACCAAAAAGTTGGTGATTTCCGTAACTGGACCAATTACGGTCCTCGTTACTTTAATATTCATTTTGGTAGTACTCCCAAAAAACCCCTTGATGAAGAATCGGTTAAAATTGCCTTTACCACCTATAACACAGAAACACCATCCGGCGCTTCCAATGCAGCCCGACGTTTTCTAAGTAATAAAACTTTAGAATGTTTAATTGGTAAAAGAATGTGGGATGCCTCCGAAACTAGAAAAGCTGGTGGTTTTAATAATCCTAATAATACTAATGTTGATACTATCATTAATAAAGAACATGGTATTCGTATCAGCGATGTTGCTGCGGCTTATGCTAGTGCTGGATTTAAAGTTTTTTATGATCCTGACGGCCCACCTTGTGGTGATCCTAGAAGCAAAGCTGAATATCTTCCCCCAGGTCTATATGTAAATATTTTAGGAAGTCTTACAAAAATAATCAGAAATGGCTATGAGATATGGTTCGGTAATGGAGTCAATTGGACCTCACTTTATAACAATGCCATCGAACCAATCAATGACAATTCTTTAGCGGGAGCAGTTCGTGAATGTGATATGGAAGAAGGCAACATTCTGTGGGATACATGTAAAGATTGGGAAAATCGTTCATTCCCTCAAAGTGGTGCTTATCCCGGAAATGGCGCTGAAGTCATGACTTGGATAATGCCCAAAGGTTCAAGTATTACCTCTACTAATTTTGGTGAATATACTACTGATGAACCTACCAAAGATAAAACTAATGGTTTTTTCTTTGACTCTAAACATATTCATCACACCTATTGGGATGGCGTTCTCGATTTCACTCAAACTTTTGCAGACCCTGTTTATATTCAATACAAGGTTCCTATAAATCTAGAAAATGGCATCCGTACCAGCGAAGCTGCTATGCGTTGGTTAATTCCCAAAAAAGTTTATGCAGAAAAAAACTTCGATTCTCTTACTGGTTCAAGTACTGATGGTCGGTTAACTCTAGACCCCGGCTACAAAGACAGTAAAATCCGCCACGAAGTTAAATGTCAGCTTTTACCAGTTGACTGGCAAGGTTCAGATTGTAAAAACAGTAGTTCCTCTCCCCCAACCCCAACTCAACCCCCCCAACCGCCAGACATTGATGGCGATGCTAATTGTAATGCTGGTGCTCCCGAAGCTTCTGGTATGAGTACTAATAAACTTGATTTTATAGATATGGCCAAAAGATGGATAGAAGGTCATGACACTGGTGATAAAAATGCCCGAAAATGTTTTAATGATGTTGTTTGTCGAGCTAAAAACGCCGGTATCAACCCTGATTTTGCCCTCTGGGTCTGGTTACATGAATCCGGTGCTAGCCATTATGAAGCTTTTGATCACGAAATCGAAGATTTCGGAATTCACAATGGCACTACCCCCACCAACGATTTTGATGCTCAAATTACAAGATTCCTCACTCTCGATCCTGCTGCTGCCTGCCCTAATATTAGTGATTACTGGTTAGCATTTTCCACCAATTATCTTACCGGTGGTTGTGATCCAAATGTTAAAAATCCTATAACAGGTTGGGATGGTTACGATTATAAAGAAGTATTAACAGATAGTTTTCAAACTATTACCAATTCCTCATTACCCAGTTCAATTCATATCGATAAAGAAAGTTGTCCTTAATATGTTAAAATAATTTTATGTCTTTAAAAAATTTTCTCCACAAGCTCAACCGCCGAGATACTTGTCTTTTACCTAAATTTACTCTCTCAACCAAAATAATATTTATTTTAGTTTTTATCACTGGTTCTGTTTTTTTTCTCCGACAAATTCTAGCAGCCGATGATCTAGAGGAGTATCAAAAAATAAACACCGAATCTCGCGAACTTTGGTTACAAGGCGCCAGTAACGATTCTATTTTTGATTGGGTCAACAAGCTTGCCGGTCGTTTTCGTATTGAAAATGGTAAATTTAAAGTTACACTAACCGATCTTCTTCCGGAAAATAATACTGCTTTTCTTGGTGTTAGTTCTCAGGCCATTGCTTCACTCTACACACCCCAGGCTTCAGGAGTTGAATACATCGCCAGCTCTTGGAACAATTTCATTGGCGGTAAAACTGCCTATGCAGCTCAATATAACGGCTACGGTATAGGATATAATGGTCTTCAACCAATTTTAAAGATTTGGAGGAATTTCCGCGATTTCTTTTATCTAATTTCCGCTTTTATTTTCATCATACTTGGTTTTATGGTTATTCTTCGGGTGAAAGTTTCTCCCACGGCTGTTATTACTATTCAAAGTGCTATTCCCAGATTAATTATCACCCTAATCTTAGTTACTTTTTCTTATGCCATAGCCGGTTTATTAATTGATTTATCTTACGTCATCCAAGGATTAGCAATTTCCATAATGTTTCCCAATTTGGCAGAAAATAATATATATACACAAAGTTTATCAACTCTTTCTTCATTTTTATCAAAAATAAATGTATCTGGCATACCTTTAATTGGTGGAATGTTACAACAACTTTTTGATTTTGTTGAAAACGCTATTCCCTCAAAAAGTAATCTTATTAATCCAAGTATGTCAATGACAACAATGTTATTAGCTATTCCTACTGTTACTACCGTTCTTCTTGCTAGTGTTATTTCTGGTATTTTTGCTAGTATTTTTGGAATTTTTTCTGGCGCTGTGGCATCTGTGATTACCTTCTGTATTCTCTTACTAATCTTAATCATTTTAGTCTGCATTTGGATTATAAAGTTTTTCTTTGGATTACTTAAATGCTATGCCTCTATCATTTTTAAAATAATTATTGCTCCTCTGGAAATTGGTATAGGAGCTTTTCCCAACAGCAAACTAGGTTTCAGATCTTGGCTAATGGACTTAGTTGCCAATCTAGCAGTTTTTCCTATTTCTTTCTGTTTACTCTTACTTACCGTTAATATTATAATAACTATCGCTGGTGATATTAGTTTGACGGAAATTCTTAACTTTGTTATTAATGGAACAGACCCACCTTCCTGGAATCTTTGGGCTCCGTCTTTACTTGGCGGTTCTGGTAGTAAATCTTTTATTATTGCCATAGGATCAATTTCTTTATCTTCCATCATGCTTCTCTCCAAATTACCTCAAATGATTCCTCAATTTATCTTCAGTATCCAACCATCTCCATGGGGTTCAGCGATTGGCAAAACATATCAAGAAGGCATACAAACAATTACCAAGAATCCTGTTGTTGGAACCGGTAAGTTTGTTGCTGGTTCTTCTATTAAAAAAGGAGATAGTAAGTTTGGTGCTTTTTCCAGATCAGTGCTAGAACATGTATCGCCCGGTCTCGCTGATGATGCTGCAGATAAACTTATGAAAAAGTAAACTCCTGTTATTCTCGTTTACGAAATAATCTTTTCATTTCACTTTTTATATAAAATTCAGGTAAGTTTACATTTCTTACAGACCAATATGCTACTATTTTATCATTTAAATCTTTATAATTTTTTCTATCAACACCAAAAAATTTTAGTATCTGATCTCTTTCTTCATTTTTCAAACCTATTTGACTTATTATTTCCGAAGTTGCTCCCATATAATGTGTAATTCTATCTCTATCATCAATACCACCAGGAACTCGTAAATAAGGACCTTCAAATGGCCATAGACCCACCGATCCCCCAATTGCTCCTTCTATTACCGATGTTGGCAATAATGCATCATCCTTATTTTTCCTCAACTGATTTATATCATTAAATAAATCTGCTCTCCATTGTGAAATAACAGCGTCATTCTCTCTGTTTTTAGAAAACTCAAGAGGCATCTTGTTCGAAATATACATCCACATCCTCGCAGCTGGTTGTATATGGTCCTTTCTCCATGAGAAAAACATATCATTTCCAAGATCCCTGAAATTAATCTGTTCATCTTTGTAAATCATATTCATCATTGTTTTATCAGTCTTATTACCATCGGCAAAATACAATCGCTGATCCAAAAATGAACCAGCTAACAACTCAGGAACAACTCCCCATTCTTTTATCATTTCCACACTCCTTTTTGAATCGCCTTGACTCAAAAAATTAGCCAACTCAGTCCAAGGTCCAGCAAACAACTCTCCTCCCTCAACTTTTAATGTAAATTTTCTTTCTGGTCTTTGAGCCAATCTTACTACATCAGATTCCCAAGAAAGCTTTCTTAAACTATCCGCTGCAGAAAAAACACCTCCCATTTCCATAATATCCATTGCCATTGCGACTGATAACTTTGCTAGATTAACATTTGGAACAGGTTTTCCTTCTTCATCGAACGCTTGTGGTACAATTTTACTTTCAGCAATCCTCTTAGCCAAATCTAATTTATAATTTGCCTCATTTTCAACCAACTCTTTCACCCTATTCCCTTTATATCTTTGTTTTCCTGTCGACCTACCTTGATTATCAACCTCTTCCTCCGTATCAAAAACATAAATTTCTCGTGTTTGTTTTTCATTTTTTAATTTCCCATAATTGTCAAACACCGGAACTGTTTCTTCAATTTTTTTTGGTACAAGCAACTCCCTGGAAATAAAATTCATCACACCTTTCAAATTTAAATTCTCATTATCGTACCACTTTTTCAAATCACCCTCTTCTAATGATCTCTTACTTAAAATTTCCTGAATCATTTTATCTATAGAATTATTATAAGTAGGACTATTTCTTTTATCATAAATAGCACCTAGCCAACCATCCTGAAAATTTAACAACATACGCCAATCCTTTTGGGACATATTACCTAAAAAAGGTGGTACTTTATATTCCCACAGTTGTGGGGCTCTTTCTCTAGGGGCCTTGATAAAAAGATAAGCATCAAGTAATTCACCCAGCGAAACTTGTTCAACCTCAGCTTCCAATTTACTTCTTCTTTCGTAATAATCTTTTTCATAATTATCCGATTGCCTTCCTTGATAACTAGCCAAATCCCTTAAATAAGACTCTACAGCTGGATCATTCAAATCCAAATCATCTTCATTTGTTGTCGAT
>CAYSVP010000019.1:0-5616 GCA_964434595.1 uncultured Gammaproteobacteria bacterium | reverse complement strand
ATTATACCATTCCACACCATCATTTTTATAGATTCACCTTATTACCTACCAAATCATTTATACTATTCTCATGTCTACTATTGATGATATTGATCTTCATGTCCGCTCCTATCGTTCTGCCCTAAAAAGCAGTCTTGAAGTTGCCATCAACTCACTTAGCAATTACCACCTTAAAATGGAGTCTATTCTTCACCCTGATGGCAGAAATCCTCAAGTTGTTGATTTTTCCGCTCTTATTTATTGTCTTCTTCGTCTCCCTGTCGAAGTTGATTGCACTAAATTAGTTCTCATGGGTCAAAGCCCAGAGATTTTTGCTGAAGCCGGTTATCCTCAATTAACTACCTGGAAAAAGGTTTTTTCTCCTGCTCGTCGTCGTACTCGTTATTTTAATCCTAAAACGAACATATTAGCCGATTTTATCAGCTCAATTAGCGACGTTGATGATGTTGTCAATCTTCTTATCGCCTACCAACTAGAATGGAATAAATTTCACTCTCTCCTCAAAGCTCAATACTCTACCGCTCTACAATTTAAAAAAGCCGTTAAATCAGGACAAATAGTCAGTGATTTTAATTTTGACTCCCAGGACTGGTCCGCTTTTTTTATTGCCCTCGGCCATCACCCCTACCATCGTCTTCGCCGTCTCTACACTCATCGTCAAGATATCCGTCTTCGTCTTCTCGCCGGTTCTTGGATTGATTATACTAAAACGGTTCAAAACTGGCTTAAAAATGTTTCTTCTCTTCTCCCACCAGACCTCGATATTTCTCAAAGAAAAATTTATTTTATTAGTAGTAATTCGCATAGTTTTCTGAATCTCTACACCAATTTTCCTTCTCAAATAAAAAATAAACTCATTTCTCTCATTAAAACTGACCGTCCCGATCTTTACCAAGTTTGGACTCAAATTCAAGATCAAACCAATTTTCTTCCTCCCGCCGACTTTCTTAGTTTTGTTTTTCGCCTTTATCAAAAAACTCATTTTCAGGAGGAATTCACTAAATTTCAACAACAATTAGGCATTATTTCTATTCCATCCTCTGGTTACCTTGATGTTAATGTTCAAATTTTTTCTGTTGCCAATCTTCTTCGCCACTGTGACCCTCGCTTAACTATTCATAAACGAAAAAATATTCAACAATCATCATCTCTCATTTTTAATATCGACTATCCCCTGGGTTTTGCCGCCTATCACACCCTCAATGAACTCTTTGAAAATGCTAATCAGATTAAAGGAGTCTATATTCTCGGTAAGGCTGCCGTTCTTAATAGTGAAATCGGCGATATCGAAACTCCCCGTTTTGTCTTTGATGAACATACTCAAAATACCTATATGTTCAACAATTGTTTCAACACCTTTTTCCCTTTTTCCAATAATCAGGGATCTATTTTAACCAATCAAAAAGCTGTTTCTGTCCTTGGAACTTTTCTTGAAAACGAAGCTCTTCTTAAAAAATATATGGACAATAATTTTACTGTTATCGAAATGGAATCTGGCCCCTATTTATCAGCTATTACTGAAGCTACCTACGATCAACAATTACCTCGTGGCACCATTGTTGATCTCAACCAAGCCCCTCTTGATATTGGTATCATAAATTATACTTCAGATACTCCCTATTCACAGGCTAAAAATCTTGGTGCCGGTAGTCTCGAACTTAATGGTGTCGAACCTGTTTATCTTGGTTCACTCGCCATCCTTCAGCGCATCATTTACCAGGAAGAAAAATAAAAACTAGGTTCAAAATTCAATTAGATTTATTGTAATATTAATTACAAGGATTAATCCAAAAAACTAAAAGCTTTATTCTTAAATCTTAAATCAATTTATAACGGCTATGCCGTCATAAATTCTTCAAATTCCTTATCATCCAAACTTTCCTTCTCCACCAACAGTTTTGCCAAAGCATCAAGTTTAGATCTCTCTTTTTTCAACAAATCTTCTGCTCTCGCTAATGCAGAATTAACCAATTTTTTAATTTCTTCATCTACTTTTGCCTGCATTTGATCAGAAATTTTTGCCGGTTCCATCCAAGCTTTACCAAAATCATTCATATCAATCTGTGGTCCTAAATTTATTGGACCTAATTCACTCATCCCCCATTCTTCCACCATATTTCTGGCAATATTTGTCGCATGACTAATATCCGAACTGGCACCGGTTGTAATATCGTTAAATACTAGCCTTTCTGCCGCTCTCCCCCCCATGGCCATTGCCATCTGTTTAATTAATCTCGATTTAGTTTCATGAACTCTGTCAACTTTTGGTGGAATCAGAGTAAATCCCAACGCCATTCCCCGTGAAACAATCGAAATTCGATGTACCGGATCAAGTTCTTCAGCATAATTTACTATTGCGTGACCAGCCTCATGATATGCTGTCATCAACTTATCTTCTTCGGTTTGACCTCGTCTCTTTTCCGACCCTAGTTTTACCTTCAATGCCGCTTCTTCAATGTCCGTCATATCAATTTTAATTTTATTCTCTCTGGCTGCTTTAATTGCTGATTCATTAAGCATATTTTCCAAATCCGCTCCTGAAAATCCTACTGTTCTTTTGGCTACCGCCGGCCAACGTACGTCATCAGCAAATGGTTTTCCCTTAGCGTGAATTTTAATAATATCTTCTCTTGCCTTAAGATCAGGCATTTCCAATACTACTCTTCTGTCAAATCTTCCTGGTCTCATCAGTGCTGGATCCAACAAATCACCTCTATTTGTTGCCGCTAACACTACAATTGCTGTATTAGTGTCAAATCCATCCATTTCCACTAATATCTGATTCAAAGTTTGTTCTCTTTCTCCATGTCCTCCATCCAATCCTCCTCGAACCCTTCCAATCGCATCAATTTCATCAATAAATATAATGGCCTTACCGGCTTTTTTTGCTGTTCCAAATAAATCTCTAACTCTTGAAGCCCCAACACCTACCAACATCTCCATAAATTCAGAACCTGCCATTGAATAAAAAGGAACATTTGCTTCTCCCGCCACCGCTTTAGCCAATAATGTTTTACCCACTCCGGCAGGGCCAACCAACAACACTCCTCGTGGTGCTCTTGCTCCCATCTTCTTATATTTTTCCGGATGTTTCAAAAAATCAACTACTTCCACCAAATCTTCTTTAGCTTCTTCAACTCCAGCCACATCAGCAAAAGTTAAATTTTGTTTTCCTTTAATAAAAAGTTTAGCTGTCGACTTTCCAAATCCAAACATTCCCCCACCTCCAGCTCCACCGGCTTGTTTTCCAAAAAACCAAATAATAAATAAAATCGGTAATCCCACTGTTAACAACATACTCAAAATTTCACCAATCATTTTCCATCCAGTTCGATTCTCCACATTTACTTTTATTTTAGTTAAATCAACCTCATCTCTTTGTAAAATTTCCACCATCGAAGTCGAAGGTTCTTTGGAAGCTACCAACATTTTATTTCCATCTTTTGTTGTTGCCAATATCTCATCATCCATTACCGTCACTTCGTCAATTTCATTATTTTTTATTGACCCGATTATTGATGATAACGGTACTTTATTTATGTCTCCCGGTAAAAATATGTCTTTTAAAATTGTTAATGACCATATTAATATTATTCCGTACAACACCGTTTTTAAAATCTGTTTTGGTCCAATTTCAATTCTCTTGATTTTTGTTCCTGGCGGTAATTTATCTAAAATCTCTTTTGGTATTTCCTCTTCTTTGGTTTTTTTATTGCCTTTAATACCAGCTTTTTTTTCTTTGTTTTCCGTTCCGAATTTGAATATCTTTAATATTTTATCCGCCAAAGTATCCTTTTTTATCATCTTTGGATTATACCACCCACTTTATCTTCGTTTCTTTTTTTTCTTTCATTTATTTCTGCATCAATTATTTCTATTAAAGGATCAATTACTTTTGTATTTATCTTTACCTTTTCTTCTTCAGGTAAAAGTCTAAAACTATTAAACGTATCCACAACCACTGTTCTTAAAATCTTTTTTTCTTCTTCATTTGTCATGTCAACATTATACCATACCTACAACAAATTTATCATTTTCTCTCGGTCATCATTTTTCCCTTCTCTCACCCAAAACTCATACCCACATTTTTTGCATTTATAATGTATTTTAAACAAATTTTTCTCATATTTAGTTCCAATTGGTTCCATCATCCCCCTACATTCACTAGCTCTATCACCCGGTATTTCCTCATCCATATGTTTTCCCCACAAACACGCTGGGCAATGATCAGTATATCCATCACCAGTCACCTTTTTCCCGCAAGCTTCACAAATAAAATTTTCCTTTCTTCTCACAAAGTTTTTCATTTTTTTAGATACTAATCTCCACTCCCATTTTAATATCCTTAGTTAATTTTTGATTAAACAATAATTTACCGTTAATTATCGTTGTCATCGGCTCTACTTGTTCCACTTGCCAATTTTCTGGTACCGACATTAATGTCACCAACCCGGTATCACCATATCCCGACTGTTTTTGAATATAGTTTAAATAGGAAAATTTATTACCCTTCGATAAATCGACTTGATTATTATATTTCACCTCTACTACCCTTTTACTATTGACTGGTACTGTTACCAACAATCCAATTTCTTTTTTACCCGAAACTTCAGATATTTTTAGTTGTTCACCATTAAACACCGTTTTTACCCCGGCCGGATCCGTCACACTCAACTCAACAATATTGGCTGTATTTGGAATATAAACCCGCAAGTAATTAACATAATCACCTCCCGGCCAACTATTATTTTTTGCTGTATTTTCATAATTTATCTTTACATTTCTGGCAATCGATTGAGTATTTATTTCCACTGTCTGTTCTATATTTCTATACAAAAAGTAATTAGCTTTATTCACTCCCAAATTAGCCTCGACCAAATAAAGATAATCAGCAAAACATCTTTCCTGAGCACATTTACCTCGATAAATTGCCCCATCCCAACCCAAATCTGCCACTATTTTCGCCGAACTTTGGTTATTTAATGCCAACCTTATCTCATTATTAGTTAATTGATCCAACAATGCTTTAACCAATTCCAATCTCGTTTTAGTATCAGAATTTTTTATCTCTTCAAACAATTGTTTTCCTAGCCCTCCTAAAAAACTTGATTTCTGTGTCGATCCGGCAAATGATTTGTTTTCGGAAAAATATTCGGCTTGTTCATAAAGATTATCTTTGTTAATTTTTGCCTTAAAATCTGGTACATAGACTTCTCCAATCGCTCCCAATACTGCTCTAGCTACCGCAAGATTTACTCCAACCACTCCATCTACTTTTCTTCCCGTTTCCTTTTCAAAAAACCACTGAATATCCTTTGATGCTACAGTAAAATCAGCATTCCAATTAGCATCTCGCATATACCAACCACCTTCTTTTAGATAATCCCTAATTGGTTGAGGTGGTTCCACGTGACCTTTCAATTGACCATCTGCCTCATAAACATCTTTAACGTCAAAACTCAATAATGATCCATTATTAAAACTCAATATTGCATATGAACCAATAAAACCACCTCCAGGTCTTAATTCATTTTCATTTTGTAATAAAACCAAATATTCCCGTCTTTTTCCATCCACTCCTAAAAATTCCGGCCATAAATCCATTGTTTTCATAGT
>CAYSVP010000018.1:5021-12801 GCA_964434595.1 uncultured Gammaproteobacteria bacterium | reverse complement strand
ATTGAAGTAACAAATACTCTGCCTTTGGCAGTATCGACTTCATATTTAAAATTTTCAGCAATAGAACTTTCAGATGGAGAAAAACCTTCATGATCGGATCCAAGAGAATCAGACATTAAAGCTATAACTTTTTTGGTATTACCAATATTGGCGATACGATCCAACTGAGAAGATTTACCGTCAAGAGGAAAAACATCAAATTTAAAATCAGAACCATGATATAGTGTACCAATGGGGGTAGTGATGGCGAAATGATAAGTGTCAGGAATAGAATGAGTTACCCGAATTGGTTCAATAACAAACGGTCCTTTGGTAAAAATATCTCCAGCTTCATAAACATTAATAGTGGCTCGAATATTATTCTCAGCCAATCGGGATTCTATAAAAGCAGCAGCTAATTTGGGAGCAAAGATTGGAATGTTTGTTCCTAAAATTGGTAAAACATAACGGACTGCTCCAATGTGGTCTTCGTGACCATGGGTAATAAAAATACCCAATATTCGGTCTTTTTTATCCATTAAGTATTTTGTATCTGGAATTTGAAGATCAACTCCAAAGGCATCCTCTTCGGGAAAACCGACTCCACAATCGACAATAATAATTTGGCTTTTTGTTTGATCGCCATTAGGAATGTACTCGTAAACAAACATATTTTGAGTAACATCAGCAAAACCTCCTAATGAAGAAATTCGAACCGAGTCATGAGGACTGTTATAGGCTCGAACTTGACTTTGAACACCAGAAAAATTAGTCTGGGTATGATAATTAACAATTTTTGATGAAACTTTTGTCTTTGATTTTTGAATCATAAATTTAAAATAATGTCTCCGATTTTTTAATAATAAAAATAAAATAATAATTTATCCAGGAATGGAAACACTAACCTGAGATAAAGGTTGACTAAAGAAGGGAACGGGGATGCCGGATTGACAATACATTTCGATAAGCAAACTAATTCTATTCAAAAGCTTAAACAGTGTAACAGAGTTGTTCATAAAAAACAAATTTACCATTGAGGCATATATTGTTTGACGTTAGTCTCGTCAATAATGACTTGTTTTACCTGGCCGGAAAGAATCATCAGAGCGACTTTGCGACACAAACCTTCAATATTGCGTTTTAAGGTTCTAACCCCGGCATCGAATCCAAGAGGACGAACTATATTTAGCCAAACATTGGGAGATATTTGAACTTCATCTTTGTTGAGACCAGTATCGGCCAAAGCTTTAGGGAGAAGATATTCTCGGCCAATAGATATTTTTTCTTCATCAGTGTACGAAGGCATTTGAATAGCCTCCAAACGATCCATTACTGCGGTCGCTATTCGGGCAGTATTGTTGCAAGTGGCACAAAATAAAGCTTGAGACAAATCAAAAGGATAATCTATATAATGATCGACAAAACGATCATTTTGCTCGGGGTCAAGAAGTTCGACTAAAACACCCATAATGGTGTTAAGGGCATCGTCAGCAACACGGTCAATTTCATCCAGAAGAATGACCGGATTATTGGCTTTAGCTTGTGCTAAAAAACGAATTAAAGCACCAGGCTCCGCTTCAGGGTAGACTCGGGATTTACCGCGAAGATAAAGAGGATCACCTAGACCGCCGAAAGGAATACGAATCAACTGACGACCCATGACATTGGCAATTGACATGGCCATAGTGGTTTTACCAGTACCAACTAAACCAACAAACAACATGATAGGGGCACGAAGTTTTTTATCAGGATTACGGCTTTTTTGTAATGAAAGAATAGAGATATATTCCAAAATTCTTTCCTTAACGGCATCAAGACCATAATGACCTTCATTTAATTTTTGACGGGCATAATCAAGATCAAGAATATCCTGACTGCTGGTATACCAAGGAAGAGAAATTATCCATTCAATATATTTCGAAGCTGATTGATAATTTTGCCAAAAATATTCTTCTGATCGAGAATTGATTCTAAGTTGGGAAAAAAGTTCATCCATTTTTTCCTTTAGACCAGGCGGTATCTTGACTGATTCGATCTTGGAAACCAGTCTGGCGATCGCCTCTTCAGCAGTAACAATATGAGTATCAGTACTATCCATACAATCAGTATAAACGAAAAATATTCAGAAAGAATATTTATCTTTGAGGACGGGAAGGAAAATTGCGGAAACCACCAGTACGATTACGATCAAAAGAAGGTCGTGGAGAGCTCATACCTTCTGGACGGGCTTCCCCTTGATGAGTAGCTTTAAATTCGGGAGCACTAAGTTTGATCTGATGATTATCGTTAAATCCGGAGATTTTAACTTTGAGTTTATCGCCGATTTTGATGATCTGACGGGGATTGCTAATAAAACCAGTGGCTAATTCGGAAACATGAAGAAGAGCTTCTCGACCGGGAAGAAATTCGATGAAAGCGCCATAATCTTCAACTCTAGTAACAACACCATTGTATTCTTCACCAATTTGAACTTCCTTGATCATTGATTCTATTTCATAAGCACAATCAGCAATTTTTGTCTTATCAATGGCTGAAATCGACGCCCGACCATCATCATCAATATCAATTTGAACATCGTATTTCTCCATTAGGGCTTTAACGGTTTTACCGCCAGAGCCGATGACTTCACCAATTTTTTCTTCGGGAATTTGAACCATTTGAATCTTGGGAGCATAGATGGACAATTCTTGACGAGGTTTATCCAAAACTGAATCCATTTTGTCGAGAATAAAAAGACGAGCTTTAGTTGAAGCTGTAAACGTGGCCTCAATCATTTCATAAGTTAATCCTGGACGTTTAATATCTAATTGGATAGCAGTAATACCCCGGCGAGTACCAGTAATTTTAAAGTCCATGTCGCCACAATGATCTTCAATACCAGCAATATCTGTCAATAAAGCAAATTTACCGGAATCGTCGGATACCATACCTATAGAAATACCAGCAACTTTGTCTTTAATGGGAACACCGGCAGCCATTAAGCTCATCGTTGAACCACAAGTTGAAGCCATTGATGAAGAACCATTTTGGGACATTATTTCTGAAGTTAAGGTGATAGTATAGGGAAATTCTTCAACTGAAGGAATAACCGGATATAAGGCTTTTTCTGCTAGGGCACCATGTCCAATTTCACGACGGCCGGGTCGGCCAGTTCGTCCAGTTTGACCAGTAGAAAAAGGCGCAGCAGAATAATAATGAATATAACGTTTGGTAACTTCACCGCAACTATCCTGGAGATATTGCTGTTCAGCTAATGAGCCGAGAGTGGTGATAGTAATTGCCTGAGTTAAACCACGTTGAAAAAGGACTGAACCGTGGGTACAAGGTAGTACATCAAGATCAATACTTAGTGGACGAATTTCATCCATTGCTCGATGATCATAACGGTATCCTTGAAGAGTTTGAATACGAAGATAGCGACGAACTAAGATATCGACAGCCTCAAAAAGCTCATTTTTATCGACTTCTTCAGACTTAATTTTATCTTCAAAAAATGTTGCTATTTTTTCTTTCATTACGTCTTCAGCTTTAATATGGGCACCGTCGGCACCTTCTTTCATAAAAGCATCAAGTTCGGTTTTAATAATTTTCTCGACTTCGGCAATTAATTCTGATGAAGCAGTCAAAGATTCGTATTCAATTTTCCTTTTGCTATTTTTCTTGGCAAAATCAATTAATTGATCATTAATGTTGTCGCCAGTTTCAATGGCTAATTTCATGGCTGATAGCATATCTTCGTTACTGATGATATTCGCATCAGCTTCTATCATATTGACCCCTTGGGAATCTTTACAAATTAAAAGATCAAGGTCGGAACTTTGTTGTTCGGTAAGAGTGGGGAAAAGATTTAATTGATTATTTTTACGACCGGTACGAACGATAGAAACAGGACCATTAAAAGGTATATCGGAAATCATTAAAGCAGCAGAAGTGGCCATAAAAGCGGGAATAACTACATCATTATCTTTATCATTACTTAAAACGGTAGCTATAACTTGAACTTCATATTTAAAATCAGCCGGGAAAAGAGGTCGAATAGAACGGTCAATAATTCGACCAAAGAGAACTGCTGTATCCGAAGGACCACCTTCACGTTTGATCCACTTACCGCCTTTAATTAAACCACCAGCATATAATTTGTCGACAAATTCAACAGAAAGTGGAAAATAATCTTTGGTTTTATCGATGACACCTAAAACAACTGTGGCCAAAACTACTGTTTTACCATAAGTAGCCAAGACAGATCCATTAGTTTGTGGAGCTAAAAGTCCGGTCTGGAGATTAATAATTTTGCCATTAGGCAATTGAATGTCGTGTGAAATCTTGGTCATAGAATAATTTTATATGAATTTAGAAAAGATGTTTAACTAATATTATTTTTTCAAACCCAATTCGTTGATAATTTTAATGTATCTTTCGGAATTATGAGATGAAAGGTATCGAAGTAAACGGCGACGTTTAGCAATCTTGCTTAAAAGACCGCGCTTAGCCGGTGAATCATGTTTATTATCACCAAGGTGTCCCTGAAGCTTTTCAATTTCTTTGGAAAGAATAGCAACTTGAATTTCTGGTGAACCAGTATCGCCTTTGGCTTGGGAATATTTAGTAATTAAAACTTGTTTTTCTTCTTTAGTTAATGCCATAAATTAATAGCGCTTGAATCGGTAAAAAAATAAGGTTTTGGAATAGCTACCAAAGCACCGTTTCAAGTGTAGAGGAATTATATCACTAAATTAGCTGATTAGAAGAATTAGTGGTTGGATTTCCGTTAGAAATTAAAGAGGCCGATTTTTCCACGTTTTCAATTGGCATTTGATTAATAGGTTGATTATTTTCCGAAGGTTGAGTAGCCCGTAAACATACTGCACCGGCTTCAAAAGTTTCTGGAGAAACATTGACACTAAAAGATTGAGTAGCAACCCGAAGACCGATTAATAAATTTTTACCGGAATCCATGTCCAAATTTAAACCAATCATTGGTAATAAAAAGGTAAAGATTTCTGAAAAAGGGGCATCTGGGTCGATTAAACTGATTTTAGCCCAAGGTTTTTGGTTATCAGTTGGAGAAATGTAAATCCAATTACCTTTGTTGACCATGACATTATTGATACCTAATGAAGCTTCATCACCAAGCATAAAACAGGCATCAAAAGCTGTGTATTCGTTGTTAATTATAATTTGATTATTTTCAATTTTTGGAGCTTCGGATTTGGTTTTGACAACTAAATTCAAACGACCACCGTTATCGTTGTAAGAAACCTGGTCAATTTGATCCAAAGGATAGTTTAGAGAAACGACTAAATCATTAGAAATATAGGTATCAGTTAGGAGTTCCAGACCACTAAGTTTTTGATAATTTTGATCTGTTTTTTGGGGACAAAAAACTTTTACTTCTTTGCCAACTTTTTTTAAATTTAAAGCTAATGCTAAGGCAGATGCAATACTATCAATGCCAATTTGAGGAACGGCTATTAGAACGGTTTTTGCGCTACCCACAAGGGTTTTAATTTCAGAGACATTATAGTTTTTCATATTTGGTTTATTTCCAAATAAATTTATTTATAGGCTATTATAACATCACCGACATCAAAGTCAACATAAGGACGGAAAGTTATTCCATATTCATTACCGGTTTTAGCTTTCTCAATAATATTTTTTGCCTGATGAATACCTTCAACTTTGGTATTTTTTATTATCTCATTATCGCGTTTTAAATGAATTAAATCACCTTTAGTAATTTCACCTTTAGTTACTTGGATACCGGCGATTCTAACTTTTTCAATTTTAAATTCAGCAATTATTTTAGCTTCTCCAAGAATCGTCTCTTCAATAGTTGGATCAAGCAGTTTTAAAACCTGACTTTGAATATTTTCGATAATTTCATAAATAATTTTAGATTCAAAAATTTTAACTTTTTGATTATTAGCTAAGTTTTTTATAAATTTTGGAACAGTAACATTAAAAGCGAAAATTTCCGCATTGGCATTCTCGGCAACAAAAACATCGTTGTCGGTGACCGCTCCAACTCCAGCGGAAATAACTAAAACATCATCTCCAAAACTAGCTTTAAGAGCTTCTAGGGTTCCTTCAACATCGGCCTTTAACACGATATTTAAACGAGGCGAATCGCCGGTTATATTAGGTGTGGGTTGAACTTTTATCTGATCGTGACTGGTCTCAACAGAATGATCTAGAATTAAACTGCCAACAGATGGGGTTTTTTCAAATCCCAGAATTTCTACTGGAGTACTTGGCCCTGCACAAGTTATATTTTGACCATTACTGTCAATCATGGCTTTTATTTTGCAAAAAATATTTTCAGAATAGATAACATCGCCATTATGGAGAGTACCTTTTCTGACGATGGCTGAAGCTACTGGACCGCGGCTCTTATCAAGACGTGACTCAATAATGGTGGCTTCAAGTGGAGCTCCCGGTTCATTTTTAAGTTCCATTATTTCAGCATTTAAAAGAATTATTTCCAGTAATTCATTGATTCCTTGCCCGGTTTTAGCAGAAACAGGAATTACTGCTATTTGTCCACCATATTCCTCAGGGGTTAAATCTAGTTCGACCAGTTGACCTTTGATTTTTTCCGGAGAGCAACCTTCCAAGTCGATTTTGTTCATGGCAACAATTATGGGAATGTTAGTTTTTTTAATTTCTCGAATACATTCCTTGGTTTGAGCCATTACTCCATCGACAGCAGAGATTACCAAAACAGCAATATCAGTGGAATTGACTCCACGGGAACGCATATTACAAAAAGCGGCATGACCGGGAGTATCAATAAAAGTAATAGTTCCAGTTTTACCATTTTTAAGTTTGACTGTGGTTTGATATGAAGAAATATGCTGTGTAATTCCACCATATTCGTGAACAGCAATATTGGCTTGACGAATTTTGTCTAAGAGAGTGGTTTTGCCGTGATCAATATGACCCATAACGGCGACTATTGGTGGGCGGAATTGATTGTTAGTTATTGTTTCGGTCATATTTTTACAAAACATCATTGCGAGCGTAATCGCGAAGCAATTTTGATTTTAATCACAACATCGCTTCGTCCCTTATAATGACGTTATTTTGATGCTTGGACTTTGATTTCTAGATCGGTCAAAATCCCAGCCAGACGAACATTTTCTCCACCAGCACCAATTGCTAAAGCTAATTGATCTTCGGGAACTTCTACTTGAGCGAAGTTATCTTTTAGAACAATAATCTTGGCATTTTCGGCCGGAGAAAGAGCGTTAATAATAAATTGACTTTTATTTTTGGAAAAAGCAATAACATCAACTTTTTCTTCTTTGGGTAATTCAGTTAAAACAGCTTGAATTCTCGAACCTTTTTGACCAATACAAGAACCTACTGGATCAACACCCGGTTGTTTGGAAGAGACGGCAATTTTAGTTCTTTCACCTGAGTTACGGGCAATTTTTTCAATAATAACAGTACCATTACCAACTTCCGGTACTTCCCGGGCAAAAAGTTGACGGATAAATTCAGGATCACGACGAGAAAGAATTATTTCCCGATGATCTTCGTTGTCGCTAATAATTTTTTTGATTAAAAATTGTTTTTTCGAACCTAAATCTATAATCTCATTTTTAATTTGCTCATCTTTGGGACATATAGCTTCGGTTTTGCCGATACCAACTGACATTTTATAGGAATCGGTATGAAGAACAACTCCGTTTACCAAAGTACCGATTTTATTTTGATATTCAACTAATATAGTATCTCTTTCAGCTTCGTGAATTTTTTGATCAATTACTTGTTTGGCGGTAACAGCAGCAATACGACC
>CAYSVP010000018.1:0-4921 GCA_964434595.1 uncultured Gammaproteobacteria bacterium | reverse complement strand
CTTCGTGAATTTTTTGATCAATTACTTGTTTGGCGGTAACAGCAGCAATACGACCAAATCCCGGCGGAGTAACATCGAGACGTTCTTGACCATCAATTTGAAAAATAGCAAACGAACCAGTTTGAGGAGCTAGATCGACTTCAAATACAACTTCATCTTCAATAATAACTCCGTGTTCTTTTTTATCCCTTTTATAGGCAGATATTAGACCTTTTTCGATAGCGTCTATAATCTCTTGAGGATCAATATTACGTTCACCGGCAATCTGAGCGACAGCAGCGGCAAATTCAGTTTTTGGTAGTCTTTTAATATCCATATAATCTCCTTATATAAATAAAAACGGAGGCGAAACCGCCCCCATTCCTTTTTACACAGATTTAACTGAAGGTATTATACATCATAACCCTCTTTCGAACCATAGCTTTAATGTAGCGGAGAAGATAATTTAAATTAAAAATCTAGTTCCTTTATCAAATCTTTTTGTTTGGAATTAAGACGAGTTGGAATGACAATATTGAGACGAATATAGAGATCGCCGACACCAAACCCATTAATATCACGAATCCCCTGTCCGCGAAGACGAACTAAAGTGTTTGGTTGAGTACCTGGTTTAACTCGAACTTTAAGTTTTTCCTTAAGTGTTGGCACTTCGACATTGTCACCTAAAACTGCCTGTTTTATCGATATTTCTTGATTAACAAAAACATCATTACCGTCACGTTTAAAAATTTTATCGGGAAGAACATCGATATAGAGAATAAAATTGTTAAATTTTATTCGCTGACCGTCGTCAACTCCGGCGGGAATTTTAACATTTTGACGTTTACCATCAACATTAAATTCTTTTTCGCAACCCAAGGCAGCATCCATAAAACTTAACTGTATTTTATATGTCGGAAGCTGTTGACGGCGACCTTGGCCATTAACATTAAAACCGGCAGCTCCAAAAAATTGCTCGAAGATATCGAAAGGATTACTAAAACCACCGAAATCAAAATCAGCATTTTGGCCACTACTCTGACTTTGCCAAGTAAAATTAAACGGGCCATTTTGTTGAGTGTAGGTGTGACCACCGAAACCACCAGCTGAAGGATCAAAAGCGGCATGACCGAATTGGTCATAAGCACCCTTTTTTTGATCATTACTGAGGACTTCATAGGCTTCGTTAATCTCTTTGAATTTATCCTCAGCTTCGGGAGATTTATTACGATCTGGGTGCCATTCCATGGCTTTTTTGCGGTAAGCGGACTTGATCTCCTCTTTTGAGGCAGATTTATTGACACCCAGAACTTCGTAAAAATCTCGTTTCATTTACTTTATTTAATTACCTCTCCTTCTTCGGCGTCTTTTTTATCGTCATCCTTTTTATTATCTTTATTGTCGGCTTTTGTTTCTTCACCAGAGGCATCAGATTGTTCATTAGTCGGTGGGGTTTGTTGAGCATAGACGGCCTGACCAATAACTTGAAGAATTTGAGTTAATTCCTCGGATATTTTATCAAAATCTTCTTTCTTTGCATCAGTTTTGACTAAAAGATCTTTGGCCTCTTTTACTTTTTCCTCTATTTTAGTTTTATCTTCTTCTTTAACTTTGTCGGCAAAATCTTTTACTGATTTTTCTGCTTGAAAAATAGTGCCATCAAGACGGTTGCGAGATTCTGCTAGGGCATGTTTGTCTTCATCTTCCCGGGCATGAGCTTCAGCGTCTTTTTTCATTGTCTCGATTTCGTCATCAGTTAAATTGGTTGCATTCTGAATAGTAATTTTTTGCTCTTTATTAGTTCCCTTATCTTTGGCAGAAACACTTAAGATACCATTACTATCGATATCAAAAGTAACTTCAATTTGGGGAGTACCACGAGGAGCCGGAGCAATACCATCAAGAATAAAACGACCAAGTGATTTGTTGTCGTTGGCCATTGGTCTTTCACCTTGAAGAATATTTATTTCTACCTGAGGTTGACTATCGGAATAGGTAGTAAATATTTGTGATTTCTTGGTAGGTACGGTAGTATTTCTATCAATCAAAGGAGTGCGAACACCGCCAGCGGTTTCAATACCTAAAGTTAACGGAGTAACGTCAAGTAAAACAATATCTTTAACTTCACCAGTTAGAACTGCCCCTTGGACGGCGGCACCAATAGCAACTACCTCATCCGGATTTACAGTAGTATTAGGATCTTTGCCGAAGAAATTTTTAACAACCTCTAATACTTTAGGCATTCGGGTCATACCCCCAACCATAACTACATCAGTGATATCGGACTTGGTAATTCCAGCATCTTTAAGACACTTTTCCACCGGAACAATAGTCTTTAGAATTAAATCATCAACTAATTTTTCCAATTCTGCTCGAGTTAATTTAACAGTTAAATGTTGTGGTTGACCATCTACCTGAGTAATAAAAGGTAAATTAATATCGGTTTCAATAGTTGAAGATAATTCAATTTTAGCTTTTTCAGCGGCTTCACGAAGACGTTGTAGAGCTTGAGGATCTTTGGATAAATCAACTCCAGTTTGATTTTTAAAATTATCAATTAACCAATGTAGAATTTTTTGATCAAAATCATCACCACCAAGGAAAGTATCACCATTAGTGGCTTTAACTTCAAAGACACCGTCACCAATTTCAAGAATAGAGATGTCAAAAGTACCACCACCAAGGTCGTACACTGCCACCATACCTTTTTTCTTTTTGTCCAAACCATAGGCTAAAGCTGAAGCTGTCGGCTCGTTAACTATACGTTTAACGTTAAGACCGGCAATTTCACCTGCTTGTTTGGTTGCCTGTCGTTGGGAATCATCAAAGTAAGCCGGAACAGTAATAACAGCATCTGTAACTTTTTCACCTAAATATTTTTCAGCATCGGTCTTACATTTTTGTAATATCATGGCAGAAATTTCCTGAGGAGAATAGGTTTTGTCACTGATTTCAACCGAAGCCATATTATCTTTACCAGCAACAATTTTATAAGGAGCAATTTTCTGGGTTTTAACCACTTCAGCATCATCAAGACGACGACCCATTAATCTTTTAATACTAAAAATAGTATTCTGAGAATTAAGAACCATCTGGCGTTTAGCCAAATCACCAATTAGTTTTTTATTTGGCTCGACAATTGAAGGAATAGTATTACGTCCTTCAGCGGAGAGAATAACTTTTGGCTGGCCGCTTTCCATAACTGCGACACAGGAATTGGTGGTACCTAGGTCTATACCGATTATTTTGTTTGACATAATTTTATTTAATTAATATTAATAACTAAGAATTGATAATTAATTTGAAGTTTTGCCAACGACCACTTGAGCCGGGCGAATGATTTGATCGTTTAATGAGTAACCAGTTTTTTTAACAGAAACAACAAAACCATCTTTACCATCACTGGTTTGAATACATTCCATAGTCGCTGGATTAAATTCTTGTTCCTGAGGATTAATTTCTTTGAGTCCTTCAGAAAGAAGAACATTTTTAAATTTGTCAACCGTCATTTGTAATCCAGTATCTTTTAAATGTGATTGAACCAAACAAATATCATCTAAGACATCTATCATTTTACTAACAATCGAGACAGTAGCTAAGGTCATAATCATTTGGCGTTGAGATTCAATTCGTTTTTCTAAATTAATATAATCAGCTAAAGATCGTGTTAACTTGTTCTGAAGGTCAAGAATTTTTTCCTCGAGTTCAGGAATTTTTTTCATATCAGATTGATCAATAGGTTTTTTGGTTTTCATAAAAAAACAGAAAAATTAACGGGTAATAGTAGAAACTAATTGAGCAAAATAGTCAACAATAGGGATAATGGTTTGATAATGGAAACGAGCTGGACCAACAACACCCATAATACCTTGATGTGGGCCGGCTTGATATCTTTGATATACAAAACTACATGGTTCTAGATGTTCCATTCCCAAATCTTCACCAATAAGAAGATGAACTACTTCGTTGGAATTTTGATCGCGAATGCCTGATTTACTGATGATTTCAAACCAAAAGTTAGTGTTATCAATCAAAGATAATACAGTTTTAGTAACATCAATATTATAAAATTCGGGTTCTTCAAGTAAATTAGAAGCACCATAACTGTAGATATTATCCTGGTCTGTAGTGGAGATGGCCATACTACGAGTTCGACTGGCTAATTCTTTGGTGGATTCTTTGAGTAATCGCTCAAATTCATTTCGATAATCCCAAATTTTTTCTTTAGCACCAATTTCATCACTGATAGACATATTTTTCGGTGTCATTAAATTGCGGACATAATATTTCAATCCCATTGAAGTAGGACTGCGTCCAGCTGAAAGATGGTTTTTCTTTAAATAGCCTAATTGAGTTAGAGCCAACATTTCATTACGAATAGTAGCCGAAGAAATACCTAATGAATATTTCTTTTCCAAGGTTTCCGAGCCAACTGGAGAGGCTGTCTCAATGAACTCCTCGGTAATACATTTTAGAATCTTGATTTGTCGTTGAGTTAATTCTGCCATTAGCAGTAATATACGCTGACTGCTAAGTGACGTCAAGAGGGGAAATTAAGAGATTTTATATTCTAAAACCTAAAAATATAAATATGGCTGATAATAAGACTAAATTTAAAATTGAAAGTAGATGAAAAAACAGAAGTAGAGTGAGCAGAATAAGAAAAAAAGAGATTAATAAATTTAATTTAATTTTACGAATAAAAAGAAAGGTTGAGGATAAAAAACAAGTGAATAATAAAATAAAAAAAATAAGATAATTAAAAACCGATCCAGGGGAAATTAAATTAACAAAAACCAAGAAAATTAACCAAAGAATAAAAGTGGTTAGATAAAAAAAATTAGCTTTCGATAGCAGTTTTGTCTTCATGATTCTCTATTTCTATTCTATCGATAACTTTTTGAAGTTTTTTAGTACGAGTATTACTGACTTCATCATATTG
>CAYSVP010000017.1:12101-13779 GCA_964434595.1 uncultured Gammaproteobacteria bacterium | reverse complement strand
TGGCGGAGTCGAACCGCCCTCTCCGCAATGCGAATGCGGTGCTCTACCAGATAAGCTAATGGCCCAGTTTTTCAATTTCCTCGATTATTTTATCAATAGTTTGGTTAATTATCACTTTTTCCTGAGTGTTAAATGGGAGTAAAACATACTTTTCTATTGCCATTTGAGGAGTTGGAGTATGACGGGGATGATCGATACCAACTCGGATACGATTAAAGGCTTGAGTTCCAAGTTGTTCAATAACAGACTTAATTCCATTGTGACCAGCTGGTCCTCGGTCGAATTGAAAACGATACTCCCCTACCGGTAAATCGAGATCATCGTGAATAATATAAATATTTTCCGGGGAAATTTTGTAGAAATTAGCAGTTTTTTGAACGGCAATGCCGGAATTATTCATATAATCGTTGGAAATGGCAAAAATAATTTTGTGATTTCCTTGTCCTACTTCTAAAATTTCGGCATCTAATTGTTTTTTGGTAGTTAGAGACGCATTATAATGCGTCTCTACATATTTATTAATAATATTTTGACCTAAATTATGGCGATTATTTTGATAAGTTTTACCAGGATTACCGAGACCAAAAAACAGTTTCATATATTTTAATAACCTATTTTACCGTAATATTTAATTTTTAATTATAGTTAGCACTCAGTTGATGAGTTTGCTAAATGATTCTTCGTTAATTATGGGAATATTTAACTTTTTGGCAGTCACAAACTTAGATGAGTTTGATTCGGTTTCATTGGTGATTAAGTAATTAGTTTTAAAAGTAACCGATGAGGATAATTTACCACCAAGGGAAATAATTTTGTCTTCTAAAACCTTTCGAGGTTGACTAAGAGTTCCGGTTATAGCAAAAGATTTGTTTAATAAAGTTTGCTTGTTATTTAGTGATGTTGAGTCCAACATCTCGACATTATTCAAAATGGATTGGATAAAATCACGACGGGCTTGGATACCTTGATAAATTTTCTCCGCTAAAGTAATTTGAATACCGGGTAGAGCTTCGAGCTGGGAAACAGTGAGATTAAGAATTTTTTCAGGAGTGTTAAAACCGGCATTAATAATTTGGATAATTCTTTGAGAACTAAAGTTGGGAATGATAGCGGCGTCTAATATTTGTTTAAGAGTGAGGGTTTTTTTGGCTTGAATTTCACGAACAATATTAGTACCAGATTTATTACCAAGGCCAGCGATATTTTTAAAATCAGAAACTTTAAGATGATAAAAATCACCAGGCAATTTAACTAAATTCAATTGGTAAAGTTTAGCAATGGTTTTGTCAGAAATGCCTTTAATTTCCAGAGTGTCACAAAAAAGCTGGAGAGAACCTAGAATTTGACCTGGACATTGGGAAATATTGGGGCAACGAATAAATTTGTTGTCAATAATTAATTTAGTTTGACACGCTGGGCAGTGAGTTGGGGCTAAAGCGTGGCTGTCAGAAACTTTGGCGACAACTTTTTCAATATGGGGAATAACATCTCCCCTTCTTTGAATTTCGACAACGTCGTTGATGTTAATATTTTTCTCTTTGATTAAATCGTAATTGGCTAAAGAGGCGAAAGTGATAATAGCACCGGAAAGTTCAATAGGATCGACTTCCGCCACCGGGGTAATGGTTCCCATAGGACCGACTTGCCACACTATAGATTTAATAACTGTTTGATTGGT
>CAYSVP010000017.1:9843-12001 GCA_964434595.1 uncultured Gammaproteobacteria bacterium | reverse complement strand
TGGTTCCCATAGGACCGACTTGCCACACTATAGATTTAATAACTGTTTGATTGGTGGAAGCCGGAAATTTATAGGCGACTTGAAACTTGGGACGATTATTTTTGGAACCTATAGATTCGGCTAATTTCAAATCATTGATTTTGATAACTAACCCATCAATCTCAAAAGGATATTTTTCCCTATCTTGGGTGAGAAAACTTTGATAAATGGATTCTATTTCAGAAAAGTTCTGGCAAATAAATGATTCAACGGGAACAAAACCAAGAGTTTTTAAATAAGTGATTTTATCTTGTTCTGTTTTATTGGCGGGAAAAATATCAACAGCATAAAGAGAACAAAATTCTGAATATTTGGAATCGAGGCGTTGAGATAAACCCGAGGCAGCGTTTCTGGGATTAGAATATTTTTCTTCAGATATTTTGTTTAATTTTTTAAAGTCATCTTTGGTAACCATTATTTCACAACGAACGGAACCGGTAAAATGATTCGACAAGTTCACCACTGCGTTTTTCATTTTGACGACGTTTTGAGTAATAACGTCGCCAACGTGACCATCGCCACGGGTAATAGCATCGACAAGCTGACCATTTTGATATTCAATTTCCAAAGAAATACCGTCGCATTTTGGCTGGACACAAAATCCCCCTCTTATTCTCTCGCTACTTCTATCCCCTTCTTTGGTGAGGATGGATAAAACTTTCTTTAATTCGAAATAGTGGATTAAATCATCAATTTTATTAACTTTGTTTTGGGAACCCATGGGCATGACATGATGTTTTTTATCAAAACCGGTGTCGAAATTCGGATTACCAATTTTTGAAAATAGCCGATGATGAGGCGATTTTTTCTTTAAAATATCTTCAAGAGTGTCATAAGTATGATCGTCCATGATGGGTTTGGCGGAAGTATAGTAGGCTTTTTTGGCATTAATAAGCAATTCACCTAATTCTACGGAAGAGATGGATTCAAGATTAAGATCGGAGAGAGAGATCATAAAGAAATTATAAACTAAAAATTAAACCTACTTTTTAAATATTTACCAGACAGTAATAGGCACCTTTGGTGGAGCCATGTTTTTCACAAACTTTATCGTCAATTAGCTTTTTTAGATCACGCCAGATAGTGTCGTCGGAAACCATAGGCAAAAGCGATTGAGCGTCCGGCATACGGAGACCACCAAATTGTTGCATATATTCGACAAGTTTAATTTGACGTTCGGTTAAATGAATTTGTTTGCCACCTAGTTTTTGCTTAAATTTAATATCACGGGAAAGAGATTGAACTTTTTCTTTGACCCGTGATAATTCAATTGACAAAGCTTCGGTAAAGTATTCAATCCAATGAGTCAAATCTCGTTTAAAAATATCAGAATTTTGAATATGGGTTTCCTGAATAGCGTTGTAGTAGTTTTCCGCGTTACGATCGAAATACTCCTCAAGAGAAAATAGACGACGAATATCGTATCCTTCAACGTATAAAGGTAAAATAGCAAATGCCCGAGAAACACGGCCATTACCTTCTATAAAAGGATGGATTGCCACTAGAACATATTGAGTGATGGCTGAACGGATAGCTGGGTGAATATCCCGGGAATCTGATTGATCTAACCATTCAATAAAATCGGCGACTAGATAGGGAACTTCGATAGCCGGAGGCGGACGGTGGGCTATTTCTCCGGTACGGGTGTTTTTGAGAACTACTTGTTGATGACGATATTTTCCCTGTTCTGTTTCGGGAATAATTTTGAGAGTAGTTAATTCGTGAATTCTTTTGAGAATTGTTTCACTGTAAAAAAAAGGTCGACGGTCATTAATACTGTTAGGTAGTATTTTTTCTTCGGGTAGAAGCATTCCAGCATCGTAGAGAGACCAAAGTTCTTCGAGATAATTCATGACATTGCGATAGTTGATTACTTCTTGAATGTCACGTTCTGTAGCGGTAATTTGTCGACCTTCAACTAATTTGGCCACTTCTTGATAAGTTAAATCATTACCTTCAATTCGGGTACCATAGTGGACAGTCCGAACGATAGCTTCTTGTTGAAATTGTTTTTCATAAGCGGGTATCAATGGAGCTTCGTCAATAATTGCTTTAGCTCCTTCTATCGAGGCAATGTTTTTAATTATCTTATTATTGATGGTAAAAACCGGAGAAAACA
>CAYSVP010000017.1:6241-9743 GCA_964434595.1 uncultured Gammaproteobacteria bacterium | reverse complement strand
ATCGAGGCAATGTTTTTAATTATCTTATTATTGATGGTAAAAACCGGAGAAAACATTTACGAAATTATAACATTAATTTTGAAAATCAATGAGGGAAAAATGCGGGATAAATTTAGCTTAGAAGAAAAAAATCAACGGCACTTTTGGGATCGACATTACTATTAATCATATTTATGGCTTTCTGAAGAAGATTAATTTTTTGGGAAATGGTAACTGAAGGTTCTTCAACCAATAGTTGATGATATAGCCGGAGTTGATTTTGAAGATAACTTAACGTTTCTTCCTTGGAAATAGCTAGGGAATCGGTTGTAGACAAATTGTCTTTAATATCTGGTTTAGATTTAAGCAACGGTGAATCGGAAATTGGATCAGTTGAAGAATCTTTGATTTGATGACATCGGGAGACGATAGTTGAAAGTAATTGATTTGGCTGGTTGGTAGTTAGAAAAAAATAATTGTTTTCACCCGGTTCTTCCAACATTTTCAAAAGAGCATTTTGAGCTTCCGGTTGAAGAAAATGAGCATTTTCAATAATAATAATTTTTGATTGGTGCTGATAGGGTGTTTGATATAGAAACTTTTTAAGAGAACGAATAGCTTCAATGGAATAATCATCTAAAGAAAAAATGTCGGGATTATTAATAATTGAAGAGTGACCCAGTGACTGAAGATACTGACTAAAGTCGATAGCTTTATGAGCGATAAAAAGTGTTGAAGGAAAGAAAATCATGTATATTTATTATAGATTCTATTTATGAATAATACTGCCTCAAAAACTTATCATTCAATCCGCGAAGTTTTATTATCCCGGAATTTGATTGATGAGAAAGTATCGGAAGAGATAAAATTAAGACAATTAAAAACTGGCGAAGACGAAGAGAGTATTATTCGGTCTTTAAGAATTGTTTCAGACGAAGATTTTACCAAATCTAAGGCTGAATTTCTGAAAGTAGATTATGTAGATTTGGATCAAATTGGTTTTGCTCCAGAAGCTTTAAATTTAGTGCCGGAAAGTGTGGCTCAAAAATATCAAGTAGTCCCCTATCGTTTGGATACTAAAGAAAAAACATTATATGTAACAATGGTTAATCCACTTGATTTGGAAACGGTAGAATTTTTGGAAAAAAAGACAAATTTTCGGGTAAAGTCGGGAATTTCAATGGGTAAACAAATTGATAGTTTTATTAAAGAAAAATATATTCGGGAGAAAGGTATCAGCTCAGAAGTAGATAAGGCTTTGGATGAAAGGAAAAGAGATGAAAAGGCAGTCGAAGAAGCATCCAAAAAAGTATCTTCAGAAGCTCCGGTGGCGAAAATTGTCAGTACAATTTTGGAATATGCGGTTAAATCCCGGGCTTCTGATGTTCATATTGAACCACAGGAGGAAAATGTAAGAATAAGATATAGAATTGATGGTATTTTACAAGAAAAATATATTTTACCTAGAAATGTTCATGAGGCTGTAGTTAGTCGGATTAAGATTTTATCAAGCTTAAAAATTGATGAAAAACGGGTGCCACAGGATGGTCGTTTTTTCTTTAGTGCTGATGGTAATGATGTCGATTTACGGGTATCAACTTTGCCGACAACTTATGGTGAAAAAGTGGTAATGCGGTTACTAAAGAAATCACAGAAAGTACCGACTTTACCGGATTTAGGCTTACGAGGTTTAGCTTTGAAAAATTTAATGGATGCAATCGAGCGACCTCATGGAATAATTGTTGTTTGCGGACCAACCGGTTCCGGTAAAACAACAACTTTATATTCAGTGTTGGATAAAGTGGCAACTCCAAAAGTAAATGTGGTAACAATTGAGGATCCAGTAGAATATCAAATGAAGGGAGTAAATCAGGTCCAGGTTAATGTTCAGGCGGGATTATCATTTGCCACAGCTCTAAGATCGTTTTTGCGGCAGGATCCTAACATTATAATGGTGGGTGAAATTCGGGATACGGAAACAGCTGAATTGGCTATTAACGCTTCATTAACTGGTCATTTGGTTTTTTCAACACTACATACTAATGATGCAGCTGGAGTACCACCACGGATGTTGGATATGGGAGTGGAACCGTTTTTATTGGTATCGTCACTGACTTGTGTAGTTGGACAACGAGTGTTGCGTAAAGTATGTCCGGATTGTATTTCTGAAAGTGATATTCCGCCAGAAATTGAGGCTGACATGAAAACTACTTTAGGTCCTATTTACGAAATGATAAAGGATAAATGGGCTAAAGATGGTAAGCCAATGAAAATTCCTAAGATAGTAGGGTGTGAAAAATGTAATAATACTGGATATTTAGGAAGAATAGCTATTTATGAAGTAATGCCAATGTCGGAGAAAATTGCTAAATTAGTGGTAGAAAGATCAACGGCTGGAGATATTCAAAAACAAGCTATGGATGAGGGAATGTTAACCATGAAACAAGACGGTTACGTTAAAGTTTTAGAAGGAGTAACCACTGTCGAAGAAGTTATTCGGGTGGCTCAATATTAAAATTAAATATAAAAATATGATACATAATAAATTACAGGCAATTATTGATTTGGCTGTGGCTAATAAAGCTTCTGATATTCATTTATGTGAAGGTAAATTGCCACAAATAAGGATTAATGGAGAGTTAGTTGATTTGACTAATGTAGAAATGGGAAGTCAAGATCAATCTAGAGAAGTTATTTTATCGCTGTTGACTAGTGATCAAAAAGATAAATTTTTAAAGATTAAAGAAATGGATTTGTCTGTAACTCATGCAGAAACTAGATTGAGAGTGAACATTTATTATCAAATGGGTTTAATTTCGGCGGCAATGAGGATTGTCTCTTCAATAATCCCCCCTTTGACTGATTTGTCGTTACCGGAAAGCTTTGAAACATTTGCGGCTATGAAACAGGGTTTTGTTCTAGTAACCGGACCAACCGGTCATGGTAAATCAACAACAGTGGCCTCAATTTTAAATGAAATAAACCGTACCAGAAAAGTACATGTAGTCACAATTGAAGATCCAATTGAGTATGTTTTAAAACCACAAATGGCGATGATTTCACAACGTGAAATCGGTAATGATACACTTGGCTTTTTGGATGCTTTAAGATCATGTTTGCGTCAGGATCCGAATGTAGTTTATGTAGGAGAAATGCGTGATTTTGAAACAATTTCAGCGGCTTTAACGGTGGCGGAAACCGGTCATTTAGTTTTTTCAACACTACATACTAATTCAGCTCCTCAATCTATCGACCGAATTGTTGATGTTTTTCCTGAGGGGGCAAAAAGTCAGGTAAGAACTCAATTGGCGAGTGTAATTTCAGCAGTGGTTTCGCAAAGATTAGTACCGACATTATCCGGTGGTAGAACGCCAGCAGTGGAAATAATGATGGCAACTCCGGCAGTAAAGAATATTATTCGAGAAGGAAAAACTTTTATGATTGATAATATTATCCAAACTAGTGCCGATTCGGGAATGGTAAGTTTGGAAACTTCATTGGCTAGGTTAGTTCATCAAGGTGT
>CAYSVP010000017.1:0-6141 GCA_964434595.1 uncultured Gammaproteobacteria bacterium | reverse complement strand
ATTCGGGAATGGTAAGTTTGGAAACTTCATTGGCTAGGTTAGTTCATCAAGGTGTAGTTAGTGAAGAAGTGGCTTTAAGCTATGCCCTTAGACCATCTGACTTTCAAAGTAAATTAAGAAGTTTTAACAATAAATAATGGTAAAATACGCATATAAAGCTAAAGATTGGACAGGAAAAACTGTCAAGGGAGTATTGGATTCAGTTGATAAGCCAGCAGTTATTGAATCGGTCCGGAATAGTGGTTTAATCCCTTTGGGAGTGGATGAAGAGAAAGGAAACATGTTTACGGAGATTCTAAGCCGAGTTACCCATAGAGTAGGGTTAAAACAAGTGTCGACTTTTACCCGGGAATTGTCCACTATGATGACGGCCGGATTATCATTAACAGATGCTTTGGCACTTTTAAAAACTCAATCAGAAGATAATCCAGTTTTATATGATATTTTGGATGATAGCTTGAATTCTGTTCGTGGTGGCCAGCCGTTGGGAAAAACTTTAGAGAAATATAAAAAAATATTTGGTGAGGCTTATGTGGCTTCAATTAATGCCGGAGAAGAAGGTGGAGTTTTAGAAGAGGTGTTATCGAGATTAGCCGATAATTTGGAAAGTCAAAACGAATTTCAAGGAAAAGTTAAAGGAGCGATGGTTTATCCAATAATAGTTATTATTGGAATGATAGCAGTAGCAGTGATAATGATGATTTTTGTAATACCAAAATTAACCGGATTATACGCTGATTTTGGATCAGCTAAGTTACCAGGGGCAACTTTAGCCTTGATGGCGGTATCTGATTTTATGATTAAATGGTGGTTTTTATTGCCATTTATTGTTGTTGGTGGAGTGGTGGGAATGAAAGCGATAAAAAGTAATCCAGATATGCTCTATAAGTTTGATACTTATAAATTGAAAATACCAATATATGGCCAATTGTCGAAAAAAACTATTATGGCGGATAGTATCAGAACTTTATCAATGATGTTGTCGGCAGGAATTTCTCTAGTTGATGGACTAAAAATTGTTTCCAGCGTAGCCGACAATGAATTATATCGACGAGCTTATATAAAGATTTCTGAAAGAGTTCAAAAAGGTTTTTCTATTGCTAACTCATTTGAAGAGACAGGAATTTTCCCTTTAATTGTTAATCAGATGGTGTCAACTGGAGAGGCAACCGGAAAACTGGATGAAGTATTGATGAAGGTGGCGGATTACTTTGCTGAGGAAGCGCAACAATCAGTAAAGACATTGACTGCGGCAATCGAACCATTAATCATGATTGTGTTGGGGATCGGTGTGGCTTTTCTGATAATTGCAGTCATTATGCCAATCTATAACTTGACATCTCAATTTTAGTGGTAAATAATGATTGTTAACAATGTTATAAATTAATGATTTAATAAAATGATTTCACGGATAAAAAATAATGGTTTTACATTGGTAGAACTTTTAATTGTTATTGCCTTGATTGCAATTTTGTCGGTGGCGGTGTTGGCGACTATCAATCCTATTGAACAATCAAATAAAGCTAAGGATTCAACAATTCAGAATGATGCGGCCGAGGTTTTGAATGCATACGAAAGGTATTATACTGTTAAAAATACCTATCCTTGGATGGATAGTGATGCTTCGGCAACTGTTTCTAGTTATGATGAAGAGTGGTTTGGAAATACCAGAATGGTCGGAGCTGGATTGTGTGGTATTGATGGTGTTAACTCAGCTGAGCCAACTACAGGATGTTCGGCATATAACCAAAATGGATCTTTGATAAGTACCGATGAGTTGAAAGCATCATTTCTAAACAAAGGTTATACTTCTTTGGCAAACGGAGATCCTAACTACAATGCTGCCGGAATGAATAATTTATGGATAGCTAAGATGGATGCAACGACTGGTAACTCAGTCTATGTTTGCTATGTTCCAAAAGCAAAATCGAACAGAACCAGAGGGTCGATTCTTTATATACCGACCTTTAACTCGGGTGTGTTTGAGGGAATCACCTTGGCTGATGCTGATCAATTTAATGTTGATGGTTCGCCAATAGCGGCTTGGACTTTTCTGACTCCAGAAACTTCTTTATTTAAATGTGTTCCTTAATAAGGAATTAGAAATTGATTTTAAAACCCCGCTTAACGGCGGGGTTTTTGATAAAAACAATCTCCCCTACCCCCTCTCCTCTACGAGGATGTAAGGATTTGACAGAAGGGGGAAAGTATCTAGAATAACGTATGGAAATTATGTTTTTTGTATTAATTTTTGTCTTGGGGTTGTGCTGTGGAAGTTTTGTGAATATGTTGGTCTATCGGACGGCGGTTCAATACAAATTAATTAAAAGTAAAATATTAAAAATTAATAACAAGAATCGATCTTTTTGTGATTATTGTGGAAGACAATTAAAATGGTATGAAAATATTCCGGTATTGTCCTGGTTATTTTTAATGGGGAAAACAAAATGCTGTCGAAAAAAATTACCTGTCTCCTACCCTATTGTCGAACTAGTGACAGCAGTTCTTTTTTTGATTTATGATTTAAGATTTAGGATTTATGAATGGAATAATATTTTTTGGATTATTGGATTAATAATAATTGTTTTGCTGGTATTTAGTGGAGTATTTGATATAAAGTATATGATTTTACCGGATTTTTCAACAATTATTCTGATAATTATCGCTTTCTTGGGAGTATTTTTTGATGAAAAAAATATAATTATTTACTTATTAACGGCTTTAACAGCCAGTGGCTTTTTACTAATATTAAATTTAATTACTAAAGGTAAAGGTATGGGAATGGGAGATGTAAAATTAGCATTATTTATGGGATTATTTTTGGGATATCCAAAAGTAATTGTGGCTTTTTATGTAGCTTTTATTATTGGAGCTGTTGTATGTGTAATTTTAATATTATTCAAAAAAGTAAATAAAAAAAGTCAGATTCCTTTTGGTCCATTTTTAATTCTAGGAACTTTTATATCTTGGTGGTTTGGGAGTAGTATTTGGTATATAGTATTTGGTGTATAGTAAAAAAATTGACAGTTTAGTTATGAAAATAGGTAATAAAGGTTATATTTATTTACAAAAAGGTTTAACTTTAGTTGAATTGTTGGTTGTTTTAATAATTTTGGCTATTTTAATGGTGATGATGATTGGTAATTTTAATCCTGTTGCAGTAATTAATCGAGGTAAAGATGCTCAAAGAAAAAAAGATTTAGCCAAAATAAAAGTAGCTTTTGAAGAATATTACAACGATAAGGGTTGTTATCCTAATAAAGAATTGATAGATAGTCTTGATTGTAAAACAAATGATTTTATTCCATGGATAACCTCTTGGCCTTGTGATCCAAATGGTTCGAAATACGTAATAATGGTCGATAGCAGTAATTGTCCAAGATGGTTTAAAGCAATGACCAATTTACAATATAAAAAGGACAAGGATATACCTGAAGACTGGTATAATTGGAAGTACTCGGAAAATGTTAGGATCGGAGATGGTACTTTACAAGCTGGAGAAATTAATTATGGAGTATCTAGTACAAATGTGTTGTGGTATGAATTTTCTTTACCACCAGAATGTAATACAGCTTTTAAACAGTGTTATATAATACCAGGTCCAGGAAGATGTAATGCTCTACCCTTGGGAGTAAATCATTATGATGTTTATGTCCAACAGGATTGTTTACCACAATGTCAGGTATCATGTTGTCGAGATGGAGTTGTTTGTGGTTGGTAGCTGTTATAGAATTAATAATATGAGAAAATGTGTAAGTGGTTTTACATTGGTAGAGTTGTTGGTAGTAATGGCGATTATTTCAATTTTAACGATGATAACAGTATCACAGTTTCAGACAGCCAGGAGAAAGGCTAATGACGTGTCCAGAAAGGGTGACCTAAATTCACTATCGAAAGCATTACACCTTTATTTCTCAGATTATGGTTTTTTCCCAAACGCAACATCTATAGAAGGCGGAGCAATAGATTTAAATACTTTATCGTCTTGGGGAGGATCATTTGAAGATCAAAGTGTCAGTCCACCCTATGTTTACATGAAAAAGCTTCCAAAAGAAAATAGTGCCAGTTTACCACCTTATTGTTATAAGGTGGATAGTTTAACTAATCCCAAAAAATTTGCTTTATATGCGGAGTTGGAAAATAAATTAGATAAAGAGTGTGATCGTAACAACGATAATTTACCTGATGATACCTATCAATGTGGTGGTAGAAATTATTGTTATTTTACAACCAGTTCTAATACTAGTTTAGATACTAATGGAAATATATTATAAAAACAAAGGTTTTTCTTTGGTTGAATTGATAGTGGTAATTTCTATTATTGCCACATTAACGGCAATATTATTACCAAATTTTGTGGGAGCCAGGGATAGAGCTAGAGATACTCAAAAAATTCAAGATTTGGAATCGATGAAAAATGCTCTGAGAAGTTATTATAATGATTATCAATCTTACCCTAGCGGTACTGGTTCGACTTTAGCAACATCGTTTTCAACTTATATGCCAGGGATATCAGATTTAGACTATAGTTATAGATATTATGTTGGTGACGGTGGAGAGTCTTTTAATGTGTGTGTTGATTTGGATTCGGGACAGGGAAATGACGACATTAATTCTCAAAAAAAATGCGGAGCTGAGACCACCGGAGTGTGTGGTATGAATGTTGGTAATACTATGGATAAATTATTTGTTGTTTGTGCAAAATAAATATGAAAAAAATAAACGGTTTTACATTGTTTGAGTTATTAATTTCGATCTCGATTATTGGAATTTTAACAGCGTTGGCAGTGGTGTCTTATAGCGGTTCACAGGTGAGAGCTAGAAATGTTCGAAGAACTGAGGATATAAATTCGATCCAAAAAGCGGCTGAACAATACTATGCTGGACACAATTACACTTACCCAGCTAATAGTGCTGCTTTTATTGGAGGAACTGATCCGGTAATGGTTAAATGGCCGACTGATCCAAAAGGTGAAAGTTATACGCCATATAGTTATAATAGAAACGTACCTGTGAGTGGAACTTTTTGCGCTTGTGCATTTATGGAAGGCAGTAATCAAGGTAATTCAACGGCTAATTGTGCAGATTTTAATAACGCCAATAAACCATATTATTGTGTTAAAGGTCAACAATAATGAAAAACAATCAAGGTTTTAGTTTAGTGGAATTGATAGTTGCCACCACAATTATGGTGGTTATGTCGGTGGTAGCTATGGTTAGTTATACTGGAACAAATCGTCGGGCGAGAGATTCTCGACGGGCGGCCGATTTACAAAAAATATCGATGTCTTTGGAAATGATCCGACAGGTAGGCAATACTTATCCGGCTGCACTAAATTCTTTGGTAACGGGAGGATATATGGAATCCATACCACAGGATCCAAAGAGCTTTACTTATTACTATACTCGAAATGGTAATTATAAATATTATCTTTATTCCCAAATGGAAGATTTAGGATCGACAAATGGATCTTTCGGTAGTAATTGCGGGGGTACCTGTAATTATCGGGTAACTAGTCCTTAATAATTAAAAGTTTAATTGTTAGTAATTGATTAAAAAATATTCAGGTTTTACTTTGGTGGAGATGATGGTGGTAATAACTATTACTATGGTTTTGACCGGTGTGGGAATAACGGCGTATACCAGCTATGATATGAGAGAAAAAACTAAACAGACGGCTAATGAAATATTGTCTTCAATCACTTTAGCCAGAAGTATGGCAATAACTAATCAAAAAACCGATGGTTTTACTGGTGATTTGGATTATGTAGCTGTAGTTTTGGATGAAGGAATTATTAGTGCTTTTCCCGTCAACAAGACTTCAGGGACTGGTCCTAGTTATTTTTCTAAGAAAATTAGTGATGATAGTGGAGCGGTTGTTTCGACTATAAATTTTGGGGGTTTACAGTTTGGCGCTACTACCGGAAAACTTTTACTTAAAAAAACTGCCCCATCTTTTGAGGTTTATCCTCCGCAGGCAACCAGTATTGGAGTAAGTTTTACAATTACATCTAGTTCAAACAGTAGTGATAAAAAAATGATTACCGTGTCTCCGATAGGTAATACCACATTAGTTACAATTAATAATTAATAATTAATGAAGAACAAACAACAAGGACAAAGTATTTTAGAGGTGGTGT
>CAYSVP010000016.1:0-13947 GCA_964434595.1 uncultured Gammaproteobacteria bacterium | reverse complement strand
CCAATCGATTCACCAACCTGTCTTTTCATCATAAAAAAAGCTCCGACGCAACAATCGATGGTTTGAAGCTTGGTGAAATCTTTGTTGAGAATATAGCTGTTGGGAAGAAATGGTAGAAAAAAATATAAAAAAGAATTGAGAGGAGTGGGAAAACCACGATGACATTCTGGTTGTAGTTTTCCGGTGGAGGCAAGCTTGACATAACAAGTGGCGGCGTCAATTTGAGGATGATTTTCAAAATAATTTACCATCCCTTGGAGAGTGTCAGTTTCAACGGTAGTGTCGGGATTAAGAAAAAGAACATATTTTGATTGAGGTGAGGTTTTTTTTAGTCCTTGATTATTTCCCCAGGCAAAACCGTTATTTTTTTTATTCTGTTGATAGATAAAATTTATCAGAGGATGATGATAACCATGATTTTTTACATTAATAAATGAATTATCAGTAGAATTGTTGTCGGCAAGAATTACTTCAATAGTGTTGGTTAGTTTTGATTTACACAGAGATTCAAAAAGTTTAACTAAGTGTTCACCGGCGTTGTAGTTTAAAATAACCACTGATAGAAGTGGTTGTTTATTTGGTGATTTTTTCATAAATACTATTTAAATCCTGAACACTTTTTTCATAAGTAAATTTTTGACGGATTAATTGCCGAGCAGCCTGACCCATTTTCTTAATTTTTTGAGGATCATTAATTAATTTAATAGTCTCTTCGGTAATATTTTCCAAAGGACAAACAATGGAATGGACGTTATTTTCAATCTTTATTCCACCCATACCTTCGGGAGTAGTAATAATTGGCATTCCACAGGCCAGAGCTTCGAGGAATTTATTGCGGGTACCACCACCACTACCCATGGGGGCAATTTGTAGCCAGCAATGATAAAGATAATAAAAGCGATCAAATTTTTTACCATCAACTTCAGCTTCGCCGACAATGATGTTTTTACTAGCCAAATGCCCATAAAAATCTTTGGAAAAACGACCCATGATATATAGTTTGCAATTTGGAATAGCTTTAATAATCTTGGGCCAGACATTATCAATAATTAAATTAACAGATTCACGATTCTGCATCCATTTCATATTGGAAAATCCAAATAAAATTGAAGGGGTTTTACTTTTTGGAACCTTGGGAGTGGACAGATAAAAATTTTTATCAACTCCATTTTGAAACAGACCAATATCCCGGCGGCCGGTAGTTTTGGTAATTAGTTTTTGATCTTCCCAGGCAAAAGCAATAACGGTATGAATAGTTTTCCAATAATGAATTTCCCAATATTTAAGTTTAAGAACATCAATCCATAGAAGCGGAGCAATTATTTTTTTCCAACCCTTAATACTTTCAACATAATGTTGATAAACCAAGTATTCAATAGTTAAATCCACTAAAACAATTGGTATTTTAGTAGCGGGAATGTTGGGAATAAAATAAAAACTATCGCAATGAATCAGATCAAATTTATTGTGATCGAGTTCTTTTTTAATAGCCTCAGAGAGATCCTGTGAAAGATAATTAATAACCAAAAACGGATATTTACTAAATCCGGCCATTAAAATATTTCTTAAATTCCAAGTAGTCCCCCTTTTTACCACGATGACTTTTTGACAATATTGTTTGATATCTTCCAACCCCTCTTCATCTCGACTAAAACAAATGAGGGTAATGTCGTTGTATGGAGATAAATATTTAATGGAATAATAGGAACTATTTTGACCACCGGACTGGTAAAGTCTGGGGATGTAGGGAGTAATCATTAAAATTTTACGTTTCATGTGATTTGTTTTGGAGTAAAACATAATAAAAGCCCATCATTATCCAAAAAAGATAGGCGGTTTTGGAAGCTTCAAAAACGTCAATCATAATAGCGTTAACTAAGAAGGTAATCATGGCGGAAAACAAAATTAAAATCGGATAATCGGAGGAAACTAATTTCTTTTTAAAAATATGAGGAATAGTTTTTAAAAAAAAGTAAAAAGGAACAGATAAAAATGTTATCAATCCAAGAAGACCACTTTCCCCTAATAATCGAAGATAATCATTGTCTGTAGCCAAAGTCAGGGAACCTAAACCAGTGCCACTAAAAGAATTTTTACGAAAGGCAGTAATCGCTCGTGGCCATTCAACGTTAAAACGAATTTCTCCGGAACGGGCTACACCAGCATCAACATCCGGAGAAATATATTCATCCAATGGTTGGTGACGGAAAATAGTTGGCTTGGGTTTGGCGGCAATAGTACCAGGAATGGTGGTGGGAAGAGGAATGGGAGTTAAGATTATAGTTGGAACAGGAGTAATAACGGGAGTAGTTTTTGTTTGACTTAAAAATTGGGATTTAAAAGCAGGAATAGTGGCCAAGAGACGCTGGTTTAAATCTTTGGAATTAAGAATACTAAAAATAAATAAACAGGTAAAAGGAATAATCCACCAATAACGACGGACTAAAATTAGAGCCAAAATAATGCCCCCAAAATAGGCAAATGTTGATACTCTGGAGGCGGTTAAATTGAGAAGATAATAAAATACTAACCAAAGAATTGAGGAAATTATTTTAAGAAAAATGTTTTTTTCCAGGACAGTGGCAATACCAAAAATGATCAACACTAAACTGAGATAAACGGCCAGATCATAATGACCAGCAAAGGTGGAACTGATACGAGTCCAAGTGTTCATCTGTAGAAGTTGGCCTTTGGAAAATTCTGAATTCATAGTGGAGACAACCGGAAGGAAAAAATATTTTTGACCAAAACCATAAGCAGCCACACCAATGGTGGTAAAAAGTAGAAATAAATAGTAGGGTCTTAAAACAATTGATTGGCGAAGGGTTTCGATAGTAAGGAAAAATAAAGAAATATATTCGAAACGACGAAATAAATTCAAAAGTAAAATATTGAGAGGATCGGTCTGGAAAATAAATACAGCGTTGATAGTACTAATAATGATGGCGATAAAATAGGCTAAAAAAAGCAGAGTAATTTTTTGCTTTAAAACAGGAAAACGATATTTTATTTGATAAATCAGATAAATTAAAACACTAACGGCGACAACAATATCATCAAGACGGATAGCCACATAGGTACCATCAACATTAAATAAAGGAAATTTGGGATAGAGAGGAATAAAAATAATTAAAATCGCTAGAATTGGTCGAAGTAAAAAATTTTTTTTAAACATCAGGTTTGAAGATTTTATAAATTGTAAAACGAAGAAATTTATTAATAGAAAGTAATAATCTTATTATAAATAACTGGGAGGGTTTATGCTTGGTAAAAAAAGTAATGATGCCTTGATGTTCCTGAGTATAGGGTAATTTTTTTTGAGGTGAAGAAGCCCGACTGATATGAATTATTTGCGGTCCGACCAAATACCAGACTTGAAGATGGGGAAAAGCCAAATGGAGACGATAAAAAAGTTCCATTTCTTCACCATACATAAAATAGTTGGGATCAAAACCTTTAACCTTTTTTAGGTGATTGCTACGGATAAGCATAAAAGCACCGGTAATCCAGTCTTGGGAGTGATCATTAAGGAAAAATTTATCACGGGTATAGAAGTTGGGAGTATGAGGGTGAAAAGGTTTAACTAATTTATTAATAAAGGGGAGATCGTCCAAGCCAAGGCACCAAGTGGCCATGTTGGATAAATTGGGAAAATAACCACCGGACATTTGAATAGTGTGGTCGGGATTAAGTAATTGGGCAGTACAGGCAATGGCTTCGGGATGGCTACTAAGCCAATTAACCGATTGACTGATGGCCGAATGAAGAACAATGGTGTCGGAATTGAGCATTAAAATATAATTACCTCGGGCAATTTTAAGAGCTTGATTATTAGCCTGACCAAAGCCGGAATTAGTTTTATTTTCAATAAGAATAATCGGCTGTTTTAGTTTTTTGATTTGGGATACTGAATTATCGGTTGAATTATTATCAATGATTATCAATTCAGCAGGGATTTTTTCATCAACTTTGGAAAGTGATAAATCAAATTGCAAATTTTTATCAGCGAAAATTGACTGAAGACAATCAATAGTGATTTTACTGGTATTATAGGAAATAATAATAACAGATAGAACCGGTTTAATCATTTAGTTTTTCTAAAAAATACCTGACGGAAAAGAATTAAAATAACTATCAAACCAATTTCGGAAATAAAGAAAACCATTAAACGATAAGGAATACTGGTGGGAAAGGTTTTGATAGTAATTTTGGCGGAATATTCTTTGTTGTCGTAGATAAGTTTGTTGACAATTCTTTTTTCCGGTTTGGTAAAAACATCATTCGCCCATTCATAGCCATTTATAAAGACTGACTGTTTGAAAGGGAAAACAAATTCTTCAAGATAGTATGTCTGGATAGTGTCTTTGATTATATCTTTGGCTTTTTCCGGAGGATGATTTAATTGAATTCTAAAAAGACCATTAAAATTAGCTTTATAAAAAGTAATAACCTCTGTTCGACTAAGATTAGTGTAGTAAGCGGAAACGTTTTTTAGTTGAATAGTATCGCCTGGTTCAAGTGAACGAACTGAATTAGAAAGATCTTGGAGCTCAGGGATGGGAGAAAATAAATAAAAAATAACTAAAATATTAAAAATAATAAAAATAGAAATAAATATTTTTTTCATCATGTTTTATTGAAAAAGCATGGTTCGACCAAGAGTGTAATTGAGGTTCTTGTTCTGGCGGTCGTTAATTTTTTTAGCCGGAACTCCACCCCAAATTTCATAGTCGGGAATATCTTTGGTAACCACAGCACCGGCGGCAATTACAGCACCGGTACCGATTTTAATGTTGGGTAAAATTATGGCCCGAGGGCCAATAAAAACATAATCGCCAATTTCGACTGGGCCAAAAGAATTGTCATAATCAGGGGAATTAATATCGTGTTCATCGTTATAAATAAGCACTTGGCTGGCAATACCAACGTGATTGCCAATAGTTAGAGGCGCCCGGCCGTCGAGGAAAGCATGATCACCAATGACGGTATCGTGGCCAATAGTAATATTTGATGGTTGAAAAAAATTAGCCCCGCAATGAATAGTGGAATCAAAAGGCATTTTAATTCCAGAGATTAAATAAAAAATTTTTCTGATGATATGAATGGGAATGTGGCCGACAAAACGGAGGATCATTAACCAGAACTCCAGAAGGATAGTGTTTAATCGATTATTAATTTTGGCAAAAAAATTTTGAGGTGTGACTTTTTGACCGACAAATTCATGCATAGAAAGATTATAACTTAGAAAAAACCTCTATGAGAGACAAAGCAGATTTTTCCCAAGTATATGGAGGAGATTTAACTACTGATAATTTGGTGTAAGATTTATTCAGAGCAGTGACCAGAGAATTGACTGAAGTGGGGTCGATATAGGTAGCCGAATCCCCCATTACTTCGGTAAAAGCTGGAATACGACTACAAATAACCGGAGTGCCCATTAACTGACTCTCGATGGCGGGAATACCAAAGCCTTCGTAAAGACTAGGTAAAACAGTTGCCGTGGCTTGTTGATACAAAAGCCATTTTTCGGTTTCAGAAATATAATCAGTGAAAATAACCGATTTTTCAAGATGATTTTTGGTAACAGCAGAAAAAATGGAATCAAATAACCAGCCCTTTTTGCCGGCAATAATTAGTTGATGCCCGGCAGTTTTGGAAAAAGCTTCAATTAAAAAAGGAATATTTTTATTGGGTTTAAGAGTGCCAAGATAAAGAAAATATGGCTTGGTAATATTAAATTTTTTTAAAACGGAAGCCGGATCGGTATTATCTAATTTGGGTGGAGTGATGCCGTTGTAAATGACCGAAATAATTTGTTTATTAATCCCGTAGATACGGTTAATTTCATCTTTGGTAAATTGGGAGACGGCAATAATGTGAGAAGCTTTGAGCAAAGATCGTTTAGTCCAGGTGGTCAGTTGATAAAAATCTTTTTTAGTAAATTGTTCGGGAGTACTAAGATAGCCCAAATCGTGAATGGTGGGAATAGTAGGAAATGGACTAAAGTTGGGAGAATAATGAGCCGGTGAAAAAAAGAAATCAAGCTTTCGACCATCGGTATATAAATGAAAAGGTAAAGCTAATTTGGTCCACAGTTTTTGAGGGCCAAAAACATGATAGTGCCAACGATTGGAAGCCGGGGGCATGTCGGCTAAAGGTGCTGATTTAAGATAAATATGATAAATATTTGTTGTATCCAACAGAGCTAATTGAGTAAGTATATTGTAGGCATATTGGCCAACACCTACCCGTTGACCACGATTGGCTTCATTACCATCGATACCGATTGTTTTTGACTGATTAGTCATACAACGATTGATAACATTCTAAAGTTTTTTTAGCGGTTTTATCCCAAGAAAAATTTTTTGATTGAATTAGGCCTTTGGCGACTAAACGTTGACGTAAAGAAGATGAAGAAGCAATTTTGCTGATAGCATTTTTAATTTCTTCGGTAGAATGGGGGTTAACTAAGATGGCTGCTGATCCGGCAACTTCGGGTATAGAAGATGTTTTGCTGGTAACTACCGGAATTCCAACTTTGAAGGCCTGTAAAATTGGCAGACCAAAACCTTCATAGAGTGAAGGATAAAGGAGACAAACAGAAGCGGCATGAATGGCAACAATATCCTTTTCAGGAACATAACCAAGGATTTTTATCGATGAATTTTGAGTAGGTTTAATATCCTGCCCCCAACCGTATTTACCAGTAATAGCTAATTCAAATTTGGAGGTAGGATGATCTTTTTTAAATTGATTAAAAGCATTGATAATCCGGGGAAGATTTTTTCGTGGTTCACGGGTACCCAGAACAAGAAAATATTTTTTAAGATCGTAGATCTTGGTGATATATTTAATTTTATTAGCTTTTTGAAGGGCTGATAATTTACGGAATTTTTCGTATTTATCACTAGCAGCCTCGGGAATAAACACAGTTTTTTGATGATCGATTTGAGGAAAAAGTTTATGAAGATCTTTTTGAGTGTTTTGAGAAACGCAGATAAAACGATGACAATATTTGATGGCTAAATTCATTTTTAAACGGAAGTTTTTAATAGTACGGGGATGTTGAGTTTCAGGAAAAATCATGGGGACAAAATCGTGGACAGTGGTAACAGCTTTAGCTTTCAATGTTGGTGGTTGGTTCCAATCCCAAGTGTGGAAAATATCGCATTGGCCAATAAACATTTCTATTGGCAAAATATGAAGACGGTTCCAAAAGATATCAAAAAAGGATGGCGGAATCCGATAATGATAAATTTTAATATTGTTTTGTCGAGAGAGAATTTTTATTTCTCCAGGAAGCGGTTGACGAAGAGAATAGAACAATAGTTTATAGGTATTAACTTTGTCAATTTTTGCCAGATGGCGGACTAGATTAAGAGTATAGTTGGAAACACCTGTGCCGTAAGGAATGGAAGAAATATCAATGCCAATAATCATTTAGAATAGTTGATTTTAACAAATACATATAATTAAAGAGTGGAGAGATCAATATAATCACCGGTTTTAAGGTTTAATTTATCCGAATCACCGGCATTAAGCTCGATAACATATTTAGAATTACGATCACTTTTATAAAGGGTTAATTGTTCATCGGGTACGCCCGGCTGAGGTAAGGCAGAGGCAATGTTGATCACCCGACCTTTCTTGTCAAGAAAAATAATATCAAGAGGAATTAAAGTATTTTTCATCCAAAAAATTTGAGGAATTTCGATGGTGGAAACAAAAATCATGCCACAGTTTTGACACAAATTAGTGCGGTTCATTAATCCCTGCTCTTTTTGAGTTAGAGTTGTAGCAATTTCCAAGTTATATTCCTGACCTTTGATTTGAAAAGTATTTTGTTTGGTTGACGGATGATAAACGAAAAAACGATAAATTAAAAAGACCAAAATCAATAGTGGAATTACGAAGAAGAAATTTTTTGACATAGTTTATCCCCTATTTTATCCCAGGTAAGGTGTTTTAAAACATAGTCGTGACCGCAACGACCTAATCGGGAGCGAAGAGAAGGGTTTTTTAGTAGACGTTCAATGACATTAATCAAATCATTTAAATCATCAGAGGAAAAAGTTAATCCGCCACCAGTAAGATTAATAAGTTCAGCAACAGCGGGAATATCAGATCCGATTACTGGGACAAAGTGGCTCATAGATTCGATAAAAACCAAACCAAAACTTTCATGAATCGAGGGCATGACCATAATAGTAGCCGAGTCGAGAAGTCGGGAAAGTTGTCGATAGTTATAACCATCAACAACTTTAATTTTGGAATTCAATTTATTTTTTAATTGAGGCCAATAGAGAGTTTTTTGTCCGGCTAGGGTAAGGGTTAATTGGGAGTATTTAGTAGCAAGTTGGTTGAAGGCATCAATTAATAATTCAATTCGTTTGTGAGCCGAGAAATTACCTAAAAACAGGATATTTTGTTTTTTTGAAGCCGAAGGACTAGAGGCAATAAATTGTTGATCGACACCAGCGCGGAGAGTAAAAATGTGGGGAGTGTGAAGATATTTTGTCTCATGGTCGGATAAAGTAGCCACTAGTGAAGTTTTTAAAATGGAAAGTAACAAAGGGTGGTGAAAATCAGGATCATTTTCATGGAAGCAAGGAATGATAATTAATTTAGAACGGGTAATTAATTGAATTAATTTGGCATAGATGACAATGGTGGTGGGCAATGGGCCAGCAATAATGATGTCGGGGTGGAAAGAGTAGCTGGTTATTAGTAGTCGAAAACATGAAAAAGGCGAAAAAATGGGGCCTATGGCTAGAACCTTTAAACAAGGAAAAAAGCGAGATAAAGATTTAAAGGGACGATGAAAAATAGTAATTACTGGTAATCTGATTTGATCGGAGTTGTTGTCGTTTGTGTAAATTTGGGAACTTTGATGGTTTGAAGCAAAATCATCAGTCAGATGACAATCGGAAGAAATAAATTTTACAAGGTGTTGATGCGACTGAAAATATTCCCCTAGTTTGGCAATAATATGTGATCCCCCATCAACTGCTGGCGGTTGAATATGGCTGAATAATAGGACTTTCATAATTTAAATGATAGGTTAGAATAACAGATAGTATATGTTGAATTTTTTAAAGAAATTAGTTACCTCAAAAATTTTGAGATTAATAATTTCGGTGGTGCTGATTTATTTTGCTTTCCGAAAAGTAGAAATTGGTAAATTGTTTATCGGAATGCAGGCAGTGTCGTGGTGGATGATAGTTGGTTTGTTGATTTATTTGGCGATTTCGATGTTCTTTGGTGGAATTCGTTGGGCAATACTAGTGTTATCCAAGCCAACGTTAAGAGATTGTTGGAATTTTACCAAAGCAACCTACAGTGGTTCGTTTTATAGTTTGTTTTTCCCTTCATCAATTGGCGGTGATATGTTGAAGTGGCTACCATTGCTAAAAAAATATCCTAAATTATCCAAAACTACTTTGGCTGGTTCAGTATTGGTTGACAGGGTGATCGGTTTTACAGCCTTTACCTTTGATGCATTAATTGCCCTAATAGTCGGTAAATATTTAAAGTATTCTTTTCCGGATTCGCTATTGTGGCTATTCGGAACCATTGCTTTGGGAATTGCCGTTTTTTATATTCTGGCTCTGACAATAAATTTTGATAAATTTTTAGATCGATTCAAATTTTTAAAAATAGTTAAGGAAGTGATTGGATTGATTAGAAATGAAAATAAAAAAAATGTGTTGATTTGTATGTTGATATCAATTATCAGTGAACCGTTGTGGATGTTGCCGAATTATTTTTATGGATTAATTTTTGGAGCCGGAGCCACATTGTTGGATATATTGATTTATATGCCGGTAATAGCTCTTATTTTAGTATTGCCAATTTCAATTGCTGGATTTGGAGCCAGAGAAAATTTATTTTTATATTTCTTTTCACAGCTCGGGATTACCGACGAAAAAATATTGTTAATGTCTACCCTAAATGGGATAATGACTATATTAAATTCGCTCCTCGGAGGGTTAACAATTTTATTCTAAGCTTATGATTCTAATTGTCGGTGGGGCCGGATATATCGGCTCTCATGTTAATAAATTACTAAATAAAAACGGTTTGGAAACTGTGGTGTTTGATAATTTATCCAAAGGTCATCGGGAAGTAGTGAAGTGGGGAAAGTTGGAAATCGGTGATTTGGCTAAAAGTGAAGAGATTGAAGCAGTGTTTGAAAAATATCCAATAGAAGCTGTTTTTGATTTTGCCTCTTATATCGAAGTTGGTGAATCGGTGAAAGATCCAGAAAAATATTATCTGAACAATGTGGCTAATACTTTGAATTTACTGTCGGCAATGAGAAAACACAATGTTAATAAAATTATTTTTTCGTCAACAGCAGCAACTTTTGGAATGCCGGAAAAAGTACCGATTGGAGAAGATGATGTACAGAAGCCAATAAATCCCTATGGTAAGACGAAATTGATGATTGAAGAAATATTTAAGGATTATGATTTGGCCTATGGTTTTAAATATGTAGTTTTCCGATACTTTAATGCCTGTGGAGCCGATAAGGATGGAGAAATTGGGGAATGGCATGAGCCGGAGAGTCATTTAATTCCGATTTTATTGGAAGTCGCCCTGGGGAAAAGAGAATTTTTTCAATTAAATGGAACTGATTACAATACCGAAGATGGCACTTGTATACGCGATTATGTTCATGTTGAAGATTTGGCCTCGGCTCACCTGTTGGGATTAAAATATTTATTATCCGGTGGCGAGAGTAAATTTTATAATCTTGGATCGGGCAAGGGTTATTCAAATAAACAGGTAATGGAGATGGCTAAAAAAGTAACCGGAGTGGATTTTAAAGTAGTATATGGTCCGAGGCGCGAGGGCGATCCGGATAAATTACTGGCCAGTTCTGAAAAAATAAAAAGAGAAATGAATTGGCAACCAAGTTATGATAATCTGGAAGATATTATAAAAACTGCCTGGAATTGGGAACAAAAAAAGCAAATTAAATAAATTAATGAATCGGCTAAAAATAATTAAATTTATTAATGCCGGGATTGTGGCTGGTGGATTGCTAATACCTCTATTGTTGTTTTTAAACAGATTTTTAATTCCTGATTTGGCCTATGATTCGATAAATTATCATTTGTTTTTGGGCTTACGTGGTGTGGAGACAACCAATAGTCAGTACGAATTTTACCCAACGGGAATACATAATTTTTCTTCAATCTTAGAAGTACCAAGTTATTGGCTAATGAAAGTCGGTGGTTATCGTTTGGGGGCAATTACTTCTCTGATTTTTTTATATTTATCGATTATTGTTTTATATAAAATATTTCGGTTATATAGACCAAAGTATAAGTTATTAGAGCAGTGGTGGGGAGGCTGGTTGCTAATTAGTTGTTTTGTATCTTTTGAAATGTTTTTGCAAATTGCGACTTATTATGTTGATATTCAGGTGGCTTTTTGGACACTGCTAGGAATGTACTACCTGCTTAAATATGAAAAAAATAAACGGATAATAGATTTGGTAGTTTCATCGTTGAGTTTGGGGGTTTTATTTCTAGGGAAAATGACCGGAGCTTATTTTTTAGTGCCCTACTGTGGTTATTTAGTCTATATTTTAATTACTGATAAAAAAATGAGATGGCAGAAAAGACTGGAAAGATTGGTAATATCCGGAGCCTTAATCTTAGCTATTAGTCTACCGACTTTTTTAAAAAATTACCAGGCAACCGGGAATCCGGTATTCCCCTACTATAATGCTTTGTTTAAATCGGCCTTTTATCCAACCGATAATTTTACTCAACAGGAATCCGGAGGGGATACATTGATGGATAAAATTTGGTGGGGAATAGTGTCGATTGGCAAACCGGAAAAATTGGGACAAGCTCATGATTTATTTCATGACTACAAAATCAATATTTATTTTGTTTTAGCGATAGTAATTTTTATTTGGGCGGTGGTAAAGAAAGACAAACAGTTAGTTAAACAGACAACTTTTTATTTGATAACCTATGAAATTTGGGCGATGGTGTTTGGATATTTGAGGTATGCAATGGTATTGGAACTATGGGGAGGACTAATTTTATTGTTGTGGCTGACACAGTTGAAAGGCTTAAAAAAATATTTATTAATTGGGCCGATTTGTTTACTGTTGTTGATACAAAATAAGAGAATAGTAAATCTAAGTTTGGCCTATGATATTAGTTTTCGACCAGGATATTTTTACAATCGAAGTAGTTATCCAAAAGAAATAAATAATCTAATGAGAAATAAAATTGAAATCAGTCGGGAACTGATCGATAAATACCAGCCAAGTGTTTATTTAAATTGTGCTTTGCCGAATATGGGCTATATGGTAATGTCGGATTTTAAAAACTTGCCGGTGATGAATATTGAAAAAAGTGTTTATGGAGTTATGACAAGTAATCAATTATATACCGAAAAACAGGCGGAATTATTGAAGAAAAAAGTAGGTGATAAAAAAGTACGGTTTGTAACTATTGCCGCCGAAAGCGGATTTAATAATTATTATGGTGACTGTCTGGCTAATTTAAAAAATCAAAAACTGACGGTACTGGCAGAGGAGTCAACAACTTTTTTGGGCTATGAAGCGCAAAAATTAAAAGTAATTTTTGGTGAGTTTACCTGGTAAAATTGGTTTATGAAATTAGTGGTGCAAATCCCCTGTTTTAATGAAGAGGACAGTTTGGAAAAAGTATTGAAAGAAATACCCAAGACGATAAATGGAATTAGTAAAATTGAAATTCAGATTATTGATGATGGGTCAACGGATAGGACAGTGGAAGTTGCCAAAAAACTGGGGGTGACACGAATTATTAGTCACAAGAAAAATCAAGGATTGGGGATGTCATTTAGTGATGGAGTAGAAGTAGCACTAAAGGCAGGTGCCGATATTTTGGTTAATACCGATGGTGATAATCAATATCCAGGAAAATATATTAAGGATTTGGTAGAACCGATTATTAACAACCAAGCCGAGATAGTAATTGCCGATCGACAGACGCAAACAATAAAACATTTTTCTTGGGAAAAAAAGTTTTTACAAAAATGGGGCAGTGTGGTGGTAAGAATGTTGTCGGGAACCGACGTGCCGGATGCGGTGTCTGGTTTTCGAGCTTATTCGAGAAAATCTTTGTTGGAATTGAATATAATTACCCGATTTTCCTATTGTATTGACACCATTGTTCAGGCGGGAAAAAAAGGTTTAAAAATTGTTTCAATACCGATTAGAGTTAATCCACCAACGCGAAAATCACGTTTATTTAGCAATATGTGGCAACATATTCAAAAGTCGTCAATTAATTTACTGCGAGTGTTTGCTGTTTACGAACCATTTAAAACCTTTTTTATTATTGCCCTAGTATTGGCAATTCCTGCTTTATTTTTTCTGTTAAGATTTATATATTTTTATTTATTTGTACCAGTCGAAGCCAAAGGGCATGTTCAATCGTTAATTTTTGGGAGTGCTTTTTTGGTCTGTTCGGTACAAGCGTTAGCTCTGGGAATTTTGGCTGATTTAGTTAGTATTAATCGAAGACTAATGGAAAAAATTCTCAAAATAGAAAAAGAAAAGGGCAAATAAGTTTTAATTAAAAATTAGCGATAACGTTTCTTTAAAATCTTGGGGAGAGTTTTGAAAACTTCACTGTAAATCTGAAAAACATCCCGGGGAATATTGGTAATCGGAGTATTTTTAATCAGACCGGATAAATTGCGGAGACGTTGCTCAATGATCGGGAAAAAATTTTGCCAAAATTCTTTTTTAGTATAATTTTTGGCAATAATATAGATCCAATTTTTAGCATCCATTCGATGACGAAAATTGCCCATTTTGGAACTGGTTCCACCACCAAGATGATATGATAAGGCCTTGGGGACATACAGAGTGGTATAGCCCAAATTGTGAAGCCGAAGGGCAAGATCAACATCCTCTTCGTAGGCAAAAAA
>CAYSVP010000015.1:0-14362 GCA_964434595.1 uncultured Gammaproteobacteria bacterium | reverse complement strand
TTGGTGTTTGGAAACTATGGCAAGAGTTAAAATCCAGCCATAAGTTTTCTTTTGACACTTTTGATAATGCTCTTGGCTTTATTCAAAAAGTAAAATAAATCGTCATATTTTATCTCGATTTCCATTGCTATCTTTCTAATTTTTTTAATCTCTACTTTGGTATCAGCCATCACTGAATAATAAATTTTAGGTAAAAAAATTCCCCCATAGTTTTTTACAATTTCACCTCTTTTACACATCTGATAAATTGTCGTATTAGATAAATTTAATCTATCTGCACCAGTTATTCGACTTATTTTCCCTTCCTTCTGTAAAGGTATTGATTCCTGTAAAATCCATTTTTTATTCTTCTTTTCTACCCATTTTCTAATTTTGCTACCTACTGTCAAATCAAAATACATACCTGCTAAATCTACTCCATATGCCTCTTTATAACCGTCCAACATTTGTCCTCCTGGTAGTCTAGCAGCAATTTCTATCAAAACTGGTCCTCTGTTCATATGCCATTTCATTTCACAGTGAAAACCACAATTATCAAAACCCAAAGATTTGTATATTTTCCTGGTCACTTCAATACATTTTTTTTTTCTTTTTTTATCCATCCAAGTTGGTATAAAAGTTGCCACTTCCATCATCGCTGGTTCTGGACTCATTTCAAAGCTAGAAACTCCGATAAACTTTTCTTCACCATCAGCTATTATTCCATCCACACTCAACATTTCTCCATCAATAAATTCTTCTATTAAAAATTTCTTCGAATAAAAAATACCAAAATACTTCATCCACTCATCAAATCTTGCGTTTAACTGTTTTTTAGCATCTCGAAATTTTTTTTCAAATTCATCTTTGTGATTAATTTTTATTACTCCATAACTATGTCCAGACATTATTGGTTTAATAATTACTGGTAAATTAAATTTTCTTAGTTTATTTTTTCCCTCATCAATCCCTTCAAATACGTCCCATTTAGGACTTGGTAAATTAAATTTTTTTCCGACTTTTCTCATTTTCCATTTATTTGCCGAACTTACTTCAACAATTTTGTATGGAATAAATCTTAAATTAATTTTTTCGGCCAACTTAGCCGTTTGCATAACATTCATTTCAAAAAAAGTAGTCACTCCATCGAATTGAAACTCGTCTTTGTTCATAAAACCAACTACATCTTTAATTAGTTTTTTTGAATCATAAACATTTGTCAAAATAATTTTTTCGTGAGATATATAATCTAAAATCCATTTCGGATAATCTCTATTTGTTGCTAAATATAAATCCAAACCTTTTCTTTTTCCAGCCTCGAAAACATACTTTTTATCATCCGTTCCCCAATTTACAATTAAAACTTTTTTCTGAATCATCTTTCGATTAAACAAGGTCCAGGACACATGTCCTTTTCATAACCATAAAATTTACACAAACAACATTCATCTGGCAATAATTTCTTACTTATTTTTATCATCTCCTCGTCAAGATCTTTCTTAATTTTTTCCAAATCAATACCTTTGTTAAAGGTAATTCCTTTTAAACAGTCTTGTCGAAAACATCTGATAATTCTTAAATCAGTTTTAATATCCACCCCCGCTCTCTTACTCAAACATCCATAACCACTTAACTTAACGAACTTGTTATCACCAATAATTTTTCTTTGATTATCGGTAAACATACATGCATTTACCTCACAGAGCCACACACCCCTAGCTCCACCTTTTTTCAACAAATCTATTGTCTTTATTATCAGTTTACCTATTTCTAAATTCTTTCTGACCGAAAATCCTCCATTTATTATTAATCCTCCATCAACAGCTATTCTTATATATGAACGTCCTAACACAGTTTTTGCCCTTCTAAAAATTTGCAAATATTCTTTTTCATCCATCGAAGCAATGGTAGTTTCCAAGGAAATCAGCGTTTTTTTGTCAACTTTATCGATAAAATTATTTATTTTTTTATATCCATCGGCTACATAAGCTGGTGCTCCAATATTTATATGAATTGTAGAAATTCTCCTACTATTCTCAATCAAATAATTCTCAATATCATCAGATAAATTTGCGTTAGTAAACAACTCAATCCGAAAACCACGTTTTATAGAAATTTCAATTATTTTTTTAAATTCAGAGTGTAAGGTTGGCTCGCCCCCCATCAAACAAATATTTTTTATTCCATTTTTATCAAAACAATCAAGTAACCTAATATAGTTTTTTATGCTTATCTCTTTTGTTTTACCCTTAGTCATTAATTCGTTTGCAAAACAAAAACTACAATTTTGATTACAGTAATTTGTTATTAAAACATTTGGATTTAACTTTGTTTTATTTTTGTTCCAAAACATAAAAATATAAATAATAATCTTTTTAACATGTTATTATAAACCTGATGACCACCTATCCTGATTTAAAAGATAAAATTGCTCTAATAACCGGATCAACAAATGGAATTGGTTATGAAATAGCTAAATCTTTGGCCAGTAACCATGTTCAAGTTATTCTTAATTATTTCCATTCCGACAAAGATGCTATAAAAGCTTTTAAATTTATTAAAAAAAAATCTCCTAACTCAGTTCTTATAAAAGCTGATGTCTCCAATCCAACTGAAATTATTAAACTTTTTCAGGAAATAAAAAAAACATTTGGTCATCTGGATATATTAGTCAATAATGCCGCCCAAGTTTTTGAACCAGCTCTAACCGCTGAAATTACTCCACAATCTTGGAACAAGACTATAGATGCCTGCTTAACTGGCCCATTCTTTTGTATTCAACAAGCCATTAAAATTATGGCTCATCATGGGAAAATAATTAACATCTCATCTACGTCGGGTATTAGTGGTTCTTCTACAAGCCCAGCATATGCAGCCGCAAAAGCCGGATTAATCAATCTTACGCTTACTTATTCTAAGGAACTAGCTCCCAAAATTAATGTTAATGCCATTGCTCCAGGCATTACCAATACTCGCTGGCATCACTCTAAACCAATTTCAATTATTCAACAAATATGTCAAAAAATTCCCTTAAAACGAATAGGTAAAACAATCGATATAGCCAACTCTGTCCTTTTTTTAGCTTCAAAATCATCAGACTACGTTACAGGTCAAGTTCTAGTTATAAACGGCGGCAGCAGCCTCGAATAACTTATCTACCACCAATTTCATTTTCTTCTCATCAACATTTGATATTGATAATCTAACCCCATCAGATAAATTTTTTTGATAGTCAAAGACATCTCCTTTTGTTATAAACAACTTAAGCTTTCTACATTCTTCAACAAATTTATCTATTTTTTTTGATTCTCTCAGACCCAACCAATAATAAAAACCACCCTCAGGTTTTGATCCTAAATAAAAATATTTACTAGTACAATTTCTTCTTTTTAAATCATATATTAAACTTTCCATTCTTTTTTCATAAATACTACGTGCTTCATTCAACATTTCTATTTTTTTTAGAAAAATAATAGCTATTTTTTGATTCCATCCACTGCTCGATAAATCATAATCATTCTTTAAATCAACCAACTTTTTTTTAACCTGCTGATTTTTTGCTCCTAACCATCCCACTCTTAAACCAGGAATCATAATTTTCGACATTGAACCAACCACTACCACTCTATCTGTCATTGTCGACATTGACGGTTTCAAATTTTTAACATCATAATATAAATCCCTATATGCCTGATCTTCAACTATCCAAAAATCATATTTTTGGGACAGTCTCGACAATAATTTTCTCTTATTTATTGATAAACTACTTCCTTTTGGATTAGAAAAATCAGCTACTACATAAATAATCCCTGGTTTAGCAATTTTAATTTCTAATTCAATTTCTTTATCATCCATTTTTTCTAAATCAGAGCTAAAACTAACAATTCCATTCGTAAACTGCTCGCTAATTTTTTCCACTCCAACATAACTATATCTCTCTACCATCACTTTTCTATTTCTAGCTAAAACCGAAAATGTTAAAGAAATAGCTTGTTGTGAACCAGAAGTCACCAGTATTTCGTTAGAATTAAAGCCAATTCTTTCTGCTACCAATTCTCTCATTTCTTTCAAACCTTCTGATGGTGTATAACCAATCCAACTATCATCGAAAATCGTTTTTAACATACTCCAACGCACACTTCTTATAATTTTTTCCATAATTTTCTTATCTGGAACACCATTGACCATATCTATTCCATCAGAAACAATTTTGGAACAAATTTCACCCCACACTTGTTTTTTATTTTTTTCAATCATAATCTTTTCCCATTCATAGCCATAAACATAGCAAACCTTCTCACCAACGACAACCAACTTCCATCACCATTAAATAAATATTTCCAACCATTAAACTCCTTTTTTTTATTAAAATATTTTTTCAAATCAAAAAAATCGATACTATATTTTTGGTAATTTTTTTCGATATTACAGTAGTAATTATAAAACGACTTATAAAGTTCCATTAGGTTGTCTCGATAGCTATGAAATCCCTTCATATCTTTATTGATTAAAACTTTTCCATTCTTCTTTATAACCTGTAAACACAAATCAATATCTTCCAAATTTTTAATTCTTTCATCAAAAAAAATCTTATTTTTTATTAAAAAACTTTTTTTAAAACCAAAAATCATTGTTGGACAATAATTCACGTCTACAATCTTATTACTACTTTTTAAAACATAGTCAAAAAGAACTTTATACATATATTCTGAATAAACATTCTTTTTATCTGGTTTACAAACTCCCCCAAGTATTGTTGTTTCAGTATCATCAGACATAAAATTATAAAATATTTCTAACACTTTTTTGTTTAGGACAACATCATCATCAACAAATATACACAAGTCATTTTTAGCCAAAGATACTAATAAGTTTCTTGATAATGGTATTAGTTTTTTATTAACTTCAATAATTTCTTTGTGGATCTCTTGATTTTTATCGAAAAAACTACCTATCCATTTTTTATTAACTTTTGTATCTGAAGAATCAGCAATTAATACTTCCTGTGGCAAAAAAGTTTGTTTTAAAATACTTAAAATACATTTTTTTAGTTTTTCAGGCCGATTATTTGTACATATCAGTATTGAAATAGGAAAGACTTTTTTTAACGCCACAACAAATTATAGCTGATATAATTAAAAATCAACTATTTACCATACCATGATTTCAAGATACTTTTTTTCTCGATCAATCAACAAAATAATAAATCAAATTATTAGAAATTTTAAAATATCACATACTTTCCTTTATCCTGATGAGTTATTTATTGAACCAACCAACTTGTGTAATGCTAAATGTCCTCTTTGTCCTACTGGAACTGGACAATTAAAAAGAAAAACCGGATATATGGATTTTGTCACTTTCAAAAAAATTATCGATGAAAGTACTCCATTTATCAAAACAATCTATCTTTGGAATATGGGGGAACCGTTTCTTAACAAAGATATTTTTAAAATGATTGCATATGCGAAAAAACAAAAAATTTATACTGTTAGTAGCACCAATGGTTATGTTTTTTATAATTCTAAAAATATTCCTCGTTTAATAAAATCTGGATTAGATCTACTCTATGTCGGCATGGACGGTACCGATCAAAAAACTTTTTCATTTTATCGTAAAAATGTTGATTTTCTCAAAGTAATCAATGGTCTAAAGCTACTACGTGACTATAAATCTACACACAAAATTGATAATCCTACTATTCTCTATCAATTTATTCCCATGAAACATAACGAAAAACAAATTGCAAAAGCCAAACAAATGGCTAAAAACCTTAACGCTAAATTTGTTATGAAATACTTAAGTCTTGAAATGGTTAATTCAAGTAATAAGATTAATTTTTTACCAAAGTCGGAAAAATTAAGAATTTATAAAACTAACCATTATTCCATTTATAAAAAAAATAAAAATCAACCGTGTGTTCTCTGGAATGCCTTACTTATCAATTGGGATGGTACTGTTAATCCTTGTATTTTTGACTATTACTCAAAAATAGAATTAGGTAATATTAAACAACAGTCAATTAGTCAAATTTGGAAGAGTCCCCTCTTAAGAAAGATTAAGAAACAAATTATTCAAGACAGAACTAAAATTAATATCTGTCAACATTGTCCTATTCAAAACGATTATGCTGAAGAGTTTAATCACAAATAAAATATCATTCAATTAATTTTATGAACTTTTTAGAAATTTCTACCAACATCGGTTGTAAAAATAACTGTCAATTTTGCCCTCAAGACAAAATTATTCATAAATATTCATCAATCAGTAATATTTATCAAATGAGTTTCGATTTATTTAAAATCTGTCTAGATAAAGTCCCTTCTGAAACTACTATTATTTTTTCCGGAATGAGTGAACCTTGGTTAAACCCAAGATGTACTGAAATGGTTTCTTATGCTCACAATAAAGGCCACCGTCTTTTTATTTATACATCTCTTGTCGGTATGAATGTATCAGATGTTAAAACTTTAATACATCTTTCAAATTTTGATTATCCTTTTGGTTTTATGATTCATCTTCCATCAATTGATAAAAATTTTGAAAACATTGATATTAATCCCCAATATATCGCAACTCTAAAAAAAATGATCGACAGTGGTATTGTTGCTGAATATCACTACCACGGTTCAGCTATTAATCCAAAATTAAAACCATATTTAAAAAAAATCATTCATACACCTATTCAAAATAGAGCCGGAAACTTATCTTTTCCATATTACAATCAAAAAAAAATTACTGGTCCGATAGCCTGTGAAAGGAACTTACATGCTAATCTTCTTCTACCCAATGGAGATGTTCTTCTTTGCTGCCAAGACTACAATATGAAACATGTACTAGGAAATTTATTAAAAACCGACTACAATTCCCTCTTTACAGACAAGGAATATTTAAAAATTCAAAAAGGTCTTAAAAACGATAAAACAGATATACTTTGTAGATATTGCACTACCTACGCCCATCAATTAAAAAGCGAAAATATATTTATTAATTTAATAAAAAAAATATCCAACAATGTCTAGTATTTCCACAACACTAACAATTTTGATTATTGAAAACATTTTTATTGCCCTTTATTTAACTTATAGAATTAATAAACGACGCCAATGGAAAATAGATCAGATTAGACAGCTTTCTGAATATAGTCAAGAATTTAATCTAAAAAATAATTTTAAAAAGATGAAAAATAAAAAATTAGATTTTAAGTTTAGAACTCTATACGAACAACCAAATTTAGGTATTTATCACTTTTTTTTAAAAAAAATTAATTGTCATTTACACCCCCAAATTACCTCTCTTTTATACATTATTAATGGTGAAGCCCGGGGTTTCATTGGAAATAAAAAAATTCATGCAAAACCTGGTGATTTTATACTTGTTCCTAGGGGTATTCCTCACCATTGGGAAACAAAAAACACTTTGGAATATATTGATATGGCTACGCCTTCACTTAAATTTACCCGTATGAATGATTGTGAATGGTTATAAATTTTGTAATACTTTTATTAGTACTTGTGCTATAGGCGCCAATATATTTTTACTTGGTGGAATTGTTTTTGCCCAAAAATAGAGATTATCTATATACTTTATACTTTTTTTCTTACTAATTTTTTTATATAAATTCATTAATCTATCAAAATTCTTATAATAAAACATTATGTCTTGTTTAGTAAAATAAGGCATTTTTAAAACTGTCTCTTTCCATTCTATAATTTCTTTATTTTTATCTTCTAGAATTAATCCTCGATTCTTACAATAAAAATATAGATTTGTTCCATGATATGGTCTAAAAATATTCAAAGCATAATCATCGGCATTTGTTCGAGCTACTAATTTTATTGTTTTAATAAATTTTTTCGGCGTTTCTTTAGGCAAACCTAAAAGTACAAAAACTCTAATTTTTATTCCTAATTTTCTAGCTCTATTAATAATCTTAATTATTAAATAATCGCTCATTTTCCTATTCAAAATCGTTTTTCTCAAATCTGTATCACCAGATTCTAAACCAAACTGAATCCAATCACAGTTTGATTCTCTCAACAATTTTAAAACCTCGTCATCACACAAATCCACTCTGGTATTGCATTTAAAAGGTAAATTAACTTTTTCTTTATATTCTTTCAAAAAAACTTTTAACCACGCTCTATTTACTGTAAAACAGTCATCGTGAAAGACTAAATAATCTGGACTGTATTGTTTTACTACTAAACATATTTCTTTTACCGCTTTTATTGGTGACTCAAATCTTACATATTCATTACCATAAAAATTCCGTAAAGCTTGGTTCGAACAATACGTACAATTGTAATAACATCCCCGAGAAAAAATTAATTCTATTGTCTGATTATAACCACTTCCAGTTGATTGATTAAACAATAAATCTTCATCATAAAATATCTTTAAATCTAATGGAGGCAATTCATTCAAATTGACTAATGTTTCTCGAGGCAAGTTTTTAATTATTTTTTTTCCGTCTCTAATCCAAAAACCCCGTGTTTTTTTATAGTCATCGTTATTTTTTGCATAATTTAATATAAATTTCAAAAAAGAATATTCTCCTTCGCCCAAACAGATTGCATTAATATTTCTATTTTTAATATAACGATTAGGGTCAAGGGTTACATCAACCCCACCGCAAACAATAATTTTTTTGGGAAAAAGCTTTCTAATATACCTCGCTATATAGTTTATATGCCTAAAGGAAGACTCTGTAGATGATAAGCCTACAATATCTGGCTTAAAAGTAGTTATTCTGTCGACTAATCCGTTCAGTTTACGACGATCATTATTAAGATAGTAACTTGTTTGATGATTATTTTTCTTTAAAACCGCCGACATCGATGCTATTCCAATATCAACATTCGACTCTAATGAAGATCCAATAGTTGTTTTAACAAATAGTATTTTCATAGTATTATTTCTTAATAGAGAATATTTTATTCCATTTTTTTAAATGAGACCAGAATCCGAGAGTAATCGTAGTAGTAAATTCAACTGACCCCTAAGAGTTATCATAATACTTTTTTTAAGTCCAAAACATCTTTCCAAACAGTGTATCTTTTCCTTAAAAGTGCAGCCATTTCTTCTCTTTTAAATTCCTTTATTTCTCCTTTGTCGGCAATAAAGAATTTACTGGCAAAACCCCAAACAAAATCTGGCACTTGGGAGCAAATAATTGTTGCCATATTTTGATTTTTATTTTGAATCTTCTTCAAAGACCGAAAAAGTTTCAATTGGAAGTCAAAATCTCCCACAAGAAACATCTCATCTAAAATCAACAAATCGCACTCACTTGCAATAGCTACTGAAAATGCAAGTCTAAATTTCATTCCCGTGGAATATTTATAAAAAGGTTCATCAACAAAATTTCCAATACCTGAATATTCAATTATCTCATCCATGTGATTTACAATTTGTTCATTCGTCATTCCTACTAATAGGCCATTAAGATATATATTCTCCCTTCCGCTAAGTTCAGGTTTAAACCCATCTTCTAGATTCATCAGAGTCACGATTCTTCCATTTACCTTAACTTCTCCTGAATTAGGTTGTATAATGCCAGCAATTATCTTTAATAAAGTCGTCTTCCCTGCGCCATTACCACCAATTATTCCAATATTATCTCCTTTATTTATTGTTAAATCTACGTCTTTTAATGCGTAAAATGGGGATGAAAAATTTTCAAGATTATATGTTTTACATAGTTTTTTTATTTCAACAATTTTCTTTTTTTTCATATAAATTAAATCCAATCATTAAAATCAGGAGATTCCCGACAAAAAAAGATTACCCCAAAAAATAAAATAGTTATTACTATAAAAAACCCAACCAAACAGCCAATAACTGATTGTATCGGTACTCCCAATAAAATATATCTGTAAATTTCTATGATAAAAGTAATTGGATTTATATAAAACAACCAAGAAATTGATTTAGGCAACATAGCTAAATTATAAATAATCGGTGTTGCATAATACCATAAAGGTAATATTGCCGAAAACATAAATTCCACATCTCTTTTTTTTACATTCATAGCTGATAAAATTAAAGAAACACCCAAAGTCACAAACACCAATAACAAAGTTGGTATCGGCAACCAAATCCATTTTGCTATATTGCCATTATGGGAAAAAAGCAGAAATACTAAAAGAATTGTCAATGAAATCAACAAGTTAATCAGATGAGTAAAAACAGTCGACAAAATAATAGTTTCCCGAGGAAAGTTTGATTTTTGAATCAAAGCTTTTTCGTTTATAATAATGGTTGAATTTTTAGCTGATGTGTTCGAAAAATAATTCCAAGTTATTATGCCAATAAATAAAAAAATAAAATAATTATCAATACGAATAGCCACAAAATATTGAAAAACAAAGCCAATTATTATCATCTGTAATATCGGATTAATAATCAACCAATAAAATCCCAACTTCGTTAACTTATATCGCGATTTCAAATCTCTTAGTATCATGGCTCCCAAAAAGTTTCGCCACTGTGGATTTTTTACATCAAAGTTCACCATAGAGTGATTATATACGAAAATTGTATTTCAGTTATTCTAATTAATTTTCAAATCGCTCGTGTTACCATTATCTGAATGACAAATCAACTGCGTTTTTTTGCACAAAAAATACTTACCGCTGTCTCAGTAAATTTAAACAAACCATTAAATCAGCCAACCTCCATTATATTTAATATTAGTCAAAGTTGTATGCTCAAATGTAAACAATGCGATATCTGGAAAACCAAACCCCATCCTCCTATTACCTACGATCAAGCAAAAATAATTATTGACAAAATATACGACTGGTTAGGTGTTTTTCAGTTATTAATAACCGGAGGTGAACCTTTTATGAATCCTTTTTTACCTCAAATTATAGAATACTGTCACCAAAAAGGTATTTACACCATTATTAATTCAAATGGCTATTTAATTAATAATGTATTAGCTCAAAAAATAGTATCTTCTCACCTTAATGCTATTACTATTTCTATAGATGGATCAAATCCTATTACCCATGACAATATTAGGGGAGTAAAAGGATCTTATCGTAGAGCTGTAAATGCCATTCGTTTATTAAATAAATATAAATATAAATCTAAATCATCCTATCCGAAAATTTATATAAATACTATCGTAATGAAAGAGAATATTAACGAATTGGTAGATATTGCACATATTAGTCAAATAGAAAATACCCAGGAAATTATTTACCAGTGTTTAATGCCAAATTTTGGCACTTATCATAAACAAGATTACAATAAAATAGCCTCTTGGCCCTCAAACAACAAAAAACTATTTCGTATTTTTTATAAAATTAGCAAACTTAAAAAGAGAGACTGGAAATACTCCTTTAGTTCTGGAAATCTTCAGAGTGTATACAACTATTATTCGAACCCATTGAGCGTTGACTCATTAACCTGTAGAGCCGGAATTAACAACTTTATTTTTGATTCACAAGGTGATGTTCGGCTTTGTTTCCAATTTGCACCTATAGGTAACCTTTTTGTCAAAAATCTATCTGCTAAAGAAATCTGGTTTAGTATACTTTCTCAACAACAAAGAAAAGTAATTCGAAACTGTAGACAACCCTGTAAAATTTGTGCATGTAATCGAATTGACTACGCTCGAATGGCTTTTCAACTACTACATCCGTAGTATGTCAAATAAGATATAATTAATATATATTATTGTTTAATACAATTAACCCAATTAGTCATCTCCTCAATGAAAATAATAGTTGGAATCGATAAAGTAAGTGATATAAAACCTCTCGTCGACGCTGGCGCCTCATCTTTTTTTTGTGGCATTTTAAGTATCACCAGTAATGGTATGTTCGGTCATCGTCCTAATACATCAAAATACAACCTCAAAAATATTGATGAACTAAAAGAAGCCATATTAGTAGCTCATCAATACAAAAAAAAACTATTTTTGGTATTAAATGAAACCAAATTTACCAACGAACTAATTCCTAGTATTAGTTCTGACCTGAAGACATTAGATACTTTAGGTATCGATGCATTCATTGTCACAGACCTTTCCCTTATACACTTATGCAAACAATTAAAGGTTAAAACCCGACTTCATCTAAGTAGTTTAGCTGCCTGTTATAATTCTGAAACAGTAAAATTCTATAAAAATCTAAATATTGCGAGAATTATTATTCCTCAACAATTCACACCTAAAGAATATAAAGATGTGTTTAACAATGTTTCTGATATTGAGACTGAGGTCTTTTTTCTTCTATATAATAATTGCAACAACATAGATGGTATTTGTCGATATCATAACGATGATCTGTTTACCCGAGAAAAGTCAAATTTACCTATGATGCCATGTATTTTTAAACCTAAAATTAAAACATTTTTTGGTATAAATAAAAAAATAAACCAAAAAATGGAAGAATTGCTTTTTCATCCTCCTGTTTTCGATCATATAGGCTATTTATACGACTTTAATAAACTAAAAGTTGGTTCAGTTAAATTAGGTATTCGCGGTTTTCCAATTGAAGAAAAAATCAAAAGAGTAAAGTATTTAAAAGAACTACTTAATCATATTAAAAAATCAAAATCAAAATCATTATTTAGACAAGACGCAGAAAAAATATCTCTAAAATATGACAATATTAATTGGAACGAAAAAAATTTTTTAGCAAAGCAATATACAACTAATTAACAACTATGGAAAAAGTAATTTTAATCTCAACTTTTAAACCTAATTTTAAAAAAGCTAAAAGTTTCTCTCGTATTTATTTTGGTTCAGAGTTCTGTCAGCATCTTTTACCGACTCCCCAAATTACCGAAAAATTTATAAAAGAGTTTCCCAATAAGAATATTTCTTTGCTCACCCCCATTGTAAACGAAGATGGTCTTAAACAAATCGATATCTTAATTAGCTTGTTTCAAAAACAAAACAAGTCTTTTGAAGTTATTGTTAATGATTTTGGTGTCCTCAATCTTATTCACACAAAATATCCTAACTGCGAACCTGTGCTTGGACGGATTATTTCTAACAACATTTTTACATTTAAAAAAAATTTATATCTCCAAAATAAAAACACTCTTAAAATGTTGCATAATCAATATCATGTCAACAGAATTGAGTTTGATAAAAATATAGAAAATATCGAGATTCCTCAACATTTCCTCAAAAATATACATTTTACAATCTATTTTCCATATCTATTTATGACCACAACCAAACGTTGTCTTTTCCCCCATTTACTATCTCCCAAAAGAAATAAATATGAAACGTATAGCTGTAATCAGGAATGTTTAAAAACTAAACAGAAATTTATAATAAGTTACCCCATGATTAAAGAAAAAATTTATGTTGTGGGTAACACTCATTTTATTAAAAATAAAGAATTAAAATTTAATAGAAAATGTACCAATATTGATCGTCTTGTCTATGATAAGCCTTTCTAAAAAAATATGCTCAAGAATGTTTTTTACCATAGTTGGGTAACTATTGCCGGACCTTGTGCTGTCGAAAGCGAAAATCAAATCCTTGATATTGCTAAAAAACTTATATCTATTAATGAAAACGTTATTCTTCGTGGTGGTATTTGGAAACCAAGAACCTTACCTAGTAGTTGGCAAGGATCAGGAAACATTGCTATTGAATGGATGGTAAACGCTAAAAAAGAAACAGGTATAAAAATTGCTACGGAAGTCGGTAGTGTCGATCAGGCAAATTTAGCTTTAAAAGCAGGTTTTGACTTAATTTGGATTGGATCTAGAAATTCCCAAAGTTACAATTTACTCGAAGAAATAGGTAAATTAACTACAAATAATGATATTCCTATTATATTAAAAAGGGGTATGTCAGCTTCACTAGAAGAATGGATAGGATCAGCTGATTATATTCGGAAATATCATTCTAATATTATTCTCTGCGAGCGAGGTATAAGAGGTTATTCTCCTGATACAAGAAATATTCTTGATTTACAAACTGCCTTTCTTGCACAACAAAAGACTGGGTTACCAGTCATAATAGATCCCAGTCATGCAGCTGGTCGGCGAGATCTTATAATACCAATGTGTCTAGCAGCTAAAGCTGTCGGTTTGAATGGAATTATGGTCGAAGTTCACCCTTATCCAGACGAAGCGATGACTGATTCAAATCAACAAATCGATCCGACTCAATTTCAACAACTTACAAGAATGCTTTTTATGATAAATTCACCTAGTATTTGTTTTTCCTAAAATATTTTATAATCGTTAAAATTAAAAATGTTCAAATTCATTAAAAACTTTAAAACCATTGTTGAAAAAATTTTTACATTTATTGGTTGTTTAATAATCTATTTTATTGGCATTAGTCTTGGTCGAATAATATTTAGTTTTTCTAAGAAAAGATCCAATAACCACTGGCAAAAAA
>CAYSVP010000014.1:5041-15742 GCA_964434595.1 uncultured Gammaproteobacteria bacterium | reverse complement strand
GCGGTTTTAGAAGTAACCGATGAGCCAATTAGTGTTGGCGACAAGATAAGAATTGGTGAATTTGATGTTGGAGTTGAACAAGTAGTTGAATCAATGCAAGTAGATCATGAATCTGTTGAGGTTGCTAAGGTGGGCAGTGAAGTGGGTCTTAAAGTTGACAGCTTAGTTAAACCCGGAGACGTGGTCTATAAGGCCAACCAATAAAACTTATTGTTTAGTTCTGCCGCATGATAGGGAATAAGATTACATCTTTGATGGTGGGTTGGTCGGTCAAAAATTGAGTAAAACGATCAATACCCATACCCCAGCCGGAAGTTGGTGGCATACCGTATTCTAGTGCCCGAATATAATCTTCATCGAGTTGCATAGTATCCTGAGCGCCTTTTTTTGCTAGTTTTTCTTCATCAAGCCAACGATCTTTTTGATCCTGAGGATCGTTTAATTCATTGTAGGCTTTTAATAATTCAGCACCACAAGCTAGAAGTTGGAAAGAGGCAATTTTTTGCGGATCGTTTTCTTTTCTTTTAGCTAGAGCGATCATTTCTGCCGGATAATCGGTAATAAAAACCGGTCCAATCAAAAAGGGACGGACAGCTTCCTTGTAGAGAGTATCAAAATAAGCACCTAAACCGACAGCTTGACTAATATCAACTTTTATTTTTTTATCAGTAATTTCTTTAATAAAATCAGCTTCGGTTTTTATGAGATCTATGTCGATAGTGGTTTTTTCCAAGATTGCTTCACGAAATGTAAGTCGTTTGTATGGCGGGGTAAAGTCAAGCTCCTGTCCCTGAAAAGAAAACTTGAGATTACCTTTAATTTTAGTAATCACCTGAGTTAATAATTTTTCGGTAAATCTCATTAATTCATCATAATCAACATAGGCATAGTAAAATTCAATTTGAGTAAACTCGGGATGATGAAAACGGGAAACACCTTCGTTACGAAAATCTCGAGAAACTTCGTATACTTTTTCAAATCCACCAACAATTAGGCGTTTTAGATATAGCTCATCACTGATACGGAGAAACATTTGTTGTTCTAATTCGTTGTGGTGAGTGACAAAAGGCTTGGCCGATGCACCCCCGTATACCGGTTGTAAAATAGGAGTTTCGACTTCCATAAATCCATTATCGTCTAGAAAATTCCTAATTTCGGATAATATTTTAGTTCTGGTAATGAAAACTTGACGAGAATCGGGATTGACAATTAAATCAGCATATCGTTGACGATAACGTTCCTCGATATCGGTAAGACCGTGCCATTTTTCTGGGAGAGGGCGAAGATTTTTGGCTAAAATTTGAAATTCGGAGACCCTAATAGTTATTTCTCCGGCCTGAGTTTTAAAAACAGTTCCAGTAGCGGATATGATATCGCCGAGATCAAAAAGCTTGACCTGATCCATTTTTTCTTTGAGAGTATTTTGTTCAAAAAATAGTTGGATTTTTCCACTACGATCATGAAGATCAGCAAATAAAATTTTACCGTGACCCCGAAGAAGAAGTAGACGACCAGCAACAAGGACAGTTTGGTCCATCATCGCCCTAGCTTCTTGGGTGGTTTGACGATTAACCAGATTTGGTTGTGGATATGGATTGTTACCTAATGATTTAATCTTCTGCAGTTTTTGACGACGAATTTCTTCCAGTTCTGACATGAAGAGATTTTAACACAAAAACTAATTTCTCTAACTAATGGCAATTATTTTATAGGTAACTTTACCAATCGGAGCCTGAACCTCGATCAATTCGTTAATCTTTTTTCCCATTAAAGCCTGCCCCAAAGGTGATTGGTCTGATATTTTATTTTGGGAAGGATCTGCTTCTATGTGGCTGACAATATTAAAACATTTTGTACTATTGTCAGAGATTTTAATTTTTACCTGACAACCGATTTCAACTAAGTCTTTTTTACCAGTTTTACCACTAATAATTTCTGACATTTCCAAAACATCTTCAATACTAGTAATTTTTTCATTAATTACTTCTAATTCTTCTTTGAGTTGAGTTGCCAATCCATCCTCACCGGATTCATCCGGTTGAGCAACCTCTTCAATTTGGACAATAAGATGATTACTCTTGTCTCTTAATGCCGACAATTCATTAGTTAATTTTTGATAACCTTCCTTGGTTATGTAGGTTTTTGACATGGTTGTTTAAAAAATAAAAGTCCCTCAATATTTTTGAAACGGAAATAAAAAATCCGTTCAAAATGAGAGACGAATGTGAATGATAGATCAGTATATTAAGCTATGTATTTGCTTTTGTCAAACTGCTTTTAATTAGTTAAAATGACTTAATGTTTGGGGATTTTTTCAGACCAGTACCAAAAAAACGAAATATAAAGATTCGTGGAAGTGGTGGAATAATTTTTAGAAACTTAAACCCATGGCAAAAAACAGTTTTTAGAATTGCAACCGGACTATTTTTAGTATCACTTTGTTATGTCATATATTTATATTATCCGCTATCTGTCGCATTAATTCGTTACTCTGTTAGTCAAAAACAAAATGTTAATAGTGAAAAAATAATTTACCAACCTGAGACTAATCCCCCACCGAGCAAAGAATATTCGCTGACTATTCCTAAAATTTTAGCTTATACCCAAATTATTCCTAATGTTAATCCTTATGATCGAGACGAATATATTAAAGTTTTAAATGATGATGTTGTAGCTCAGGTAAAAGGTAGTGCAGATCCCGGATCAGGGAAAGGTAAAAGTACTTATATTTTTGCTCATTCTACTCAACAAGGTTTTAATATGGTGGTTAAAAACGCGGTTTTTTATCTTCTAGATGAATTAAAAAACGGTGATTATATTTTTATAAATAAAGATGGTAAAGTTTATACCTATGAGGTATATAAAAGACTGGTAGTTAAGGCAAGTGAAACTCAATATTTAACCTATACTGAGGCTGATAAAGAAATATTGATTTTGCAAACATGCTGGCCGATCGGCACTGATTGGAACAGGTTGTTAATTTTTTCTCAATTAGTTAAATAACTGGTGTATAATTTTCGGTGGAATGAATCTGGATTTATCACTTTACAGTTCGGGTGAAAATTTGTGGCTGGATTTGGAAAAAAATTTAAAGGTATGGGATTTAGATAAAGAGCCAATGATAAAAAAGGCCTTTGATATGGCTTATGAAGCACACAAAGGTCAGTTCCGGAAATCAGGTGAAGATTTCTTTACTCATCCGGCATGGGTGGCAAAAGTAGTTACCCAGTTGGGAGTTGGAAGAAGAGCTATAGTGGCTGCCTTGCTTCATGATGTTATAGAGGATACTTCGATAACAATCGATAAAATAGCTGACGAGTTTGATGATGAGGTGGCACTGTTGGTTGACGGATTGACTGATGTTAAGAAATTGACAAAAGGAATTGAAGTTCATGAAACTAATATTGAGGTGTATAGAAAATTTTTATTTTCTTCAGTGGATGATGTCCGGGTGTTAATTGTTAGAACTGTTGACAAACTACATAACATCTTAACAACAAAATCTTTGAGTATAAAAAAACAAAAAAGAAATGCTGAACGTATTTTAGGTATATATAGTCCAATTGCTGAATATGTGGGATTACATTATTTTAAAAGATTATTGGAAGATAATGCTTTTAAAATTTTACATCCCAAAGAAGCCGGAGAATTGGAATCGTGGTTATCTGAACTGTCTCATCAGGAAATTAAAGCTTTAGCTACAATTAGAACTGAGATTGAATCATTATTATCGATTAATCGGATTAATGATTATAAAATCGAAGGTCGGATAAAAGGTTTATACAGTACCTATTTAAAAATAAAGAAAAAAGGAAAAGATAAAGTAAAAGATAGAGTTGGAATCAGAATTATTACCGATACTGTGGCGAATTGTTACACTATTTTAGGCTTGTTACATTCAAAATATAAATATCTTCCTGATGAATTTGACGATTACATTTCTAACCCAAAACCAAGTGGATACCGCTCACTACAAACAACTTTAAATTGGAAAAATATGTTGACACTGGAAGTGCAAATTCGAACCCGAGAGATGCATGAGTTTAACGAGTTTGGACCAGCTTCCCATATTGCTTATAAAATGAGTAAAGATGGAGCGGATAGTGATGTGGGTTATGAATGGGTAAGGGAACTGGTTAAATGGCAAAAAGGAGACGAAAATATAAATAACTATCGAATTAAAGTATTAGAAAAGTATATTTATGTTTTCACCCCCAAAGGGGATGCAATTCAAATGCCGGCTGGTAGTACGGCCTTGGACTTTGCTTATAGAATTCATGGAGAAATTGGCGATCATTGTATCGGAACTATAATTAACCAAAAAATGGGAAAAATTAATACAAAATTAAAAACTGGTGATTTGGTGGAGATTTTAACCAGTAAAAAAGCACAAAGAAGTAAAAAAGGGTTAAAATAGGCAATGACTACAGAAGAAAAAATGAGGTTGATAACCCGCAACTGCCAGGAGATATTAACTGAAGAAGATTTAAAAAAATTAATTGATGATGGTAAACCAATTCAACACTATATTGGTTTTGAAATTTCTGGACTAGTTCACTTGGGAACTGGATTGATGTCGATGGGAAAAATTGCTGATTTTTTGAAAGCCGGGGTTAAATGCAAAGTTTTATTGGCTGACTTTCATACTTTTTTGAATAATAAATTGGGTGGAAAATGGGAAGATATTCGTTGGGCTTCAGAAAATTACTTTAAACAAGCATTGATAGCTTCTTTAAAATGTTTTGATGTTGATGGATCGCAAATTGAATTTATTAGTGGAGAAGAGTTATATAAAACCCGACCCGATCATTGGCAAAATTTTATGGAAATAGGTAAGCAAGTTACTTTATCGAGGAATATGAGAAGTATTTCAATAATGGGTAAAAAACAAGGAACTGATGTAGATATGGCGACTCTTTTTTATCCACCTCTTCAAGTTGCCGATATTGTAACTTTGGGAGTAAATCTAGCCCACGCTGGCATGGATCAACGTAAGGCTCATGTGATTGCCAGAGAAGCAATTAAAAAAATTCCCGGCAATTACCCAACGCCAGTGGCTGTCCATCAAAATTTAATTGCCGGATTAACTCCGCCGAGTACAGGTGAAAATGACGAGGAATCGTTGAAGATGAGTAAATCCAAACCGAATAGTGCTGTTTATATCCACGATACCCCTGATGAAATTCGTGACAAGGTTAGAAAAGCTTTTGGTCCACCAAAAGAGGTAGAATTTAATCCTTTGATAAATTGGGTTAAAACTTTAGTTTTCTGGGGAGAAGAAGATGGTGAATTTTTAGTGGAAAGACCCGAGAGATTTGGAGGGAATATTACTTATACTAAGGTTAGTGAATTAATTGAAGACTATAAATCAGAAAAACTGTTTCCATTAGATTTAAAAAATGCTTTAGCAGAATGGTTAATTATAAAATTAGCACCAGCCAGAGATTTTTTTGAAAAACCGGAACACAAGCAGACAGTTGAAAAAATGAGAGAACTGTTAAAGAAATGATTTTTTCATTAATTCCTGTCGATATCGATTAGCAAAACGATGAGCTTCGTCGCGAAGTGATTTTAAAAGATTCAAAGCAGTCGAATTTGGCGGTAAATTAATTTCTATAAAATCATCTTGATTTTTGATTACAATCGTTTCCAAACGTTTAGCTAAACCAATAACGGGAATTGAGGAAAAAATAGAGGTAGCCGAGGTTACTTGAGGTTTGCCACCATCAACAATAATTACATCAGGATACGTCCACTCTGGATGGCGAAGACGACGCCAAATGACTTCCTTAATCATAAATTGATCATCAGGAGTCGTTTTGGTGTTTATTTTAAATTTACGATATTCTTTTTTATCAATTTGACCATTCTGCCAAACTGTCATCGAGCCAACAAAATGCCGGGTTCCCATTTGAGAAATATCAAAACATTCTAATCGATTAATTTTTATTAGAGGAAAATAAGGATTTAAAATAGTGATTAATTCATTAATGGCTGAACTTTGTTTATCTTCGGGTAAATTAATATCCTGAAATAAATTATTTAAATTATTCCAACCAGAAACAATATAGTTGATAGCACCAATTTGATTTTTTAACTGGAGGGCAATTTCATATTTTTCCTGTTTACTGGCTGTTTTCATGTCACGCTTTAAACTTAATAAAAGCGATTTGACTCGACCACCAAGAAGTTTTTTGATTTTGCCAATAGTCTGACGATATTTCAACCGATTAGGATTTGGCCCAGGGCAAAGACCAAGATGACAGTATAAACATTTTTGCGATCCGTGTTTTTTGGTGTAATAAGGAAAAATATGACGGACAGTTTTAAGAAGAATTTTGACGTCTGTACCAGAAGGAAATGGACCAAAAACGGTTGATTTTGGTGGTATTTTTGATAAATGAGTTGAGTAAACTAATGGTAGATTATCTTTGGTAATAATAATATAAACATAGGAACGATCATCTTTTAGTAAAGAGTTGTATTTTGGTTTGTATTTTTTAATCAATGAGGCTTCAAGAATCAAAGCTTCAATTTCCGAGCCAACTATTTTAGTCTCGACCGAGGCTATTTGAGAAACCAATGTTTGGGTTTTTGGTCCAAGAGCGTCATCTCGTTGAAAATACTGATTAATTCGTTTTTTTAAATTTATGGCTTTACCAACATAAATAATTTTCCCAGCCGAATCACGATAAATATAACAACCTGGAGAAGTAGGTAAATTTTTGAGATCGATCACAAATTATTATAACTTGATTAGTTTTTTTAGATATTGGCCGGTATAACTATTTTTACAGGAAATAATATCTTTGACAGTACCTTGGGCAACAACGTAGCCACCTTTATTACCACCTTCCGGACCCATATCGATAATCCAATCAGCATTTTTAATAACATCCAGATTATGTTCAATAACCACTACAGTATTACCCATATCAACTAATTTTCGTAACACCTTAATTAATTTATCAATGTCATAAAAGTGAAGACCAGTAGTCGGTTCATCAAGAATATAAAGAAGTTTTCCGTCGAATTTTTTAACTAATTCACGACTAATTTTTAGACGTTGTGACTCCCCTCCTGATAAAGTATTACTTGGCTGACCCAATTCAAGATAACCAAGACCAACTTCTTGGATGGTGGCAATTTTACGTCGAAGTGAGGAAATATTTTTAAAAAAATCTGCAGCTTCATCAAAAGTTAGTTTAAGAATATCAGCAATATTTTTCTCTTTATAAGTTACTTCTAGGGTTTCATCTTTAAATCTAGTACCATGACAATCGTCGCAAGTAACGTAAATGTCTGGAAGAAATTGCATTTCAATTTTGATTTGACCCTGACCCTGACAAGCTTCACAACGTCCACCTTTGGTATTAAAAGAAAAACGATTTGGACTGAAACCTCGAATCTGTGCTTCAGTAGTTTTTGACATTAATAATCGAATATCATCAAATACTTTGGTATAAGTAGCCGGATTGCTTCGAGGTGTACGTCCGATTGGTGATTGATCAACCAACAATACATCGGAGATATTTTCACAACCACTTATCTTATCAAATTCACCAATAGTTCCGTAATAAGCGCCAAGCGTTGCCTGACGAACACCACCATATAATGTATCATGAACCAAAGTTGATTTACCGGATCCAGAGACACCGGTAACGCAAACTAATTTATTGAGAGGAAAATCAACATTAACATTTTTTAAATTCCATTGTCGGGCACCGGTGATTTTAATTTTTTGATTATTTACTAGAGGTAGAGACGCATCATGATGCGTCTCTACAGAATTTATAATTAACTTACCGGATAAATATTGACCGGTTAATGAATGTTTATTTTTTAGAATATCGTCCAAATTTCCCTGGGCTATGACTTCACCACCTTTATTGCCTGCATATAAACCAAAATCGACAATATAATCGGCATGTCGAATAACATCTTCGTCATGTTCAACAACAACAACACTATTACCAGTATCTCTTAGTTTTTGTAGGGTAGCGATTAATCGGTCATTATCACGGGAGTGCAGACCTATAGTTGGTTCGTCTAATATATAAAGAACCCCAGTTAGACCGGTACCAATTTGTGAAGCAAGACGAATTCGCTGAGATTCACCGGAAGATAAGGTACCCGCTTCACGATCAAGAGATAAATAATCTAAACCAACAGCTACTAAAAATTCTAAACGAAAATGAAGTTCACGTTTGATTGGATCAAGAATTTCTTTTTCCTTATCACTGATTAAAATAGTGTTTAAACTGTTGATCCAGTTAAACATTGATTCAATCGGAAGTTGACAAATTTGATAAATATTCTGACCATTAATAGTTACAGACAAAGCATCAGGGTTGAGTCGGGCACCGTGACAAACCGAACAGTTCTGTTTGATCATGTATTGTTCAAGTTCTTCGCGGATAGCTTCCGAAGCAGCAGTAAAATAACGTGATTCTAACATTTTAGCCTTCCATTCGGGAAATTTGCTTCTATCAATTTGCATTATTTTTCCTAAACCTTTACATTCAGGACAAGCTCCTTGGGGAGAGTTAAAAGAAAAAAGTCGTGGTTCGATGGTTGGTAGAGAAATATTGCACTGAGGGCAAGCAAAATTTTCTGAATAAAGAGTATCGACCATTTCTTTGGGATCCTCGGGAAAATCGAAAGATATATCATTAATCTGGGCAATTAAACAAAGACCATTGCTTAATTTCATGGCACTTTCGACACTGTCAACTAATCGGGAAAATAAATCTGTAGTATCTTTAAGATTTTCTTTGGAAACTGCTACCCGATCACTAACAACTTCAATATTGTGTTTGTTGGTTTTAGCAACAGCGAAATCGGAATATAAATTAATTATCTTACCGTCAACGCGGATATATTTATATCCCTGCCGACGAAGATTATCCAACAGACCATGAAAATCACCCGATTTAGAACTAACGAGCGGAGACAAAATCAAAAAACGGAAAGGACTACCGTTAATTTCAGTTTTTATTTTATTTAAAATTTGGGTAACTATTTGTTTGCTAGTTTGAGGAGTCACTTCCCGACCACAGTTTGGACAATGAGGGTGGCCAATACGGGCAAATAATAAGCGAAGATAATCATATATTTCAGTAACTGTACCGACAGTAGAGCGAGGATTGCGAGAAATAGCTTTTTGATTGATAGCAATGGATGGAGACAGACCTTCAATCAAATCAACTTCGGGACGTTTCATATTACCAATAAATTGACGAGCATATGAAGACAATGATTCAATATATCTTCTCTGCCCTTCGGCAAAAAGAGTATCAAAAGCCATTGATGATTTACCAGAGCCAGAAACTCCGGTAAATACAACTAGTTTATTTTTAGGAAACTCAAAGGAAACATTACGAAGATTGTTTTCCCGAGCACCTTTAACGATTATTTTATCTAACATAAGTTCACCTTTATTTTGACAAAGAGAGAAGAAAAATTTCTAAAAAATAATATTTATAGACAAACTAGTATTATATAGTAAATGTTTCGTGTTGTCTTCGGGTCGAGTTGGAAAAATTAATTTAAAATCTGTTTGATTTTGTCCCGAATTTTAATTGCAGTTTCAAAATCAAGATCAGCGGCGGCTTGACGCATTTCTTTTTTTAATTTAGATACATGGTTCTTTTTCTGCGGAGGAGTGAGAGAATCGACATCAATTGCTAATAATGGAGTTGTATTAATATCCTCTACTGGTTTTTGAATAATTTGAGGACGAATAGATTTTTTGATAGTTTCGGGAGTAATTCCATGATCTAAATTATATTTAATTTGAATTTTTCGCCGACGCTCGACTTCTTTAATGGCTAATGACATAGCCTCGGAAATTGAATCTGCATACAAAATTACTTGACCGTTAATATTTCTGGATGCCCGACCCATAATTTGGATTAATGAAGGACGGGATCGTAAAAAACCCTGTTGATCTGCATCAAGGATAGCTACCAGAGTGACTTCTGGAAGATCAAGACCTTCACGAAGTAAATTAATTCCCACCAAAACATCAAAATCACCCTGGCGAAGTTTATCTAAAATATTTGAACGTTCCAAAGTTTCTATATCTGAATGAAGATAGGCTACTTTAAGTGGTATACCAGTTCTATTGGGATCACTAAGGTAAGTGGCTAGATCTTCAGCCATTTTTTTAGTGATGGTGACTATTAGAGATCTTTCTTTGTTGGTAACACGATTTTTTATTTCATTTATTAAATCGGGAATTTGATTTTTGGTTGGTTTAACAGTGATCGGAGGATCAACTAAGCCAGTCGGACGAATAATTTGTTCAATAACTTGATTTTTTGATTGGTTTAATTCAAATTCACCGGGGGTGGCGGAGACAAAAATAGTTTTATTAACTCTTTGCCAAAATTCAGAGGCAGTCAATGGTCGATTATCATAAGCACTAGGTAGTCGAAAACCAAAATCAACCAGAGTTTTTTTACGGGCAACATCACCGGAGTACATTCCGCCAATTTGAGGGACAGTAACATGAGATTCATCAATAACAGTTAAGAAATTATTACCCCATAAATGGGCAAAATAATCTACTAAAGTATAAGGAGGATCACCAGTTTTTCGACCTGGTTCAAAATAAATCGAATAATTTTCTATACCGTTAACATACCCCATTTCCTGCAACATTTCTAAATCATATTCAACCCGTTGTTGGAGACGATG